>CAVDSU010000001.1:0-33562 GCA_963611685.1 bacterium
CCTGCGGCGCTTCATTAGTACCTAGCAACTAGTGGCTAGTGGCTAGTCTATAAGGCGCCGCTGGCGCTTCATTAGTACCTAGCAACTAGTGGCTAGTGGCTAGCCTATAAGGTGCCGCTGGCGCTCTTCCGCCTATCGGCGGTAACCATTCTTCTTTTTTCAAAGCAATGAACACTTCCGATTCTTCCCAAAAATCTCGCCGAGTATTGGTGTATTTAGGGGCCACGATGCCGCAGAATGTGCTCTATGTGCAAGCGGTGCAGCAGCTAGGCGAGGAGCTTGCGCGGCGGGGTCTGGACTTGGTCTTCGGCGGTTCCCGCGAGGGCACCATGACGGTGCTATGCGACGCCGTGATGCAGAATGGCGGTCGTGCCATCGGCGTCTTCCCCAAGACGCTCCCCCCGGAATTCCTCTACAACGGCCTCACCGAGACCTACGTGACCCCCGATATCCTGGAGCGCAAGCGGAAAATGCTGGAGCTCGCCGACGTGGTGATCACCATGCCCGGGAGCTTCGGCACCTGGGACGAGCTCTTCGATGCCCTGGAGACGGAAAAGGTGGAGGTGCTCCACGGACGCACTCCGAAGCCCATCGGGGTGCTGAATCTCCTGGGATACTATGACGGCGTGCTCCAGCTGCTGGACCGCTCAATCCTCGACGGCTACACCACAAAAGAATATCGAAACCTTCTCACGGTGGCATCCAGCGTCCCAGAGCTATTGGATGCACTACTTTCGTAGCGCACTCCGCGCTATGCGCCGTCCTCCTTCGGCAATTTATGGAGGACCCACGCGGCGCATCCCCAGGTGAGGCTGCCTCCGACGAGGTCGGTGACCAATCGGGCGTAGAAGACTCCCTGCCGCCAATGGAGATATCCCGCCAAGAGCGAGAGGGGGATCAGGAGCAGGAGCAGCCGTGCCGCCTTCAGGACGGCGTCGCGCTTGGGGTGTCCGGTGCCGGTGAGGGCGAAACCCGCGTATCGCGTGAGCTCCAACAGTCCGAATCCCCAGGCGATGATATGCATGTATTCCACCACGATGGCCTGCACGTCGGCCTCCGGGGTGAAGAGCGCCGCCACGGCGGGGATCACGAAAGCCAGGACGACTGCGGCGACCAGCAGGACGGAGAATGCGAAGAGCGAAGCGAACCGGAAGGCGTATCTCACGCGGCTATAGAGCTTCGCGCCGTAGTTCTGGGCGATAATGGACATCAGGGGGATTCCGAATGCCATGGGGATGACGAAGACCACGGTCTCCAGCCGGGAGGCGGCGGCGGTAGCGGCCACCATCACATTTCCGAAGCTGGCGGTGACGCGGGTGGTAATGGCGTTGGTCACGGGGACCAGGAGCATTCCCAAAATGGAGGGTATGGCGTATCCGGCGAGGCGTCCCCAGCTGCGCAAGAGAGTCGGCAGCGGAATGGGCCGGAAGGAGAGCAGTCCCAGATGACGCAGCAGTGCCAGCAGCAGGAATGCGGAAGCCGCCTGGGAGAGTACGGTCGCCAGCGCAGCGCCGCGGATGCCCATGGCGGGCAGAAAAGACAGGCAGCGTGCCAGCGACCCCAGGGGCGTGCCCAACAGCGCGGGCAGTCCCTCCGCGAAGCGCGCGACGCCCGCGCCGCCGAAGATGAAGATGGGATCCAGCACCACGTTGATCAGCAGTCCCAGGATGGTCATGAGAGAGGAGATGACGGGCTTTCCGGCGGCGATCAGCAGGTGGTTTCCGGGCATGGCGATGGCGGCGGTGACGCATCCCAGGAACCAGATGGCCATGTATCCCTCCAGCTGGCGGAGGGTCTCGCCCTGTGCTCCCAGCATGGCATAGAGAGGCGACGCGAAGAGGAGTCCCATGGCCGCCACCACGCAGGCGATGATGGCGATCAGGAGCATTCCGCTGGAGACCGTGAGGCGCGCCTCCTCCTCCTTCCGTGCCCCCAGCGCCTGCGCCATCAGCGCCATGCAGCCGCCGCCGAAGCCTCCGAAGAGGCATCCTGCCAGCATGATAATGGGGAAGGTGAAGCCCATGGCCGCCAGGGGCTCGCTGCCGCCCAGCTGTCCCACGAAATAGGTGTCGGCGATGTTGTAGCCGGACATGGACAGTGTGCTGGCCAGCATGGCGCCGGCAGTCTTCAGCATCATGGCGGGAATGCTCCCGCGAGTGTATTGCGCTTCCATGAAGGGTGCCCTTCGAAAAAATAGGTGAACCGACTCCGCGCACCCTCCCCCAAAGAGAGCCACGCCACCGGCCGGCAGTTCGTCGTTTGGACAAATGCGGAAACGGCTTTCCCCTCCGCTTTATTGCCCATTTCCCGCAGAAGACGGGGTCCCCGCGGGCGACGGCAAAAATATATCCCAATGGATGCATTCCCCTGACGCCCGATGACACTCCCCGTGCGGGAGCATTGGACGGTGGGATTCCACCGTAGAGGCCGGCGTTCTTAACGGATTCCTTTTTTTAGAAGGAATCGGGGTATATTAACGCGGTTTCCCCGCCTATCCACAAACGCTATTCTGGCCGCGGCTCCCGACGGGGAGCTCCGGTGATTTCCGGAGGATGCGGCGTGCGAGGGCGCAACGCTATAGAAGGATTGAGGGCTTCATGCGCCACATTACCAAAATCGAAACGGAATTCCGCGAGCTATGCGCAGCGCACGGCTGCAAGTGCACCCGACAGCGCCGTGCCGTCTATCAATTTCTAAAGGGGAACGAGACGCATCCCTCCGTGAACCAAGTATGGGAGGCCGTCCGAAAAAAAATCCCCTCCATCACCCGCGAAAGCGTCTTCCGGATCCTCTCCGAATTCGTGGACTTCGGAATCGCTTCCCGCATGGACAAGATCTTCAATGCGCGCTTCGACAGCAATGCCGCCGACCACGGACACGCAATCTGCGTGCACTGCGGAAAAATCCTGGACATCCCCCTGCCACAACTCCCCGAGCCAGCGCAAATCCCCGGCTTCGCCCAACTCCACGCAGAATACCGCCTCTGGGGCGTCTGCCAACAGTGCGCGGAACACCCGCAGCTGGAGCAAGAGCCGCCCGACGAGGCGTAGCTCCCTCCCCACCACAACCGCAAGGCGCATTTTCTAGGAAAACGGCGGCATTTCTCCCATCGCGAAAGCTATATTCTGCGCCGTTTCCGTTTTGTTTTCCCGACTCCACCCATCCTCCACGCCATGCCCAATCCCTTCAAGGACCTCCCCCAGCACGTCGGCGAGCTGCATAGCTCCCCCCTCTTCCACCGCTATGCAGGAAACCCCCTGCTGACCAAGAACGACGTGCCCTACCCCGCCTCCTTCGCCTTCAACGCCGGCGTTGCGCGCTATCACGGAAAATACATCATCGCTCCCCGCATCGACCTCTTTGCGCCGGACTACTCCCGCCCCGCGCTCAACATGGGCACGGGACTGGGCTTCAGCGATGACGGCATCCACTTCGAGATGCTCCCCGACCTGGTGCGGGTGCACTACGGCGACACCATCCTCCCCTGGGTGGTCGACGCCCGCCTCACGGTGCTGGAGGACCAGCTCTACCTGACCTTCTGCTTCGAGAACCAGCACTCCGAGCGTCCCGGCATCGCACGCTGGCGTGGCGAGGGCGTGGATTTCGACGTCGTGAACCTGGGCATCCCGCAGCAGCGGAACATGGTGCTCTTCCCCGAGAAGATCAACGGGAAGTACATGCGTCTGGAGCGTCCCTCCAACCAATGGGGCGATCCCTTCCACATCTGGTATGCCTTCTCTCCCGACATGGCCTACTGGGGCGAACAGGATCTCTTCCTGGGCTGCGAGGACGTCCCCTGGGCAAACAAGAAGATCGGCGCCGGCGCACCGCCGATTCGCACCGAGAAGGGCTGGCTGCTGATCTTCCACGCCGTGGACGAGGATCCCGACCGCGCAACGCCCTGCCTGGTCGGCAATACCTGGTTCAAGCGCTACACCTCCGGCGCCGCGCTCTTCGATCTCAACGACCCCACCAAGCTGATCGCCATCACCAAGAAGCCCTTGATCGTGGCCGAGGCCCCCTACGAGACACACGCCAAGGACACCTGGGTGAACGACACCGTCTTCCCCTGCGGAGCCGTCCTCGAAGACGACCAGGATACCCTGCGCATCTACTACGGCGCCGGTGACTGCAATACCTGCCTGGGGACCGTCTCCCTCAAGGAGCTCTTCGAAACCATGACTCCCGCCAAGCGCATGGCCGACAAGGCGGTGGTGCCCTTCCGCATCGAAGACTGGAACGGCAAATAACGCATAAGGGCTCTTTCCCTTTTCCGCCAATGAGGACTAAGGAGCGGGCATGTGCTTTTCCCCCTCCAATCCTGCCTTGGACGCAACGCACACTCCATAAAAGCCCAAATCCTGAGCTTTCCCCCCACACAACAACAACACCCCACAGAATCCACCATGGCTTCCTATCATTTCCCGATCGCCGCACAGCTCTACTCCTGCCGCAAGGACTTCGCCGAGCAGCCCCTCCCCACCCTGAAGGCCCTCAAGGCCATGGGATACCAGGGCGTCGAATTCGCCGGAAACCCCGTCTATGCCCCTGAATTCTACGCCGCACTCCTGAAGGAGTCCGGAATGGTGTGCTGTGGCTGGCACACCGCCTGGGAGGCCGTCCAGGACGACGCCATCCAGGAGACCATCCGCCTGAACCAGGCCGTGGGCAACAAATACATCATCCTGCCCTTCGTGCCCGGCGAGACCGCCGAGGACTTCCGCCAGCGCGGACGCGACCTGAACCACATCGCCGACCTCCTGGCGCCCTACGGAATGCGCATCGGATACCACTGCCATCCCGAGGACTTCACCCGCCCCGAGGGCGACCCCAATGGCCTGCGCCACTGGGACCTCCTCCTCTCCGAGGCGGACTTCCGGGTGACCATCCAGCTGGACCTGGGCAACGCCATGACCGGCGGCGCCGATGTGCTGGCGGAGCTCAAGCGCTTCCCCTACAGAAGCAAGTCCATCCACTGCAAGCCCTACAGCTACTCCCTGGGAGACAAGCCCTTCATCGGAGAGGACGACTGCCCCTGGAAGGAGGTCATGCAGTTCTGCCGCGACGCCGGTGACACCGAGTGGTGCGTCATCGAATACGAGGCGCAGGGCGTGCCCGTCCTCGAGGCCATGGAAAAGAACCTGAAGGCGCTCAAGCAGTTCGCATAAACGCAAAGGGGCCCCGTGGACGCGTCCACGGGGCCCTTTTTTGCGTAAAAAATGAGGAATGAGGAATGAGGAGTTGTGGCCGCTCTGCAGTGGGCCTTGCCGCCCGCAGGCGTGCGGCAAACCGCCAGCGGCGCCAGAGTGCGCCGCAGTTGCGAATTTAGGAATTGGGAGTTTTGCGCAAATGTGCATTGCGCAATGGGGGGGTCGTATGTGGGGCGTGTGCAAATTCGCGTGATATTCTTTGCGGGAATGAGATTCCTGTGCGAACGGACCGGGTACATTATGAAATATCGGTAGTAGCATGTATCCCTTGTCGTCGCAGGAATTCTTTTCGTAGGATTTTCCCTTTGCCATGTCACAGTCTTCTGTCAGAGTCGCGATCATCGGGCTGGATACCAGCCATTCTGTGGAGTTGCCGAAGCTGATGGCGGATTCCGCCATTGCGCCGGAGTTGCGGGTGCCGGGGATGGTCCCCACGCGGGCGCTGCGCTTCGAGACGCCATTTCAGGGCAAAGAGGGCCTGGACAAGCGCCAGGCGTATCTGGAATCCCTCGGCGTCCGGGTCACCGAGGACTTCGAGGAGGCGGTGGCGGACTGCGACGCCATTCTGTTGGAGCTCAACGATCCCTCCCAGCATCTGGAATTCTTCCGGAAGTGCGCGGGATTAGGGAGGCCCATCTTTCTGGACAAGCCCATTGCGGATACCCTGGAACACGCCCGGGAAATCCGTGATCTTGCCGGACAGCACCACACGAAGTATTTCACCAGCAGCGCCTTGCGCTTCTGCCCCGCCATTCGGGAAGCCAAAGCGCAGTGTCCCGTGCCGAAGGAGTCCTTCCTTTGGGGACCGGTGGGCAAGGCGGCGGCGGGCTCCAGCATCATCTGGTATGGCATCCACGCCACCGAGATGCTGGAATACGCCATGGGTCCGGGCGCCATCGCCGTGCGGGTCCGCGAGAATGCGCATGGCTACCACATCGAGGTCTCCTACGAGGATGGCCGTGCGGCCGTGGTCTCCCTGGCGCGGAATTGCTACCAATACGGCGGCGCGTTGCGGGACCTCCAGAATCCGCCCGTTTTCTTCCGCGAGAACCTGGACGAGCACTTCTACCGACCACTGCTCGTGGAAATCGGGAAGTTCTTCCTGGGCGGCGAGGCGCCCGTCGCCCTCGAGGAGTCCTTCGAGATCATGGCACTGCTAGAGGCCATGGACAAATCCGCGCGAAGCGGCCAAATGGAGTTGGTCTACCGCGCATAGCAATAGCACAGAACTGTTTTCCGTTTCGGCAACCGCCCCACAAGCCCCAAAACAGCATCCCACCATGAAGAAGATCAAGATTGGCATTATCGGACAGGGTCGTAGCGGCTGGGACATCCACGGTGTCTCCATGAACCGCCCCAAGCTGCAAGAGCGTTTCCAGGTCGTCGCCGTATGCGACCGCCTGGCGGACCGCACGAAGGAGGCGGTCGAGGCCTTCGGCTGCAAGGCCTACACGGACTACAAGGCGCTGTTGGCGGATCCGGAGGTAGAGTTGGTGGTGAATTCCACCCAGAGCATGGACCACGTGCCGGTGTCCCTGGAAGCCTTGGAGGCAGGCAAGATGGTCTTGTGCGAAAAGCCGCTGGCGCCCTCCGTGGCATTGGTGGACGAATTGGAGGGTGTCATCCGGAAGACGGGGAAGTTCTTTGCGGTCTTCCAGCAGAGCCGTTTTGCCCCCACCTACCGGAAGGTTCTGGAGATCATGAACTCCGGGATCCTGGGTCGCATTGTGATGGTGAAGGTGGCCTTCAATGGCTTTGCCCGTCGTTGGGACTGGCAGACCCTCCAGGAGAAGTGCGGTGGTAACCTGCTGAACACCGGTCCCCATCCCCTGGACCAGGCGCTGCAGCTGCTGGGCGATGTGGATCCCGAAAAGATCCTCTGCTACATGGACCGCGCCAATACCTTCGGCGACGCCGAAGACCACGTGAAGCTGATCATGAGCGCCACGGGACATCCCGTGGTGGACTTGGAGATCTCCTCCTGCGCCGCATACTCCCCCTACGTCTACCAGGTCTACGGCACCCACGGCGGCCTGACGGGCGACCACAAGACCCTGAATTGGAAGTGGTTCGATCCCGCCGAGGCCCCGCAGCAGCAGCTCCTCCGCGAGCCCCTGGAGGGCCGCGCATACTGCTCCGAAAAGCTCCCCATGTACGAGGCCAATTGGACCACCTCCGACGAGGGCTTCGACTTCCACTCCCGCGTAGAGAAGTTCTATCTGAATCTCTACGACGCCATCCTCAACGGCGCCCCCCTGGAAATCCCCCTCCACCAAGTGCGCCGCCAGATCGCGGTCATCGAGGAGTGCCACCGCCAGAATCCCCTCTCCCGCCTGGGAGAATAGCCGCCAGGAGCAAAAAACCACCATGCTGCACGTCCATATCTTCGAAAACAAGGTCCTTTCCGGCAAGGCGGCGGCCGCGCGGGGCGCGGCGCTGCTTCGCCAGGCGCTTGCGGCCTACGGCACCGCGAACATCGTCGTGGCGACGGCGCCCAGCCAGAATGAGATGTACGACGCGTTGGTGGAGGAGCCCGGCGTGGATTGGGGGAAGGTGAATATCTTCCACCTGGACGAATACATCGGGCTCGACGAGAACCACCCCGCCTCCTTCCGCTTCAACCTCCACAAGGCCTTCCTGGACCGTCTGCCCCAGAAGCCCCTGCAATTCCATCCCGTCCAAGGCGAGAATCCCGATCCGCAGGCCGTCTGCGACGCCCTGGAGAAGGAGATCGCTCCCCTGCGGCTGGATGTGGCCTTCATCGGCATCGGCGAAAATGGCCATATCGCCTTCAACGACCCGCCTGCCGACTTCGAGACCACGCGCTCCTATTTGCCCGTGAAGCTGGACGAGGTCTGCCGTCACCAGCAATTTGCGGAGGGGTGGTTCCCCTCCCTGGAGGCCGTGCCGAGGGTCGCCATCTCCATGAGTGTCCCGCAGATTTTCAAGGCGAAGGCCATCATCAACACGGTGCCGGACGCCCGCAAGGCCTCGGCCGTAGCGGCGGCAGTGGAGGGTCCCGTGACCAATCTGTGTCCCGCCAGCATCCTGCAGACGCACCCGGATTGCCACCTCTATCTGGATGCGCCCGCCGCCAGCCTATTGAAAGGAAAATACTAGCATGAAGAATCCCGGTTGGGTGGACCTGCAGGTCAATGGCCACCACGGCGTTGACTTCAATAGCCCCGAGCTAACGGAGGAGCAATTCCTCCGGGCGGCCGAGGAGCTCTTTTCGGCGGGGACGGCGCTCTTTCTGCCGACCCTGACCACCCAGTCCATGGAGCTCTACCGCCGGAATGCGGCGGTGATCCGCCGCGCAGTAGCGCGGGGTCATCTGGAGTCGATGGTGCCGGGCTTGCATCTGGAGGGCCCCTTCCTTTCTGGACGGGGCATCGGCTCCCACAATCCGGAGTGGCTCCAGACGCCCACGCCGGAAAAGATCCGGGAGCTCCACGAGGCCACGGGCGGCTTTCTCCGGCTGCTGACCATGAGCGCGGAGTCCCCCCATCTTGCGGAGGGCATCCAAGCCGCCAGAGAGCTGGGGATCGTGGTCTCCGTGGGGCACCATCTTGCCGGATACGCGCAGGTCCGTTCCGCAGCAGACGCCGGCGCGCAATGCCTGACGCATCTGGGGAACGCCTGTCCCAACCTGGTGGGCCGCCACGAGAATCCGCTGCTTGCCGGATTGGCGGAGGACCGCCTCACGGCGCTCATCATCACGGACGGACACCACCTGCCCCCGGAACTCATCAAGATCATCCTGCGCGTCAAGGGGCCCGACAAGACCATCGTCACCAGCGACGCCAGCGACGCCACGGGAATGCCTCCGGGACCCGTCCACATTTTGGGAAACGACGCCATCCTCACTGCAGACAGGAGGCTCTACAATCCCGAAAAGCAGTGTCTGGTTGCCGCGGCCTCCACCCTGCAACAATGCATGGCATTCCTGGAATCGCTGGGGCTCCTGACAGAGGAGGAGCTCCTCAAGGTCGGGCGCACCAATGCGCTGAAGCTATTAGGATTGGGGGGCTAGCGCCATGTCCTTGAAATTCGCCTTTGCGGGCTTCCGCCACCCCCATGCCTTCGCGCTCCTGGAGCGAGTCCGCGCCACCCCCGGCGCACAGATCGTGGGCGCCTGGGAACCCGATGAGGCCTCGCGCATTGCGGCGAAGGCGCGCGGCATGGCGTGCGAGTGCCCGTCCCTGGAGGCGTTGCTATTCGACACTGGCTGCGATGTGGTAGTCGTCGGCGACGCCTACGGCCGCAGGGAGGCGGAAGTGCTCCAGGCGCTCCGCGCGGGGAAGCACGTCCTCTCCGACAAGCCCTTCTGCACCACGCAGGAGGGCCTGGATGCCATCCGCACGGAATGCGCCCGTCCCCATGCCCCCTGTCTGGGATGCATGTTCGACCTGGGGACCACACCCGCCATGGCGACGGCGCGCTCCCTCGTGGCGCAGGGGCAGCTCGGCGAGCTGCAGTCGATCCAGTTCAACGGAATGCATCCGCTCAACTACCACGACGGTCGGCCCGACTGGTATTTTGAGGCGGGGCTCCATGGCGGGACCCTCAACGACCTGGCAAGCCATGCCTTTGATTACCTGCCTCGGCTGGCAAACTCCCCCGTGGCAAAAATCCTCTTCGCCCATGCCGACAACGTGGGCTTCCCCCAATGCCCGCACTTCCAGAATGTGGCGCAGGTCGTATTTCAGCTAGAAGACGGCGCCGTCGTGTCCGGTGACGTCTCCTACACCGCCCCCAAGGGCACTGCCTTCACCCTGCCCTCCTATTGGCGCTTCGTCGTCACCGGCACAAGGGGCTGGATGGAATTCGCCTACGGAAGCAGCGACCTCCTCCTGGCGACTGCCCAGGACAAGTCACCCCAGAAAATCCCCCTCGACCCTCCCGCAAAAGACTACTTCGACGGCTTCCTGGACGCGATTGCCGGACGACCCACGGAATTCTCCACGCAACGACACCTGACGACCGCAGCGTGGTGCCTAAAAGCGCAGGACGCCAGCAACAAATAGGTGGTTCACTCCTTCCCTTTGAAAAACCAAAAGGCTCCTCGGCATTCTCTCTGCCGGGGAGCCTTTTTCGCATGCGCCGATATCTGGCGCTAGTCAACTGCGTTGATCCAGCCGTTCTGCTCGCCGATGTAGATGGGTCGGAAGTAGCGGCTCTTGTGGCAATTGTAGTTTTCGTCGAACTTGCCCTTATTGAGACTGCTCACGGAGTAGTCGGGGAGCAGCACATTGCAGAAGCCCTCGTGGCGGCGGGAGAGTGCGTAGAATGCGGTGGCGCTGTCTTCGCGGCACAGGACATTCCAGCCGGAGAAGAGGAAGGTGCAGTCCCAGGTGACGGTGGTGGAGATGGTGTCCGCGCCGTCAGCAAGGAGCACGGGCGTCTCGCCGTTCTTGCAGACGCGGCTGAGGGAGCTGATGGTCTGGGGCTCCGGATGGGCGATGTTGCCGCTGTGGTCAAAGCCCAGCAGGCGGTAGTGGAAGGAGTATCCGACGCTCTTCGAGATGTCGTCGTTGGTGGGATTCGAACTTTTGTACAGGTTCTGCTTCTTGTCGGCGGGGCAGAGGAAGAGCTTCATGCTCACGTTGTCGTTCTGGATGAAGTAGCGCGCCCAGAAGGTATTTCCCAGCGACGTGGGAAAGTAGCAGGTGGGGAAGTAGTCGTCGTTGTCGTTGTTGTAGAGGGCAGTGTACAGTCCGATCTGCTTGATGTTGTTCACGCAGCTGACTGCCCGCGCCTTGGCACGCGCCTTGGAAAGCGCAGGAAGAAGCATCGCCGCCAAAATCGCAATAATGGCAATGACAACCAAAAGCTCAATCAAGGTAAACGATTTCCGCATGGGACTCCCTTTCTGGTTTGTGTGGGTTTTCTATGGATACTGAAACAGAATAACACGGCAATCCAAAGGATCTTAAACAGAGTATACACACAAAAGACTCAGAACGCAAGCCCCCCGGCATATAAAAATCCTGACAATTCCCCTCCCAATAAACAGACAATTCACGACAATTTCCAACAACCACACCGTTCGGAATTGTCAAAAATTGTCAAAAAAAATATTTGAGGATTTCCTCCACCGGGGAGTCCCTCCTTCTCCTTCTCTCCGGCAGAGCGGCAAGGCTTGTTTTTTTTACTTTTCCGTCTTCAATCCGAGGGCGTCTGCGGGGAACTGTGACCAGTCGGTCATGGACCAGTTTGCGAGAGACTGGATTTCCTCCCAGTTTTCCTTATCGGAGTCGTCGTAGATTGCGAGGACGGGGATATTGTCCTTCCGTGCGGAGCGGATGGCGTGGAGTGCGTCTTCGACGACGACGGCCTGGTCGGCGGAGATCTGTTCCTTTTCCAGGAGAGTCTGGAAGAACGCGGGGTTATCCTTCGAGATGCCGAGTTCCGTGCAGGTATAGATTTTCTGGAAGAAGTGCTGGATTCCGGTGCGTTGGAAGGCGGCGGAGGCCAATTCGCGGTCGGAGGCGGTAGCGACGACGCAGGGGCAGTGGTTATTGGCCAGGCACTGGAGTGCCTCGATGACTCCGGGCTTTGCGGGCGCCTTGTCGGTATAGAATCCGCGTGCCATGTCATCGAGGGCGTGGACGATTTGGGGAACGGATTCGGTGAAGCCGTATTCCCGTTCGAACATCTCGGCGGCCTCGATCATGGAGAGCGCGATGAGGTGTTGGCGGAATCCGGGCTTGGGCTCCTTTCCGTGGAGGCGCAGGAAGTCCTCTCCCAGCGTTTCCCAGAGCGGCATGGTATCCAGGAGCGTGCCGTCCATATCGAAGATGAAGTGTCTCATTTGTCGTATTCCTCGAGAATTTTGACGAGGCGGAATGCCTCGGTGGCGCTCCAGGCCTGTGCGCAGCAGCCGCGGGTGTCGTGGGGGGAATCGCCGTCCAGGATTTCGGGGAGGTGTCCCAGGCATCCGCGTCGCAGGAGCTGTCCGGTTCCCTGGAGGAGTGCGTGGACGGCGGGTGCGGCGGGCTTTCCATAGGTCTGGAGGAGCGCCTCGCAGAAGGAGGGCATGACCCACGGCCAGGCGGTGCCGTTGTGGTAGGCGGGCTTTCGGCGGGTATCCTCGTCGCCCTTGTATTCGCCCCAGTAGGGGTATGAGGGGTTATTGAGGAGGGAGCCGTCCTTGTAGATGGGCAGAAGGACCTCCACGCGCTGGTCGGCCAGCGTGCGGATGGCGCCGGGGGTCAGGAGGTGTCCGGCGGCAGCCAGGGCATTTCTGCGGAGTTCGGGATCCGTGACCAACCCGGGGGCGGTGAGCGCGAAGAGCTGGTTAGGTCGGCAGGCATCGTCCTTCACGGCCTTTGCCGCGGGGGTCCCGGGATTGGCGTGGAGGCAGTCGGAGAGGCCCACATTTCTGCGCGAGGGATAGAGTTCGTTCACCGAAGCGCGGACCTTCTCCGCCAGAGCGGCGTAGGGCTTCTCGCCCGTGGTTTCGGCGAGGAAGCAGAGAGTCTGATACCAGAGCGCCTGGATTTCGATGGGGTATCCCTGCCGCGGGGTTCCTGCCGGGAAATTGGTGTCCATCCAAGTGAAGTGCGAGGGGCTGAAGATCAGTCCGGACTCGGCGTCCATGCAGATGCCATTGGGGGTGCCCTTCTGGTAGTGTTCCGCAATGGACTCCACCACCTGGAGCATGGTGCGTTTTCCGCAGGGGAGCGCCAGCACCTCCGCCAGCGCGTCGTGTCCCGCCCAGCGGCCGTATTCCCGGAGGGCGACGACGAACCAGAGGGAGGCGTCCACGGTATCGCGGTTGGAGACATTCGCGCCGGCGATCATGTTGGGCAGGGTGCCCTTCTCCTCGTAGGTCGCGAACTCCTGGAGGATATCCTGGCAGTCCTGGAAGCGTCCGTCCGCCAGCAGTCCGCGAATGCAGATGAGCGTATCGCGTCCCCAATCCAGGAACCAGGGGTATCCGGCGATGACCGTCTTGCGGCTGCCGCGGCGCACCACGAAGGCGTCCATGGCTTCCCGAAGCACCTGTTCCAGGGGCAGCTGCACTCCGGGTTCATGGAAGGAGAGCCCGTGTGCGGGCTCGACGGGCGGGGTCATGGCGGGCTTCTTCGGCTCGAGGACCGCGAACTCCAGCACCGCGGTCTCGCCGCGCTTGAGTTGGAGGCGGAAGTGTCCGGGGCAGTAGAGATCGTGGTTGGCGCGCAATCCCCGCTCCGCCTCCATGGCGTTATGGAGATTGTAGGTCCATTCGCCGTCGTTGAGGAAGACGCCGCGGCTGGCGCGGGCCTCCAGGCGGTTTCCGCTTTCCAGGGCGAAGGCGAAGCCGTTTTCGAAGGGGGTGACGCGCCGGGGGAAGGAGCGTTCTGCGCCCTGGTACGCCAGCGTGGGATTGTGGTTGCAGCAGTCATCCACATCGGGCTTCAGAATGAGCGTGACGGGCGCATTGGCATCCAGGGCAGGCAGTTCCAGGTCCTCGGGGGGCGGGCAGCGCGTGAAGATGAGCCGTCCGCGGTTTTCCTCGGCCTCCAGCTCGTAGCGGATGGCGAGGTATGCATTTCCGCCCATGCCGGAGGGAACGACGAAGTGCCAGGAGGCGGCATTTTTTCCGGGGACCGCGAAATCCGTCTGGCACTTCGCGCTGATTTCCTGGGCGTAGTCGTGGTAGATCAGCCAGGCGCGGACGCGGGAGAGGACGGTAGTGCGGTCGGAGGGCAGCGCGGGATTCTGGTTGGCCGCCAGGAGGGCGTCGTATTGCCCCTCCAGGTTGCCCCACATTCCGCGAACCAGTCCATAGCTGCCACGGGAATTCGTGGCCAGGGCGCAATGGCGGCGCGTCAGATTCTTCTGGATGATGCGCCGCAAGACATTCACCTGGGCGGTCTCGGGGAAGACCTGCGCCCGCACATCGAAGCGCCGGACATACCCGGCATTCCCGTAGGCCACCAGATGGAGATTTGCGACCACGGGGTGTGTGATGCGGTGTTCCAGGGGCATCAGGAAAGCGAAGTGCCGGCCGTCTGCCATGGGGATGGAGTGGAACTTGCAATGGACCACGCCGGACATGTCGACCTGTCCCTGGAAGGGCGTGTCGTGCCGGATGAGCAGGTAGTGGTCCACGGGCACCACGATGTCGCGGCGGCCGTCATTCTCGGGGGCCCACTCCGCCAAAGGCACGTAGTTCCGGGAATTCCCCGCCAAGTCCGCAAAGAATTTCGCGGGATCCTGGAAGAGCGCATACGCCTGGTCCTCCAGCGGGAGGCCCTCCAGATCGCCCATGCCATTGAGGGAGACGCGGAGACGCAGGACGGTGGCGAGCAGCTGCTGCCGTGCCACGGCGTCGTAGGGCTCTTTCGGGAGCGCCTGCCGTCCGGGATTGCAGAGGCAGAGGACCTGCCCCGCCTTCAGGGGGATGCGGTAGAGGCACTCTTCGCGGACGGCGGGGATGGCGCGTCCGGAGAGCAGATCCACGGGGCGGCTTCCGGGATCGAACTCCTGGAAGTGCCATTGGTATTCGGCGGTCTCGTCCGTCTTGGGATTGGCCACCACCAGCACCGAGTGTTCGCGGTCGCCGCGGGGTTCCCGCAGCAGTCCCACTGCGCTTCCGCCGGAGCCGTAGGGCACCCGGAGTCGTGCATCGGCGCGGAAGGCGGGGTGGCTCTTCATGAGGGCGTTGAGGGAAGACAGGAGCGGCACCATGTTGTCGGGATCGCCCCAGTTCAGGGAGCGTGCGCCATGGACATCGATCTTCTCGGTGGCATACCACTCCACGCCGTTGGCGATGCCGAAGCATCCCGCGGGGGAGAAGAGTGCGCAGAGAGTCACGCGGAGTCGCGCCCACTCCTTGGAGCGTGCAGCCAGCCGGTCGTTGTCGTGGGTTTCGGCAAAGTGCACCAATGCCCCATAGGAAGAGGAGTAGTTGGAGGAGAATTCCAGATAGCGCCCCATCTCCTGTGCGCCGTAGTTCTGGAAGAGCTCGGAGTATGCCCAATCCAAGTCGGCCTCCTCCAAAAGATGCGTGGTGGCGTCCTGTCCGCCGCCCAGGCCCTCCAGGAAAAAGACCGTGTCGGGGAATTGCTGGCGCACCTTCGCCACGATGTATTTCCAGACGGGGACGGGCACCATGTAGCCCGCGTCGCAGCGGAAGCCATCCACGCCATTGCGGCACCAATGCAGGAAGATCTCCGCCAGGCGAATCCAGAGCTCCTTCCGGGAGAAGTCCAGCTTGCAGAGGTCCGCCCAGACCACGCCCCAGGCGCCGGGGGACTGGAAGGAGCCATCGGGATTGCGGGCGAACCACTCGGGGTGGTGGGACTGCAGGACGCTGGCCCATCCGGTGTGGTCGATGGGCAGATCCAGGAAGACCATGGCGCCGCGGGCGTGTACCTGGTCCACCAGCTGCAGGAACTGTTCCAGGGGGGTGGTGCGCTGGTCGAACTCGGCCATGGAGGCGTCCACGTCATAGAAGTCCAGGGGAGCGAAGGGGCTCCCGAAGCGTCCCATTCGCGCGAAGGTCGTGGGGACGGGATGGACGGGCAGGAACTGGAGGATCCGGAAGCCCATCTGCCCCAGAATGAAATCGAGCTTGCTCTGGAGGGCGCGGAAGGTCCCGGAGGGCGGAATCACGGTGTAGCTCGCCTGGTCCAGTGCCTGCGCGGCATTCTGCTCGGCGTCGGTGAGCGCCTTTCCGGAGATATTTGCGCCGAATTGCCGGACGAAGGCGTTATAGATCGTGTTTCCGGCTGCGCAGAGCTCGGAAATCACCTTCACGGAGGCATTCTCGCCGCGGGGCCAGAGGACCTCGCCAGTGCTCTCCTCCATGAAAAAGCATACGTAGGAGAAGACGCCGACCTCCACGAGCGGGAGGCGGATTTCATACTGCGTGGCGCCCGTCTGGCGCATGGGGAGATCCCGCCAGTCGCGTCCCAGGGGCGCCTGGCCCATCTCTACCTCCTGCACGATCTCCTGGCGCTGGATTTCGCCGTTGCCCAAGTTTGTGCGCACGAAGGCGGAGCCGCGGCAGGGTCGGTTCAGGGTGAGGGTGATCCGGAGGCTATCGCCCACATGGCGGACCTTCCGGTCGTGGGGCGCGGGATGCTGCTCCAGCACGGGAGCGGTGGAGGCGGAAAACATAAAGGCAGTATGGGGAGTAGAGAGTGGATTTTTTAAGAAAGAAGGAGGGAGAAGTGGGAGGGGACGATATCGTGTCCTGCCTCTCCGCCTCTCCCTCCTGTCTGCGAGCGATCTACCGCCCAGTTAGTCTAGATTGACTCTCTTGTGCTTAACCGTGATCTTTCCCTCGGAGACGGTCACGCCATTGTCCTTCACGGAATTGTTGATGTCCGACAGAATTCCGGAGCAGGTGGAGCGAATGGGATCGGTGAGGCTCTCCCGGAGTCCCTCGGGGACGGGGAGCAGTCCGATGCGCACGCTTTCGCCGTAGAGGTTAGCGATGGCGGAGCCCACGTTGCAGTTGGCGAAGGTGACGGAGGCGGGAACGAATCCCCAGAAGGTGGTGCGCACGTAGACGGACACGGTGCCGTCCTCGTGATAGCGCGTGGAGATCTTCGAAATCTTGGGTCCCTCGCTGTCGCCGCCGGCGCGGCTGACCATGTAGCTGCACAGGTCGGTGGCCTCCTGGTCGGTGAGCTCCACGGTAGGCGCGCCGCAGAACTTGCTCTTGGCTGCCGACTGTCCTTCCTCGGAGGTGGAGAGTGCGCCGAAGCTGGGGAAGCAGAAGCCGACGACGAAAGCCACGACCAGGACGCCGATGATGATTCCGCCCACGATGTTCTGCATGGTGGTGGCGTCCTTCTTGGTGCCCAGGTCGGCGAAGTCGTCCGGACGGATCTCGTCCAGGTTCATTCGCTCGCCGCAGCCGCGGCAGAAGACCGCGCTAAGCAGATTGTCCGTTCCACACTTGGGGCATCTAAGCATAGTTCTCTAAGCTCCTTTTTGGAAGGTAATGGTGTTTTAGGGAAGTCGGGGAATTCTTGAAAGAGGGGGGGAGAGCGCGTTTTTTTTACTGGAAGCGCAGCTCGAACTTCTGGGGCATCCGGAGGATGGAGTCCTTTCCGACGGAGGAGGGGTCTGCGGCGGGGAGGTAGTCCAGGTTGTAGTGGAGTCCGCGGGACTCCTGTCGTGCGGAGGCGGCGTCGATGATCATCTCGGCGACGCTGGCCAGGTTCCGCAGCTCGATGAGGTCGGGAGTCAAAAGGAAGTTCCAGTAGTACTTCTCGATCTCCTTGCGGATCATGCGGATGCGGTTCTTGGCGCGCTCCAGGCGCTTGCGGCTGCGAACAATGCCCACGTAGTCCCACATGAGCCGGCGGATCTCGTCCCAGTTGTGAGTGATGACGATTTGCTCATCGGAGTCCACGGCATCGCCGCTCTCCCAGTCGGGGATCATGTCGGGAGTGATCTCGCCGTGGGTCTCCAGCCCCAGGGCGATGGCGTGCTTCACGGCGAAATTCGCGACCACCAGTGCCTCCAGGAGGGAATTCGAGGCCAGGCGGTTGGCGCCGTGCAGTCCGGTGCAGCCGCATTCGCCGATGGCATAGAGGTTCTTGACGGAGGTCACGCCATTCACGTCGGTGCGCACGCCGCCGCAGCAGTAGTGTGCGGCGGGGACCACGGGAATGAGGTCCTTCGCCATGTTGATGCCGAACTGCAGGCATTTCGCGAAGATATTGGGGAAGCGTGCGCGGAGGAACTCCTCGGACTTGTGGCGGATGTCGAGCCAGGCGCACTCCTGTCCGGTGCGCTTGAGTTCGTTGTCGATGGCGCGGGCGACGATGTCGCGGGGCGCCAGGGATCCCAGCTTGTGGTAGTTCTCCATGAAGGAGACGTATTCGTTCTTCTTGCGGATCTTGAGGATGGCGCCCTCGCCGCGGACTGCCTCGGAGATGAGGAAGGACTTCGCGTGGGGGTGGAAGAGGATGGTGGGGTGGAACTGGTAGAACTCCATGTTGGAGATCTCGGCGCCCGCGCGGTATGCCATGGCCACGCCGTCGCCGCAAGCCACATCGGGGTTGCAGGTGCACAGGTAGACCTTTCCGGCGCCACCGGTGGCCAGGAAGGTGTATCGCGCCACCACGGTGAGGATCTCGCGGGTGTCGGTGTTCATCACGTAGGCGCCCAGGCACTCGTTGTCGCCCTGCCAGTCAATGTGCCGGGTGGAGATCAGGTCCACGGCCAGGTGGTCTTCCAGGATGGTGATATTGGCATTCTCGCGGCAGCGCGCCACCAGGACATCCGAGACCTCCTGCCCCGTGATGTCTCCGGAATGGAGGATTCGTCGGGTGGAGTGTCCGCCCTCGCGCCCCAGGTGGAACTCATTGCCCTTGTCTGCGGGGGTGGCGGGATCCACCTCTTTCTGGAGGGTGAAGTGGCATCCCCAATCCTGGAGCTTCCGCACGCACTCGGGGCCCGCCTTCACGATGGCGCGCACCACATCGGGCTTGCAGAGTCCGGCGCCGGCCACCAGGGTGTCCTGGACGTGTGCCTCGAAGGCCGCTTCGTCACCGGACATGACGCAGGCGATGCCGCCCTGTGCATACCGGGTGTTGCAGTCTTCGGCGCGGGCCTTGGTGATCACCAGCACGCGGCCGTGCTTGGAGGCCTCCAGCGCCGCAGTCAGACCCGCCAATCCGGATCCAATGATGAGGTAGTCGGTGAAAATGCGCTTCTGGTTTGAGCTGTTCATGATTCTGTGGTATTCCTCGTGCGAGGGGGGAGAGGCGAAGCGCCGGAATGGCGTCGTCCTCCTGGGGAGCCGGCGTCATGCCGGCGCAAGGTATCCTTGTCCGAAAACAAATCCGCTTAATGTAAGCCGGCTTTCCTTGCCTGTCTCATGGCGCCCGCACGCACGCGGAGGAAGAGCGCGTTCGGATGCCTCCGGGCGAAGAAAGGCGCATTAAAGTCCCTCGCGTACGCCCCAAGGGCTCCCTCTCCCTTCCCAAACCGACAGTCTACCCCTCCTCCTCTTTCCTCCGACCATGAAAGTCTTTGTCTCCGGATGCTTCGACATGCTCCATTCCGGCCACCTGGCCTTCCTGGAGGAGGCCGCCAGCCACGGCGATCTGTATGTGGGCATAGGCTCGGACCAGACCATTCGGGAGCTGAAGGGGCACTCCCCGGTATGTCCCCAGGAGGAGCGCCTATACATGCTCAAGGGCCTGCGATGCGTAAAAGACGCGTGGGTCAATGGCGGCGGCGGTCTATTGGATTTCCAGGAGGAGGTGCGGGCGCTGCATCCGGACATCTTCTTCGTCAACGGCGACGGCTATACGCCGGAGAAGGAGTCCTTCTGCCGAGAGCTGGGCATACAGTTGCTGGTGAGCCGACGGATCCCCCACGAGGGGCTTCCTGCACGCTCCACCACGGCGTTGCGCCGGCAGCGCGCCATGCCCTTCCGCATCGAGCTGGGCGGCGGCTGGCTGGACCAGCCGGAGGTGAACCGCCTCGCCGCGGGACCGGTGATCACGGCCTCCATCGAGCCCGCCATCGACTTCCAGGACCGCAGCGGCCTGGCCACCTCTTCCCGAAAGAAGGCGCTGGCGTTCTGGGGAGAGACCATCCCCGCCGGCGACCGCATAGAGCTGGCAAAGACTCTCTTCGCCTTGGAAAATCCGCCGGGAACCCACCATCTCTCCGGCTCCCAGGACCAGCTGGGACTCCTGCTACCCGGAGTCAACCGGCTCCACTACCCCAAGGACGCCGTCTGGCCCGACGCCATCGACTCCCTCACGGACGAGGAGACTCTCCGCTTTGTGGAAGAGCATCTCTGGCTCCTCACGCTCTCTCCCCGCAAGGACGGCTTCTCGCCGCGGGAGGGCGCATGCCTGAATGCCGAGGCCGCGCAGGCGCTCTCGCGGGCGGCGGAGGGCGTCTGGGAGGGCATCCGGACGCGGAATGCCGCGCTCTGGGGGGAGTCCACCACCGCTGCCTTCCAGGCGGCGTGCGGGCTCTTCCCCGCCATGATGACGCCGGAGGCACAGGAGGCCATCCGCCTCTGCGAGAAGGACGCGCTGGGCTGGAAGCTCACTGGCGCTGGCGGCGGCGGATACCTGGTGGTGATTTCCGAACGGGAGATCCCGCAGGCTCAGAAAATCACCCTCTGCCGAAAGTAGCCGAAGACATGGACCGCGAATCCGACTCCGCCTTGGCGCCGATCTCCCTGGAGCCCATCGGCGTCTTCCACTGCACGGCGAAGTATCCCTACGACGTCCCCCGGCAGGCGACTCTGGCCGGCGCCAATCCCGGATGGATCCAGTTGCAGAAGGGACGAAATTTCGAGGCGGCGCTGGAGGGCCTGGAGGGCTTCTCCCGCCTCTGGGTTCTCTTCCTCTTCCACCACAACGCCGGCGTCTGGCACCCGAAGGTCCAGCCGCCCCGGCACGTGGACCACAAGCTGGGAGTCTTCGCCACCCGCTCCCCCTACCGCCCCAATCCCATTGGACTCTCCTGCGTGGAGCTGGTGAAGATCCAGGGCGGGACCCTCCTGGTGCAGGGACACGACCTATTGGACGGCACGCCCATCCTGGACATCAAGCCCTATCTCCCCTACGCCGACGCCTTCCCCGACGCCGCCGACGGATGGACCCGCCAACAGGAACTGCCACTCTATTCCCTGGAAATCGCCCCCGCCCTCCAAACAAAACTCCTGTGGCTCAAGGAACACGGACTGGCCTGCCTGGAGAGCTTCCTGCACACTCAGCTGGAAGAGGACCCCACAAATCCCAAGCGCCATCGACTGGTCTACGCCCCCGAGGACACCGAAAAGACCACACCCATCCTGGCATATCGCACCTGGCGAATCCCCTTCCAAGTCCAGGAAAATCCCCCACGAGTCCTGGCAACCGACCTGCGTTCCGCATACTCCCCCGAAGAGCTGGCACCCGACGCCGAAGACCCCTATCACGACAAGGAACTGCACAGGGCCTTCCGGCGCACCTTCTGTGCCCCGGAAGGGCCCAAAAAAGGAGGAAGGAGGAAGGAGGAACCAGAAGGGCCCAAAAAAGGAGGAGGGAGGAAGGAGGAACCAGAAGGGCCCCAAAAAGGAGGAAGGAGGAAGGAGGAAGGAGGAAGTTAGGCCAGGGTTTCGTGCCGAAACCCCGCGCCGGAATCTACCGGCGCGTGCGCCAAGCGGGCGCGAGTTTGCGCCCGCAAAAAGGCGGCGGCAACGGTACCGCGGCTCCACAGCCGCGGAAGGGCGCCGCAGGCACCTTATAGGCTAGCCACTAGCCACTAGTTGCTAGGTACTAAAAGAGGCGGCAGCCGAATTCAAAAAAAGGAGGAAGGAGGAAGGAGGAAGGAGGAAGTTAGGCCAGGGTTTCGTGCCGAAACCCCGCGCCGGAATCTACCGGCGCGTGCGCCAAGCGGGCGCGAGTTTGCGCCCGCAAAAAGGCGGCGGCAACGGTACCGCGGCTCCACAGCCGCGGAAGGGCGCCGCAGGCACCTTATAGGCTAGCCACTAGCCACTAGTTGCTAGGTACTAAAAGAGGCGGCAGCCCCCGCGTGCCCCCATTCTAAAAGGGGGTAGCGGCTTGAAATATCGGATTCCCGTGGCATATTAAGCGGTCTTGCCGACCAATGGAATGATTGGCGTCATTGTAGCGACGGGGTCTCATTTCGTCGCGCGAGCATTTTCCCTGGAATTGGCGGCGGCGGTCTTTTTTTTATGGACCGCGTGCCTGCCTTCGGGAGACCGTTTTTTATTTCTGTCTAGTAAACCAACAGCAACAATCTAGGAAGAAGTTCCCATCATGGCGAGTTCCAAACCCCATCGTCTACCCTCCGCCGCGAAGCACATGCGCGCTGACGCCCGGAAGCGTTCCTACAACCGTGCCCGCAAGGTGAAGGTCCGCGACTCCGAGAAGTCCCTCAACGCCATCATCGCCCAGGGCGACAAGACTGCCGCGCTGACCCAGCTGAACGACTGCTACAGCCAGTTGGACAAGGCCGCGAAGACCGGCGTGATCCACAAGAACAAGGCTGACCGCAAGAAGGCTCGTCTGGCTGCCCGCGTGGCCAAGATGGCGTAGGAGACCGGGGATGCGCACATCCCCATCCATCCTATAAAAAAAGACAAGGGCGTCATATCCCCGGGGGAGATTCTCCTCCGTGAGATTGGCGCCCTGTTTTCTTCCCGGGAGAGTCCCTTTTTCCGACGGCAGGATCCGCGGAGCAGGGGCGTCCCTCATCAAGAAAGATCCCAGCCGCGTATTTTGAGGAATATTCAAGATGAAAGAACTACAACCGAAGCATCTTTACGACGTCTTTGAGACCTTCTGCCGCGAGAACGCCAGCCGTGTTGCGTTGAAGCTCTCCGACGGCAAGGAGCTGCATCCCGTCACCTTCCAGCAGTTGCATGCGGACGTATGCGCCTGGTCCGACTACCTGTCGAAGCATGGCGTGCAGGCGGGCGACCGCGTGGCGGCGATTTCCGCCAAGAGCGGCAACCACATCCGTTTCTTCTACGCCTGCTGGCGTCTGGGCGCCATTGCGGTGCCCGTCTGCGAGTCTCTGGGCAACGAAGAGATGGCCTTCGTGCTGAAGGACTGCTCCCCCAAGCTGGTGCTCGCCAGCGAGGCGTATCTGAAGAAGGCGCAGGAGACTGCCGGCGAATTGCCGGTGACGAACTGGGACACCCTTCCCTTTGGCACGAAAGACACTCCCTTTGCCGAGCGCCTGGCGCCTCTGTGCGAGGGCGAGGAGGCCCTGGCGAAGACCACCGCCGTGCTCATCTACACCTCCGGTTCCACCGGCCTTCCCAAGGGCGTGATGCTGAGCCACAACAACCTGTGGTGGAACTCCACCAACGCCCTGGAGTGCTTCCCCGTGGGTCCCAAGGACGTGCTGACCTCGCTTTTGCCCTACTGGCACTCCTACGCCCTGACCTGCGAAATCCTGGCGGTGCCCCGGGTGGGCGCCTGCTGCGTGGTGAGCAATGGCATTGCGGACTTCAAGCGGAATCTGGCCAAGTTCCAGCCCACCATCATGCTGGTGGTGCCCCGCATCCTGGACATGACCATGGCCGCCATGAAGAAGAAGATCGAGGCGTTGCCCCCCGGAAAGAAGAAGCTGGTGGACCGCGCCATCTACAACGCCAGCCGCATCTTCACTGCCGGAAAGCGCTGGAACGGCGGAATCTTCCGCATGCTCTACCACCACGTCTTCTACGACCCGCTCGTCTTCCGCACCTTCCGGAAGGCCTTCGGCGGAAAGCTCCGCTTCTTCGTGGCCGGCGGCGCGCCCCTGGACCTGGACGTCCAGAGCTTCTATAGCTTCTTGGGCCTGCCCGTGCTGCAGGGATACGGCCTCACCGAGGCCTCCCCCGTGGTGGCCTCCAACGAGATCGGCGACTACCGCCTGGGCTCCTGCGGGCGCATCTGGAAGTGGGCCTCCCCCGAGCGCGGCGGCGACTACACCTTCAAGGACGAAGAGGGCAACTTGGGCAAGAACCTGCGCGGACAGCTCCTGGTCAAGGGCCGTTGCGTCATGCAGGGATACTGGAACCACACCGACGCCTCCGCCAAGACCATGGAAGACGGCTACCTGAACACCGGCGACGTGGCGCATGTGGACAAGGACGGCTATCTCTTCATCCACGGCCGCAACAGCTCCATGATCGTGACCTACGGCGGCGAGAAGTTCCATCCCGAGGCCATCGAGGACGCCGTGAAGGCCTCTCCCCTCATCAGCGAGGCCATCGTCATCGGCGAGAAGTGCAAGAGCGCCTACATCTGCGTGAATGTCCCCAAGGAGCTCCGCGAGAAATACGAGAGCAACCCGGACGAGCTGCACCGCCTGCTGAAGGCGGACGTGCAGGCGCGCACGGCGGATTTGACCAGCTACATGAAGCCCAAGGACGTGCTGCTGCTGCCCGACTTCTCCGTGAATGACGGCACCATGACCGCCACCCTGAAGGTGCGCCGCTACAAGATCAAGGAGCTCTACCGCACCCAGATCGAGGAATTCCTCGCCAGCAACGGCGAGGAGATCGCCGTCAAGAAGAACCTGGTGATCCCCTCCAGCCGCATCGTGGAGTCCCTCAACAAGGACGACGTGGTCATCGGCGTGAACAACACGCTGAAATAGCGCCGACACGCCGACGCTCCCTCCCTCCCTTCCTTCCCATCACCCCTTCCAAGCAACTGCAAGGAACCATGCCCATGACTCGCGAAGAGCTCCTCGGCAAAGTGTCCGCCGCCCAAGAGCGTGTGGAACACTTGAGGGGGTATCTTTGACGTCGCCGGCAAACGGCAGCGTCTAGAACTCCTGCAGGCCACCATGTCCCGCCCCGACTTCTGGGATTCCCGGGAGAAGTCGCAGCCCGTGGTTGACGAAGTCAGCCGCCTGAAAAACACGCTGGATCCCTTCCAGAAGGTGGTGACGCAGGCCGAGGACCTCGCCGCGCTGGCGGAATTGGCGGCCGAGGAGGGGGATGGCTCGCCCCTCTACGACGAGGCGGACCAGGCCGTCCAGGAGCTCGCCCAGGCATTGGATCGCCTGGAGCTGGTCAGCTTCCTTTCCGGGAAGATGGACGGCAAGAACGCGATCCTGACCATCCGCGCCGGCGCCGGCGGCACCGAATCCTGCGACTGGTGCGGGATGCTGGAGCGGATGTATCTGCATTGGTTCGACAAGCGGGGCTTCGGCTTCTTGGTCAACGACATGCAGCTGGGCGACGAAGCGGGCATCAAGGTCATGACCATGACCGTCACCGGCCCCTTCGCCTACGGATACCTGAAGTGCGAGAAGGGCGTCCATCGGCTGGTGCGGATCTCTCCCTTCGACGCCAACAAGCGCCGCCACACCTCCTTCTGCAGCGTGGATGTCCTCCCGCAGGTAGACGACGACATCGACATCGTGGTCAACGAGAAGGACCTCCGGGTGGATACCTACCACTCCTCCGGCGCCGGCGGCCAGCACGTGAACAAGACCTCCTCCGCCGTGCGGCTCACGCATCTTCCCACCGGCATCGTGGTGGCCTCGCAGTCCGAGCGCTCCCAGCACCAGAACAAGGAGATCGCCATGCAGCTACTCAAGGCGCGTCTCTACCAGATCGAGGAAGACAAGCGGAATGCGGCAATCCAGCAGGCGGACGCGGAAAAGGGCGACAACGCCTGGGGAAACCAGATCCGCTCCTACGTGCTGCAGCCCTACCAGCTCGTCAAAGACCTGCGCACCGGCTACGAGACCTCCAATGTCTCCGCCGTGCTCGACGGCGACCTGGATCCCTTCATCAACGCCTATCTCCGAATGGGCGCACCCGCCAAAAACTCCTTCCGAGACAGCGCCGACGAATAGCGCGGTCCCCCCGGAAGCATTTCCGCGACAAATCCCGCCAGAAGCGACCACCTCCCGACAACGGGGGAAGCCGTCTTCTTGCGGGATTTTTCTTTTTCCGCGAGAAGGGAGAAATCGTCTGTATCGCGGCTTGGCAAGAGAGGGGGAAACAGTTACATTTATCCCCGCGTTTTCGCCAGATGAGCGTCATTTTCCGCTTGGGCGAAGCACCGTTTTTTTATTCCCTGAACGCAACCAAGAGACCCCCCAAAACACCCCTCAACCAAACAAGGAGCGCAAAGAGCCATGGGCTGCTGCAAGAACAAGGAAATCGTCAAGAAGGCCATCAACACTGTCCGGCTTCTCGCCGCCGACGGCGTGCAGAAGGCAAACTCCGGCCACCCCGGCATGCCCATGGGCAGTGCGGACTATGCCTTCACCCTCTGGGCGAAGCACCTCCGCTTCGATCCCGCACGCCCCGAATGGCTGGGCCGCGACCGCTTCGTGCTCTCCGCGGGACACGGCTCCATGCTGATCTACTCCCTGCTGCACCTCTTCGGCTATGACGTCACCCTGGACGACCTGAAGAGCTTCCGCCAGCTGGGCAGCAAGACCCCCGGCCATCCCGAGCACGGACACACCCCCGGCGTCGAGGTCACCACGGGCCCCCTGGCCTCCGGACTGGCCAGCGCGGTGGGCATGGCGATTGGCCTGAAGCAGCTGGCCGCCCGCATCCAGGCGCCCGAGGCCCTCTTCAAGCAGCAGAAGGTCTATGTGGTCTCCGGTGACGGCTGCATCATGGAGGGCACCAGCCACGAGGCGTGCTCCCTGGCCGGACACCTGAAGCTGAACAACCTGATCCTCTTCTACGACGACAACAAGATCACCATCGAGGGCAGCACCTCCCTGGCCATGAGCGAGGATGTGGGCGCGCGCTTCGCCGCCTACGGCTGGAATGTCCTGAAGATCAACGGACAGTGCCCCCGCCAGATCGACGCCGCCATCACCCTGGCGCAGGCCAGCCAGGACAAGCCCACCATCATCATCGGGACCACCACCATCGGCTACGGCGCACCCACCCTGGCCGGCACCTCCAAGAGCCACGGCGCACCCCTGGGCGAAGACGAGCTGAAGGCCACCAAGGCGGCTCTGGGCTTCAACCCCGAGGAGTCCTTCGTGGTGCCCGCCGACGTCCGGGAATTCCTGGCACAGGTCATCGCCGACAAGAAGGCCGCCGCCGCCCAGTGGGACGCCGACTTCGCCGCCTGGCAGAACGGCAATCCCGAGGGCAAGGCGCTCTTGGACGCCATCGTCTCCAAGGCGATGCCCGCCGACCTGGAGAAGCAGCTTCTCGCCGCCGTCCCCCAGAAGGACGTGGCCTCCCGCGCCTCCTCCGGCGCCATGATCCAGGTGGCCGCGAAGGCGATTCCCGCACTGGTGGGCGGCTCCGCCGACTTGGCGCCCTCCAACAACACCTACATGAAGGAGCTGGGCGACTTCTCCGCTGAGAACCGCGCCGGACGGAACTTCCACTTCGGCATCCGCGAGCTGGCGATGGGGCTCATCTGCAATGGTCTCTCCCTGACCTACGCCCTGCCCTTCAGCGCCACCTTCATGGTCTTCTCCGACTACATGAAGCCCGCCATCCGACTGGCCGCCCTCCAGAAGCTCCACCAGGTCTATGTCTTCACCCACGACTCCTACGCCGTGGGCGAGGATGGCGCGACCCACGAGCCCATCGAGCAGCTGGCCATGTTCCGGAGCCTCCCCGGACTCACCCTCCTGCGCCCCGCCGAGTCCCACGAGGTCGCCCTCGCCTGGGCATACGCCCTGAAGACCGACCACCCCGTCATCCTCTCCCTCACCCGACAGGCACTGCCCAATCTGCCCCAGGAGGTCGTGGAGAAGATGGACGTCTCCAAGGGCGCCTACGTGGTCTCCTCCGACGCCGACTTCGAGGCAATCCTCATCGGCTCCGGCAGCGAGCTTTCCGCCTGCGTCGCCGCGGCTGACGCGCTCCGCGCACAGGGCAAGAAGATCCGCGTGGTCTCCATGCCCTCCTGGGACCTCTTCGACGCCCAGAGCGCCGAATACAAGGAGAGCGTCCTGCCCGCCAGCTGCACCAAGCGCGTGGCCGTGGAGGCCGCCTGCACCATGGGCTGGAGCAAGTACGTGGGCGACAAGGGCATGGTCATCGGACTGGACCACTTCGGCGAGTCCGCTCCCTACAAGGTCCTGGCCGACAAATACGGCTTCACCCCCGAAAAGGTGACCGCCGCCGTGGCCAAGTATCTGGCATAACCGCCTAGCTCCCCCATCGAGCGCAAAACGCGCCGTCTGGCACGAGGGAAGAAAAGTCCCCTCCGCCAGATGGCGCGTTTCTGTTTTGTCCCCATCCTACCCTCCGGCGGGCACAATCCCCCTTAAGGACTGCCGCGTATGCTGCGGCGGCAGAGGCGGCAGGCGTGCGTCGTGGGAAAGTGCTTCCCGGGGCCTAGTCCTGCGTAGGCGAGTTTCGGAGATTTAGGAGGAGTTCCTGGAAATCCTGCCACGTGGAGATCTTGACCACATTGGCGCGGAGTTCCCGGGGGAATCCGTGTCCACAGATATAACTACATATCACCTTGCGTCCCAGGATCATGGCGCCGTGTTCCCCATATTCCTTCACCATCTCGGCGAGGTGTTTTTCCATGACCTGGAGCCGTTCCTCCCGGGTGATCTCGGGCGCCTTTCCGTCTAGGATTTCGCGGAAGATCCAGGGATTTCCGAGGCATCCGCGCGCGACCATGACGCGCTGGCAGCCGCTTTCGCGAGCGAGCCATTCCGCGTCTGCGGCGTGGAAGATTCCGCCATTCGCCACAACGGGGATGGAGACGCCCTCGCGGACCGCACGGATAATCTTTGCGTAAACGGGACCGGAGTAGACCTTTTTTGCCAGTCGACCGTGGATGGTGAGTCCCTGCACGCCCAGGGACTCCAGCATCTTCGCCACCTCCAGAGTCGGCGCGGGGTCCTCTTCGTCCAGGATCCGCATCTTCACGGTGAGGCGTCCGGGCCACTCCTCGCGGAGGGCCTGAATGCACTCCTTGGCGAGAGCGGTCTCCCGCATCAGGGCGGCGCCCGCCTTTCGTTTCTGGACCTTCTGGACAGGACAGCCCATATTGAAATCCAGCACATCGAAGTGCCAGGGTCCATCGCGGAGGATTCGGGCGGACTGCCGGACATCCTTCGGAATACTCCCCAATAGCTGCACCTGGAGGTATTCTTCCTCCTCGCCGCGGCGCAGAATGGATTCGCTGTCCGGATTTCCATGGACCAGCGCCCCCGCGTCAATGAGTGCGGTCGTGCCGTAATACAGCCCATAGAGCCGGCAGACTCTGCGGAGAGGCAGATCCGTATAGCCGGCCATAGGTGCCAAAAGTGGAGTGACGGGGGGCATTTCTTCTGGAAATGGAAACGCGGCGCGGGGATGGTGATGGAGTCGCTGTCGTGCGACTCGCCGATCCCTGGCGCCGCGGCATTTGGGAGAGAGCGGTGGCGTGTGGTATTTCTTCCGCCGCCGGATGGCTGATGCCATCCTAGAACTGTTTCAGGAAGCGGAGGTCGTTCTCGTAGAGCAGTCGGAGGTCATTGATGGCATAGCGGATCATGGCGATTCGCTCGATGCCCATGCCGAAGGCGTATCCGGAGAGCTTCTCGGGATCCCATCCCACATTCTCCAGCACCTTGGGATTCACCATGCCGGCGCCGGAGATCTCGATCCAGCCAGTGCCCTTGCAGACCTTGCAGCCCTTGCCGCCGCAGATCATGCAGGAGGCATCCCACTCCACGCTGGGTTCGGTGAAGGGGAAGAAGTGGGGGCGGAAGCGGATCTTCACGGAAGAGCCGAACATCTCCTTCGCGTAGTAGGAGAGGGTTCCCTTCAGATCGGCGAGAGAGACCTTCTTGTCCACGTAGAGTCCCTCGATCTGGTGGAAGCTCATGCCGTGGGTGGCGTCGGGAGTGTCGCGGCGATAGCAGCGTCCGGGGCAGACGATGCGCACGGGCGGCTCGTGTGCCTGCATGGAGCGGACCTGGACGGGCGAGGTCTGGGTCCGGAGGATCATGGTATCGGGAGCCAGGAAGTCATGATGCTCCAAGTCGAAATAGAAGGTATCGGAGACCGCGCGGGAGGGGTGGTCCTGGGGAGCGTTCAGGGCGTCGAAGTTGTGCCACACGTCCTCCAGGTCGGGACCATCCGCCACCACGAATCCCATGCGGCGGAAGATCGCGACGGCCTCCTCCATCACCTGGGTGATGGGGTGCTGGTGTCCGTGGCAATGGCAGCGCCCGGGAAGCGTCACATCCAGGGCGTCGTGCTCCTCTTGCTGCTGGGTCAGGCGCGCCTGCGCCTCCTCGAACGCGGCGTTGATGCCGTTCTTCACCTGGTTCAGAGTCTTGCCGACCTGGGGCTTCTCCGCGGCGGGCACCTTGCCCAACTCGCTCATCATCGCAGGAAGGATGCCCTTCCGGCTCAAATACTTCAGCCGGAGCTCCTCCACCGCCGACGCATCCTGCGCCTTCGCGAGGGACTCCTGGACTTCCGCCAGGACAGCCTGCAACTTGTTCTCCAATTCGGTCATTGTCATGAACTCCAAATAGCCAGGGAAAAAGGAAAGGGTAGATTGTCCTCTGCCGGCGCTCAAGAGCGTTCCGGGAGGGCAAGGGCATTCGCTGCAACTCCAGGGTCGCGGCGTGCTTGGTAATATACTCCCGCGGGGGTGGTTCGGGGTCTGCGGGCGCCCTGCCCCAGGAATTCTGGAAGGAGGCTACTTCTTTGCCTTCCAGACGAAAGAGGAAGAGCGCCAGAGGCGTGTCTTTGCGGGCTCCTGCGGATCGAAGTCGGACTCCACCAGAGTCCACTGGTAGGCGCCGGGCTTTTCGGGGGCAAAGGAGAGGCGCAGCGTGTATTCGTCCAGCCACTCGACGGAGATTTCGCGGGCGCTGGCGGGGCGTTCCACGCCATCGAGAGCCAAGACGGGATGCATTCGGCGTTGTCGTTCCACGGGGACTCGCGTAAGGAAGACCGCCTGGCAGACCAGCGGAGTCCAGCCGGCGTCCTGCCAGAAGAAATACCATGGCGGATCATGCCAGACGCCGCCCTGCCAGCTCCACTGGGGGCGTGGCACGCCCCAATTCTGGGGGGCCGGGGCCTTCGCGGCGGTCTCGTTCTTGCCGATTTCGGGCAGCCAATCGCGAGCGAAGGGCTCTTTCAGCTGGAAGCAAATGAATCCCTCGGCGCCCAGCGCGCGGGCATCCCGGATCTCCTGTCGGAGGACCTCCACAGATTCGCACATGTAGTTCGCCAGTCCCGAGTAAATGGGGATGCGTCCGGCCACCCGCTGCTGCTGGACCGCCAGCCATCCGGCGGGCTCCTGGGGCTTTCCGCTGTAGTTCATGGGGCACAGGAAGTCGATCAGGCCCTCCCGCACCCACTGGTTGGCATCCTGCGCCACGCTCTCCATGGCGCCCTCCTCCCAGCCGTAAGTGGCGGCGGAGAGCGCAGTGCGGGGACTGGCGGCGCGAAGCGCCTGGCGTGCGGCGCGTACCAGCTCCGTCACATTCTGTCGGCACCACTGGCGGTATTCTTTGCGCAGGGCGCCGCCGGGCAGGACATCCACCGGCCAGGAGGGCACGGCGCGTCCCAGGGACCTCTCGAAGTCCTTCCGTGCGCGTGGCGAGCAATCGTAGTCGCCGAGGGGGTATCGGATATAATCCAAGTGGATGCCGGAGACCTCGGGGTATTTCCGTGCAATCTCCACCACCACGTCCTGGAGGAGCTTTCGATTCTCGGGAATTTGCGGAGCGAGGTAGTCGGACTGGTTGCCATCCTTGTCGAGCTGGGTGCGTCCGGCGTCCTGGTAGCGTTTTTTCACGGCAGCGGGCGTGTGTTCGCCCATATTGCAGACCACCACCCACACATGGAGCTGCACGCCATACTTCCGGCAGGCATCCAGGCACTCCTGGAGGAGATCCCGGGTAGAGCCGTCCTTCTGCTTGAGAGAGGGATGGGGGGAAGAGACCTGGCTAGGATAGTCGCTGGAGGCCGTCCAGGAGAGATTCGCGAAGAGGGCATTGAAGCCGTTGTCGGCCAGCGCCTTCACGGTGGCGTCCCATCCCCATCCGGAGATGCCCTGTGGCGCATGGATCCAGGCGCCGCGCAATTCGGTGCCGGGGGCCTCCTGTGCCAAGAGGCGCGTCGTGCCGGCGAGGAGCAGCAGCGCAAGGAGGAGTGCGGGGAGTGCGGAGAATCGGAGTCCTGTTTTCATCTCGGTAGGATACGGAAGCGCCCGGTTCCCGAGGGAGTGGGAGCCGGGCGTGTGGGCAAGAGTAGCGGATGGAGATTTCGAAGCGCTATGCCTCGTCTTCCACCAGCACCTTATGCAGGGCGATCTGCGCCTTCTTGTAGTCTTCGCGGCGCACAATGAACTGCATGTTGATCTGCCGGGGGCTCTGCACCATTGCCAGGGTATTGATATGGGCATCGGAGAGCGCCTTGGCCGACTTGGAGAGGAAGCCGGGGATCTTCATGTTGGTGCCGATGATGGAGACGATGGCAGCGGGGAAGGAGTAGATGGAGGCCTGTGGCAGCCGGCGGCGGATGTCCTCCATGCAGCCCTCGATGGGCGCCTTCTTTCCGGGCACGAAGTGCGTGATGGTGTTGGCGTTGGTGGTCTTCGTCACGTAGCTGATGTGGTAGTCCACGAAGCTCTGGAGCAGGCTGTAGTCGTATCCGGGCTTGGAGACCATCTCGGGATCCACCACCTCGATGGCCACCACGTCGCTGCGTCCGCAGATCATCTCCACGCGAGGAGTGGGCGAGACATAGTCGCAGCTAATGAGGGTACCGGGGTTTTCGGGATCGAAGGCATTCTTGATGCGGATGGGGATTCCGCACTGTTCCATTTCCTTGGACGCCTTGGAGTGGATGGCCTCCATGTCCAGGTCGGAGAGCTGGTCCGCGATATCGAAGTTGGTGTGGCCGATGATCTTCACCTTGTCCAGGCCAATGACCTTCGGATCGCCGGTGCACAGGTGGTATTCCTTATGGATGATGCCCTCGCGTGCCTTGGTGAGCACGGCGATCTTGCTGAAGGTGATCTCGCTGTAGCCGCGGTCGAAGTGGGTCATGATGCCCTCGTCGTACTTCACGTATCCGGTGACGATGGGCAGCTCCTTGGAGAGGTCGATGTCCTTGAAGGCATCCAGGATGGCGTTATCGAAGGTAGGCAGGGAGTCCACCTTCCAGCCCGTCAGGTCCACAAAGCGGGCATTGACGCCGTTGCGCTGGAGGATATTGGCGGAATTGAAGGCGCTCTGTGCCTCGCCCACGGCGCTGAGCAGCTCGCGGGTCTGCGGGAGGAAGCTCTTGTGGTTGAAGTGACCGAAAGAGCGCAGGTTGGTCAGATCGTGGAGGCACTCGCAGACGCCATCGATGCGCTGGTTGACGAACTCGTCTGCGGCGGTCTGGTCCAGTCCGATGCTGACGAAGGAGTGGTTGTACTCCAGCATGCTCTGTCGGACGGTCTCCAGGGCCTGTTCCCAGGTGGAGTCGTCCATGGCGAAGCGGCCGTAGACGCCGGGAGCGCCGGTCTTCTTGTCCTCCAGCAGCAGGTTGGTGATGCCGCCGTATGCCGAGACGATGAAGATGCGGTTGTAGTAGTCCTCGGGAGTGCGGTGGCCGATGATCACGTTTCGCATGACCTCGCCGAAGCGGGACATCGAGGTCCCGCCAATCTTTTCCACGGTGTGTTTGTTCAGCATACTCTGTCGATTCGCGCCTCCGCGCACGGGAGAAACAAGTGCGCCCACGAATCCGCCCCTCGAACGGGTGGACGGCATCCATGGGCAAGCTGTGAAACCGGAATTCGGGTAATGTATTCCCTGAAAGGCAGACGGAGGAATGCGTCAACCACGGAAGGGCACGGAAGCCTTTTTTCAACCACGGAAGGGCACGGAAGCCTTTTTTCTACCACGGAAGGACACGGAAGCCTTTTTTCTACCACGGAAGGGCACGGAAGCCTTTTTTCTACCACGGAAGG
>CAVDSU010000001.1:33628-95234 GCA_963611685.1 bacterium
CGGCGTCAGCCGTTTCCGTGCCTTCCGTGGTTTAGGAGGGTTGCCGCGCTACTCGAAGTTCCGCAACCGGCACTTCCGGAGGATGCGCCAGTAGCCCTGTCGCGCGGTGCCCACCCGTTCGATGGCGTGAAACTCGTCCCGGAGGCGTCTCAGGCGTCGTTGCACGACGGCTCGGCTCACATGCAGGAGGTCCGCCAGTTCGTCGGTGCCTTGATAGGCATTCAGGATCAGCAACCGCACCACATCCTGCAGGCCAAGCGGGAGATCCAGCGGCTCCTCCTCTGGATCCTCGGCACGATCCTCCTCCTCCGGCGTGGGCTCCTCTCGGCAGACGAGAGGCGTGGGGGGCTTCGCGTCCACAGCAGCGCGGCAGACATTCGCGCGCACGGCCTGGCCCGCATCCTCGAGAGCAAGCGGTGGCAGACCATATTCCTCGAGGGCCCTTTTCACGCGTAGAAGTCCGCTCCCCCACTCCTCCATGAAATGCATATAGCTAAGGCATCGTGACAGAATCGGATTGCGCGGCTTGGAATACCCACCCTGCGCACGCTCCACAGTCTGTCCACGGGGCAATCCGCCAGGAGAAGTGATCTCCACACGGTCATCGTAGACACAGAGGAAAACCGGTTCGTCATGATTGAGATAGCTTCTGTGCGCAAACGCATTGACTACCAACTCCCGAAGTTCATCCAAGGGAAGCTCGTAGTTGTCTTGACGAAAGGTCCCATGGAAACTGCATCCCATGTTAATTTTTGCCATGAGATAAGCACTTCCCTGGTCAATCAACTCGGGCACGCTTCCCACGAATTCCCGCCGATCCACAAAGACCGCCCGGCTGTCATTCCGGAACACTGCGCACTTCAGGCGAGTTGCGAAAGCAGGATCTCCCGTAAGGAGGGCGTATGTATTCGAGCCGATCCATCGATCACCCTTTCTGGCGATGACGCCCCATGCCTCCAATTGGGCAGGGGTCAAATGCTTCATGCCTCGCCGCACAATGTCATTCGTACAATTCGTCAAGGCGAGATGCTCCATGCTTTCGCAGAGTGACTGGACACGCGACTCGTCGATTTTGGCGGCGGGGCATAGCTCGCCATCACAGCTCTGCCCCGTGCCTAGCAGAAAGAGCTCCCTGCGCGTCGCGTCATCCGCGCGTTGCGTCGTGGCGCCAACGCGGATATAGACGCCATCGCGTTCCCCCTCGTCCCGCAGGAAATAGGGACAGTTCCTGCCGGCCATGATCTCCAGCACAATGACATACTTCCCCTGGACATTCTCGATTCCGAGATCCAGGGTGATGCGAAGCGCGCAACGCCGGGTGATGGCGTCCGCAATTTCGTCCATCATGGCATGCACGCGATCCTTGTCGATGCCCTGGACCGTCCGGTCGTTGGCCACGCCAAAGAGGATGCGCCCGCCCCTGCCATTTGCGAAGGCCACCACGGTCTTCAGATACTTGGACTGCTCCTGATTGGGGAACAGCTTGAATTCCAGGGCATTCGATTCGCCCTGCGCAATTTCGTCCAGGAGACTGCTCATTCTTCCACTCCAAAGGGTCGAATTACACCTTCCCCAACCTAGGGCGCGCCACCGCGGTCCCCGATATACGACAGACAGTTGGAGGTCAGAAAAACGAGCCATGTCACCCAAAATAACGCCACAGCATCCCGAAGGGGGAGAGCTGTCCTGCCGTGGCGCAAAAATAGCACGCCGCACACAAATGGCGACACCGCCCTCCGCACTTTCCACAACTTTCCCCCAAAATTCTACTCCATAGAACAAACCGCGCACAACATGACAAAATTCGATATCCGTATCTTTGCAAGTGTGCGAATTTTGGCAAATTCCCTCCCTCCACGGTGAAAATTGCATTTTTTTGCGCCGGCGGGTCCGTGCCCTCCACCGTGTAGCAGAGATCCACCATGCCCTTCCAGGGAAAGCGGGGTTTATGCGCGGCCCCCGATCCCCCGCTCATCCGACGCCCCCGCGCCACAGGGAAGCGCGCAGAGGAAGCGTGCCAGGAGCATGCCAAGAAGATACGTTCCGCAAAACTTCATATCCTGCCATCTCATTGTCCCAAAAGGAATTTCCACACAGGGATCACCGAAATATCGCCGGGGAGTTCCGCTTCATCATCCCAAGCAACGATAACCCGGTCCTTCACCTTCAGGGCCTCAGCGGCGTCGCGCAGCGCGGTGCCCACCCGTTCGAAGGTATTCTAGCTCCCCCAAATGCCACCCGCAAACCAAGATGGCCAGCATTGGCGGCCAAGCATTGCAAAAGATGGCCAGCAGTGGCGGCCAAGTATTGCAAAAGATGGCCAGATTGGCGGCCATCTTTTTGGGGACCGCTGGCAAGCCGTGCGGTCCATGCCTGTCTTGTGGGGCATGGCGCCTGCGGTCCTTTGCGGGGTGCGTATCCGTTATGGTGGGATAGGAAATATATGGGAAGGTGCCGGGGGGTCTTTTAGGGTCCTGTACGCAGGTTATATTACGTGGCTTTTCCTTTGTGTGGCAGTGCCGCGGGCGGTTTTCCCTTCTCGCCCCTTATTTTTTGGCGCCGCACCTCCCCCTTTCCCACGACACCGTTTTTTTTCATATTCAGGAGACGACCATGTCAACCGCGACTGAGCCCCTTCCCGGCACTTCGGACATTTGGGAGCCGGAGGTATTCGGGTGGGTGGATTTGGAATCCATCACCCGCGACATTTTCGGACGCTACGGCTACCAGGAGCTTCGCACCCCGGTCTTTGAGCGCACGGAGGTCTTCGTCCGGAACCTGGGCAACGAGACGGACGTGGTTCAGAAGGAGATGTACACCTTCGAGGACCGCGGCGGCCGTTCGCTGACCCTGCGTCCCGAGGGCACTGCGGGCGTGATGCGTGCGGTGGCGAACCTGGGTCTTGGGCCGGGCGAGGAGTGCCGTGTCTTCTACATGGGTCCGATGTTCCGCGGCGAGCGTCCCTCGGCGGGTCGCAAGCGCCAGTTCCACCAGGTCGGCGTGGAGGCCGTGGGCTGCCACTCCCCGTGGATGGACGCGGAGGTCATCGCCATGCTGGTGCACTACCTGGAGGCGCTCGGCATCCAGGGTCCGAAGGTCATGATCAACTCGCGGGGTCTTCCCGAGGACCGTCCTGCGGTTGCCGAGGCATTGCGGGAGTACTTCCGCCCCCACCTGTCGGAGATGTGTGACGACTGCCGCCGCCGCTTCGAGACCAATGTGTGGCGCATGCTGGACTGCAAGCAGGAGGTCTGCCACAACCTGGCGCTGAATGCGCCGAAGATCGCGGATCTGCTGGGCGAGGAGTCCAAGGAGTACTTCCATCGCGTCTGCGAGGGCCTTGACCGCCTGGGCATTTCCTACGAGATCAACCCGCGCCTGGTCCGCGGACTGGACTACTACGTGCACACCGTCTTCGAAATCACGCACCCGGCGCTGGGCAGCGAGGACGCCATTGCGGGTGGCGGCCGCTACCGCATGGTCATGCCCGGCACCACGACGCCCATTGAGGGCATCGGCTTTGCCGCGGGCGTGGAGCGTCTCCTCATGACCCGGGCGGGCCTGGGCATCGCCCCCAAGGCGCGCCCCGCCGCAGACACCTTCCTGATTGCCGCAGGCGCCGAGGCCATCCCGGCGGCATTGCAGCTGGCCGGCGAGCTGCGCCGACAGGGCGTGGGCGGCCGTGTGATCGCGGACGTCACGGGCCGTTCCATGAAGGCGCAGTTCCGTTCTGCCAACAAATCCGGCGCCAGCCGGGTGCTGATCCTGGGCGAGAACGAGCTCGCCAAGGGCACCGTGGTGCTCAAGCGGATGTCCGACAGCTCCCAGACAGAGATCCCCCGCGACCAGGTGGTCGCCGTCCTGCGAGACCAGAATTAGCCGCGCACCGTCCTTCTCCCCCCCTTTTTCCTTACCTTTTCCATCCCCCTCAAACTGCGGCGTCTTTTTTTACCATCGCCGAACCTCCATGGGCTATCGCACACACACCTGCAACGAACTGAACCTGAGCAACCTGAATCAGGAAGTGACCCTCTGCGGCTGGGTGAATTCCAGCCGCAACCTAGGCGGAATGCTTTTCGTGGACCTGCGCGACCGCGAGGGCATCACGCAGCTCGTGGTGGATCCGGCGGCGACTCCGGAGCTCTTCGAGCAAGCGAAGCCGTTGCGTGAGGAGTGGGTGATCCAGGCCACGGGCGTTGTGCGTGCGCGTCCTGAGAACATGGTGAATGCCAAGCGTGCCACGGGAGCGGTGGAGGTCTTGTTGAAGGGCCTGAAGGTATTGAACCAGGCGGCGCCCATGCCGTATCACCTGGAGGATCCCGCGGCCTCCGACGACCTGAAGCTGAAGTACCGCTATTTGGACATGCGCCGCAGCGGCCTGTTGCACAACCTGAAGGTGCGCCACCAGATCACCCAGGTCATGCGCCGGATCTTCGACCAGGAGGGCTTCATCGAAGTGGAGACCCCCATCCTGACCAAGTCCACTCCCGAGGGCGCCCGTGACTACCTGATTCCCAGCCGCATGAAGGTGGGCGCCTTCTACGCCCTGCCCCAGAGCCCCCAGCAGTACAAGCAGCTCCTCATGGTGGGCGGCGTGGAAAAATACTTCCAGATCGCACGATGCTTCCGCGACGAGGACCTGCGCGCCGACCGCCAGCCCGAGTTCACCCAGATCGACCTGGAGATGAGCTTTGTGGAGGAGGAGGACGTGCAGCGCGTCACCGAGAAGCTCCTGGTGGCCGTCATGAAGGAGGTCAAGGGCATGGACATCCCGGCGCCCTTCCCCCGCATGACCTGGCTGGACGCCATGACCCACTACGGCTCCGACAAGCCCGACACCCGCTTCGGCCTGGAAATGCAGAACCTGACCAAGCTCTTCGCCGACACCGCCTTCCAGCCCTTCCAGGCGGCACTCTCCCAGAATGGCACCATCGAGGGACTGAACGCCAAGGGCCTGGCGGAATCCACGAGCCGCAAGGCGCTGGACCAGCTGACCGCCTCTGCGCGCCTCATGGGCGCCTCCGGCCTGGTGTATCTGAAGGTCGCCGCCGATGGCAGCCTGACGGGCCCCGCCGCGAAGTTCCTGAACGAGAGCGAAGTCGCTCGCCTGAAGGAGTCCCTGAATGCCGAGCCCGGCGACCTGTTGTTGCTGGTGGCCGACCGTTCTTTCCGCGTGGCGTGCTTCGCCCTGGGCCGCGTGCGCCTGGACGTGGCCGAGGCGCACAATCTGATCCCCGAAGGAAAGTTCAATTTCCTCTGGATCACCGAATTCCCCCTCTTCGACTGGGACTACGAGGAGCAGCGCTGGGTCGCCGAGCACCATCCCTTCACCCGCCCCATGGACGAGGATCTGCCCCTGCTGCAGACCGAGCCCGGAAAAGTCCGTGCCCGCGCCTACGACGTCATCCTCAACGGCGTCGAGCTGGGCGGCGGCTCCATCCGCATCCACGAGCCCGCGCTGCAGGCCACCATGTTCAAGACCCTGGGCATCTCCGACGAGTCCGCCCGCCACCGTTTCGGGCATCTGCTGGACGCCTTCTCCTTCGGCGCACCGCCCCACGGCGGCCTGGCCCTGGGACACGACCGGCTGGTCATGCTGCTGCTGGGCCTCAAGTCCATCCGCGACACCATCGCCTTCCCGAAGACCGCCAAGGCGGCGTGCCTCATGATGGATTCCCCCAGCACCGACGTGGATCCCAAGCAGCTCCAGGAGCTGAATCTGGCCATCCTGGGCCAGCCCGGCCAGGAAGAATAGCGCCATGTCGGCGGGCATCCGGTCCTCTCTCCTGCGTCATCCGCTGGCATTTCTGGCGGCGATATTTCTTCTGGCGGGGCAATTCGCCCTGTCGGCGGGAGAGATCCGGGTGCGGGTGTTGCACACCAGCGACCTGCATGGCGCCCTGGAGGCTCGTCCCGAGGAGGGGGAATCGGGTCTCCTTCGGGTCGCCACGCGCATAAGGCAGGCATACGCGGAGGCCCCGGAGGGCCACGCATTGCTATTGGATACGGGGGACACCTTCCAGGGCTCCCTGGCCTCCGGACTGGACAACGGGAGGCCCATGCTGTCCTGGCTGGACGCCCTCCCCTACGACGCCTGGATTCCCGGGAACCACGACTTCGACTTCGGCTACGGCGCCTTTCTGGAGGCCGCGCAGCGTCTCCAGGGAAAGATCTTATGCGGGAACCTTCATATGCGGGAGGGCGCGGGGGAGCGGGACTACCCCTCCTGGCGTCTCTTCCCCTTCGGCGACGCCAAGATTGCGGTGATTGGCGCGACTGCCTCCTACATGCCGAACTGGTTCCTGGACTTTCCGCAGCACTTCCGCACGGAATCCCTGCGCGCGATGTTGCGGCGGATCATGCCGGAGGTCCTCGCCAGCGAGCCCCACGCCATCATCCTGGCGGTGCACCAGGGCTGGATGGAGAAGGACGCCCGCGGCGTCAACGAGCTCAAGGGCCTCCCGCGGGAATTTCCGGAGATTGACCTGGTGCTGGGCGGGCATACCCACCGGACCTTCCCCGGCCGCACCATCGGCGTAAACACCTGGTATGAACAGCCCGCCTCCGGGGGGAAGTATTTTGGGCAGATTGATCTATGGATCGATCCCGCCGAACGGCGGGTGACGCATCTGGAATCCCGCCTTGTGGAGACTCCCGCCGAGACCCCGGAGGATCCGGAGGCGAAGGCGGCGCTTTCGCCGTGGCTCATGCGAGCGGCGGAGCTCTCGCGGGAGGTCCTCGCGCCCGCATTGCCAAAGGCCCTCACGGCGAAGGGTCGCCCCGGCGTGGACTGCGCCGCCAGCGAGCTACTCTGCCAAGCGATGTCGGAGGCCACGGGCGCCGAATTGGCCCTCCATGGCGTCCTCGCCCGCGAGGAGATCCCGGGCGGAATCCCGCTGACCCGCCGGGAGCTCCACGCACTGGTCCCCTACGAAAACACCATCGTCGTCTGCCAGGTGACCGCCGGGGAGCTCCAGCAGATTCTGGAAGAGCAGTGGACCTTGCGGAAGCACTCCTCCTACAGCGGCCTCTATGGCGTGGAGGCCACCATGGACCGCGAGGGACACTGCCAGATCCATTCCCTTGCGGGAGAATCCCCCGTGCCTGGCAGGCGCTACTCCCTCGCCCTGAACTCCCACGAAGCCGCCGGAAGCGGCCGCACCCCCGTGCTCCGGCGAATCCTGGATGCCGCCGAGAGCCAGACGCGAGACACGGAGATCTCCACCCGCCAGGCGGCACTGCAGTGGTTCCAGAGCCACCCCGGGGAACTCCCGCGCGTCAAGGCGTGGTTGCGGGTCCCCGGGAACTCCCGCAAGAAAACCGTCAAGCCATGAGCGAATTTCCCTCCGAACCTGAAATCCATCGCATCCCCACCCGAAAGATCCGCGTGGGGTCTTTGGCCATCGGCGGCGACGCCCCGGTGGTGGTGCAGTCCATGTGCAACACTCCCACCGGCGACGTGGAGGCGACCCTCGCGCAGATCCGCCGCCTGGCGGATGCGGGTTGCCAGCTCGTGCGCGTGGCGCTCCCCAGCGTGCGGGAGATCCCCGCCTTGGAGGAGCTCTCCCGCACCAGCCCGCTGCCGGTGGTGGCGGACATCCACTTCGATGGGCGACTGGCCGTGAAGGCGCTGGAGGCCGGAGTCCAGGGCATCCGCGTGAATCCCGGGAACATCCCGGATGGCGACGCCCTGCGGGAGGCCGCGCGGATTGCTTCATTCCGTGGCCAGGCGGTGCGCGTGGGAGTGAATCTGGGGAGCCTCTCCCCCCGCGCCAAGGAAAAATACGGCGCCACCGCGCAGGCGATGGTGGAGAGCGCCCGGGAATACCTGGGGCTCTTTGAGGATGCGGGCTGCCAGAACCTGAAGGTGAGCCTGAAGGCCTCCGGCATTCCGCTGACCCTCCAGGCGTGCCGACTCTTCCGCACCCTCTCCCCCTGGCCACTCCACTTGGGACTCACCGAGGCCGGCACCCCCGCACAAGGCATCCTGAAATCCGCCATCACCCTGGGATGCCTGCTCCTCGAGGGCATCGGCGACACCATCCGCGTCTCCCTCACCGCGCCCCCCGAAGAGGAGATCACCGCCGCCTTCCGCATCCTGGACGCACTGGGCATGCGCCCCGGACGCCCCCAGCTGGTGGCATGCCCCACCTGCGGACGCACCCGCATCGCCCTCATCCCCCTGGCAACCCGCGTGGAGGCCGCCATCAACCGCCTCCTGGCAAAGGGATACGCGCTTCCGTTGAAAAAGGTCGCCGTCATGGGCTGCCCCGTCAACGGCCCCGGCGAAGCCGCCGATGCGGACCTGGGCATTGCCGGCGGCATGGGAAAGGGCGTCCTTTTCCGCAAGGGACAAACCCAGGAGACCCTCCCTGAAAGCCAGCTCCTTCCGGCGCTGTTGCGAGAGCTGGAAAAGGCCGCCGGCGCGCCCCCGGGAACCGCCGACGAGACCTAGCGACAGCCCACGCCAAATCCCGTCCGGGCCTGTCAGCTCAGGCTATATTAAGACACTTTTTTCTCCGGCGCGCCACAAGGCCGCCGGATTTCTCCTCCCTCCCCTCCCCCGCAACCTACTAGGAAACACCACCATGTCCAAGGCATACATCTTCCTGGGCGCTCCCGGCGCCGGCAAGGGCACTCTTGGCGACATCTTCTGCGCAAAGACCAACGTGATCCACATCTCCACCGGACAGCTGCTGCGCGACGAAATGGCCGCCGGCACCGAGCTGGGCAAGACCGTGAAGGAGCTCATCGCCTCCGGCGCCCTGGTCTCCGACGAAATCGTCACCGCCATGGTGGACAACCGCCTGGCCAAGGACGACGCCAAGGCCCGCGGCGTCATGCTGGACGGCTACCCCCGCACCAGCGCCCAGGCCGAGAGCCTCACCGCCATCCTGGCCAAGCACGGCTACGAGACCGGCGTGGCCGTCCTGGTGGACACTCCCCGGGAGCTGCTCATGCAGCGCCTGACTGGCCGCCGCCTCTGCTCCAACAAGGCCTGCGGCGCCAGCTACAACGTCTTCACCGCACCGTCCGCCAAGGAGGGCGTCTGCGACAAGTGCGGCAGCGCGCTGATCCAGCGTGCCGACGACACCGAGGAGACTGCGGTGAACCGCCTGAAGATCTACGACACCCAGACCGCCCCCGTCATCGAATACTACCGCAACCGCGGCGAGCTGAAGATCTCCCCCAACGGCGACGCGCCCATCGAGGTAAACTACGCCAACCTGGAGAAGGTCCTGGGCCTCTAGCCAGAACCAAGAACGGAGGCATCCGATTCCGTGGAACACGTCACCATCTACAAAGAAAGCGAAATCGAGAAGATCCGCCTGGCCGCCCAGGCGGCCGCCCAGGTGCGCGATCGCCTCTGCGACGCCGTGCAGCCCGGCATGAGCACCCTGGACCTGGATAACCTGGCCGAGTGCTTCATCCGGGAAACCGGCGGAAAGAGCGGCTCGCTGCACTACCACGGCTACCCCGGACAGGTCTGCATCTCCCTCAACGACGAGGTGGTCCACGGCATCGGCCGCGCCGACCGCATCATCCAGTTCGGCGACCTGGTCAGCCTGGACGTGGTGGTGGAATTGGGCGGATACTACGGCGACACCGCACGCACCGTCTGCGCCGGCGGACAGCCCTCCCCCCTGGCCAAGAACCTGATGGACACCACCCAGGCCGCCCTCATGGCCGGCATCGAGGCCGCCGTGGAAGGCAACACCATCAACCACATCGGCGCCGCCGTCCAGAAGGTCGCCGAGGCGCAGGGCTTCTCCTGTGTCCGGGACATGGTGGGACACGGCTGCGGCAAGCACATGCACGAGTCCCCGGAGGTCCCCAACTTCAAGGTGCGCGGACGCACCCCGCGCCTGGAGGCCGGCATGGTCATCTGCATCGAGCCCATGGTCAATGCCGGCGACTGGGAGATCGACATCGACGCGAAAGACCAGTGGACCTGCCGCACCAGCGACCACTCCCTCTCCGCACACTTCGAACACCAGATCCTCATCACGAAGAAAAAACCCGAAATCCTTACCCTATGCCCAAAGAAACCGACTGCATAAAGCTGGAAGGCGTCGTCGTCGAAGTCCTGCCCAACACCCGTTTCCGCGTCAAGCTCAACAACGGCGGCAGCGAAGTCATCGCGGGAATCTCCGGAAAGATGCGGAAGAACAACATCCGCATTCTGGAAGGCGACGCGGTCACGGTGGAGATCTCTCCCTACGACCTGAGCACCGGACGCATCTCCTACCGCAGAAAGTAGCCTTCTGCCCCCCGTCGGACGCATCGCCCCCCGCAAGAGCATGCCCGAGAGGCGCCAGCGCCTCCCTCGCGTCTCCTGCGTAGGGCGTTTGCATTCAGGAAAAAAGGGCTTATAGTACACGAATTTCCCGCGCCCCTGTGCCCGGCCGGCGCTTCTTTCCGGCCGCCGGTCGAAGTATCGGCATGGGAGTGCACCTACAAAAAGGCCCCCCCGTCTGCGTTCCCGCGCATGTCGGAGGTCACAAGTCCGGAAGGATCAGGGCGGTTCTGCCGTCCACCATCCCAACCCAAAAGGAAACCAAACCATGAAAGTCAGAGCCTCAGTGAAGCGGATGTGCAACAATTGCCAGATTGTCAAGCGCGCCGGCGTCCTCCGGGTGATTTGCAAGAATCCCCGCCACAAGCAGCGCCAGGGCTAGCCTCCCCGCAGGAGCCTCCCCCAACGCATTTCGCATTCTTCCCCTAACGACAACCGGCAAACCCACTAGGAAACCGATAAAATGCCCAGAATCCTCGGTGTTGACATCCCGAACAACAAGCAGACGGTGATCTCCCTGCAGTACATCTATGGCATTGGCCCCGCCATCGCCAAGGCGATCTGCGAAAAAGCCAAGCTGGACCCCGTCCGGAAGGCCTCCGAGCTCTCCCAGGACGACATCGCCAATATCCTGAACATCCTCCACGAAGAGTACACCGTGGAAGGTGACCTGCGCCGCCAGGTGGCCAACAACATCCGCCGCCTGATCGCCATTGGCAGCTATCGTGGCACCCGCCACAAGAAGAATCTCCCCGCCCGTGGTCAGCGTACCCGCACCAACGCCCGTACCCGCAAGGGCTCCAAGAAGACCGTGGGAGCCATCCGCGACAGAACCGAGCGTAAGACCGCCGCTTCCGCCGCCGAGGCCAAGCAGGCCGCCGCTGCCACCAAGAAGAAGTAGGAGGCTCCCCCGGACGGCGGCAGCCGACGCCCCGAGCAATCGGATGGCGCCGCGTTTTTCCGCCGCCGGAGCGAACGGATTCCCGCGAGGCGTCTTGCCTAGCGCGTCGAATCCGCCAAAATCCCCCGAAAATCCAGAACCCAGCTTTCAACTTTAGAGAAAAAGGACGTCCGGAAAGGCCGTCCCAGGAGATTGCAAACAATGGCAGAAGAGTCCAAGGAAACGAGCGTCGCCGCGCAGGCCGCGCCTGCCGCCCCCGCCTCCATCCCCACCGCAGAGCAGATTCTCGCGGATCCCAACGCCGTCACCGCCATTCAGAGCCGTCGTGCCAAGGGTGCACGTCAGGTGCTTTCCGGTGTGGTGCACGTGGATTCCACTTTCAACAACACCCGCGTGGTGATCACCGACCCCCAGGGAAATGTCCTCTCCTGGTCCACCGGCGGCAAGCTCGGCTACAAGGGAAGCCGCAAGAGCACTTCCTACGTCGCGCAGGTCATCGCCGGTGACGCCGCGAAGAAGGCGATGCTGACCTACGGCCTGAAGGAGGTCGAGGTGGAAGTGAAGGGCCCCGGACAGGGCCGCGAGTCCGCCGTGCGTGGCATCGCCCTCGCCGGCCTGGAGATCACCGTCCTGCGCGACGTGACTCCCCTCCCCCACAACGGTTGCCGCCCCCCCAAGAAGCGCCGCATCTAGCCGGTTGCTGCCGCCGGGCGTGCGGGGGGACGGATCAATTCGGAGGCCGTCCCCCGCAGTGCCCCACCAAAGGAATAGAGACTGCCGAGCAATCGGAGTAGTCATAAACCAAAGGAGGATTTTTCCCAAATGGCAGAACTGGAAAATTTTGAGATGCCCGAGACCCTGGTCATGGATGAGGCGACCGCGACGGATCGCTACGCCAAGTTCGTTACCGAGCCCTGGGAGAACGGCCTAGGACACACCCTGGGAAACTCCCTTCGCCGCGTGCTGCTGCACATGATGGAGGGCGTGGCCGTCAGCTGCATCCGCATTGACGGAGTCAGCCACGAGTTCACGGCGATTCCCGGCGTGATGGAGGACGTGATGGAGATCGTCCTGAACATCAAGAAGCTGAAGTTCCGTTGCGACGGCTCTCTGCCCCGCACCCTGGAGCTGGTGGCTTCCAAGAAGGGTGCCGTGACGGGCGCTGACATCAAGGAGGACGGCGTGGCGGAGGTCCTGAACAAGGACCAGCACCTGTTCACCCTGGCGGGCGACCTGAAGGACAAGCCCATCCGCATCGAGCTGGACCTGGAGAAGGGCACCGGCTATCGTCCCAGCGAGCGCAACAAGAAAGACGAGCAGCCCCTGAATTCCATTCCCGTGGACTGCCTCTTCAATCCTGTGGAGAAGGTCCGCTACGACGTGCAGCCCAGCCGCGTTGGCGAGAACACCAACTACGACCGCCTGGAGATTGAGGTCACCACCGACGGACGCATTGCGCCGAAGGCCGCCGTGCAGCGTGCCGCCTCGATCCTTCGCCGTCAGCTGGAGGTCTTCGAGTTCGAGGGCAGCCAGAGTGCCAGCAGCCGTGGCGTGGTGCTCACCGACGACGAGAAGGCCCTTCTCTCCAAGCTTCTGGAGGAAGTGAAGGACCTCGGTCTTTCCGTCCGTTCCGAGAATTGCCTGAACCAGGAGAACATCCATTACCTGGGCGACCTGGTGACTCGGACGGAGAACCAGATGATGAAGTGCCGCAACTTTGGCAAGAAGTCCCTTGAGGAGATCAAGGAGAAGCTTCAGGACAAAGGCCTTGCGCTTGAGATGACAATTGACAACAAAGTGGCAGAAGAGTTCGACCGGAGCAAGGTTGCCCTGCTGCAGAAGACTAACAAGGAGTAACCCCAATGAGACACCGCGTCGCAACCTTCAAGATCAACCGTAGCAGCGCCCATGTGCGGGCTCTGCTGGCCAATGCCGTCTGCAGCCTGATCGAGCACAACCAGATCAAGACCACGCTGGTGCGCGCCAAGCGCATCCGCCAGCTGGCCGAGCAGATGGTCACGTTGGGCAAGCGGGGCGACCTGCATGCCCGCCGCCTGGCCGTGGCGAAGCTCCACAACAACACCATCGTCAAGAAGCTCTTTGACGAAGTGGCTCCCAACTACAAGGAGCGCCAGGGTGGCTACACCCGCATCATCAAGATGGGCACCCGCATTGGTGACGCCACCGAGATGGCGCTGCTCTCCTTCGTGGAGACTGACGAGCAGGTGAAGGCCGCCAAGACTGCGCCCGCCGCCGAGGCCAAGGCCGAGGAGGCCGCGGCTCCCGCCGCCGAGGAGAAGTAGTCTAGCTTCTGCCGAGACAAGCCGGTTGCTCCCTCGGGGGCGCCGGCTCTTTTTTTAGGCGGGAGGGCGCGAAGTGCGCCCTTTTCGTCCGAAGGAACCCCTTTTTTTTCGCCTTTCTTTTTTTTGACGGATCTGCAGACTGCAATGTTCACCCTGACCGGCACCACCTCCTTTCCCTCGAGACGCCTCGTGGCAAAGCGCTATCGCCACGACTGCGGGCTGGAGGTCTTGAGCCTGGAGGCCAACGATCCGGAGAACCTCTTCTGCCTCTGCTTCTCCACGGACGCCGTGGACGACACTGGCGCGGCCCATGTCGTGGAGCACTCGGTCCTGGAGGGCTCCGAGCGCTTTCCGGTGAAGGATCCCTTCGTCTGCCTCTTGAAGACCAGTGTGGCGACCTTCCTGAACGCCTGCACCTATTCCGACAGGACCCTCTATCCCTTCATCACCTGCTGTCCCCAGGACTATTTCAATCTGCTGGAGGTCTACTGGGACGCGGCCTTCCACCCGCTTCTGACCCGCCATGTCCTGGGTCAGGAGGGCTGGCACTACGAGATCTCCCGAGGCAAAAGAGGGAGCCGCCTCACCATCAACGGCATAGTCCACAACGAGATGTCGGGATACTATTCCAGCCCGGCGACGGTGTTGGGGCGCATGCTGGAAAAGAGCCTCTTCCCCGACACTCCCCTTCGCTATGACTCCGGCGGCGTGCCCGACAAGATCCCCGGCCTCACCTACGGGAAGTTCCTGGATTTCCACCACGGGCACTACCATCCCTCCGTGGCGAAGGTAGTCCTCTACGGAAACATCCCCACCGAGGAAAAGCTCGCCGTATTGGAGAAGCACCTGGCGCACGACCTGGCCGTCCTGCCCCCGCCCCCCAAGCCGAAGGCGGCTGCCGCCCTCCGCACGGCGGCGCGTCCCACGAAGCCCATGGTGCGTCGCGGGCGCTTCGCCCCGGACGCCTCCTCCCACAAGAACGGCACGGGACTCGTCTCCGTGGCCTGGGCGCTCGACGACAAGCGCGACATGGATTTGGACTTGGGCTTCCAGCTCATGGAATCCGTGCTGTTGGGAAATGCGGCGGCGCCCCTCACCAAGGCGCTCATGGAATCCGGCATTGGCGCGGCGCCCCTCTCCAGCGGCTACGACAACGAGACCCGCTACACCAGCTTCTGCGTGGGAATGCGTGGCGTAAGGCCGAAGGACTTCGCCGCCTTTGAGCGTCTGGTGCTCGACACCCTCCGTTCCTGCGTAGAGAAGGGTCTCCCCCGCGACCAGGTAGAGGGCGTCATCACCGGCTTCCAGGCAAAAAACCAGAACATCACCGCCGACTATGTCTACGACACCCTCGAGGACGTGATGGCCGCCTGGCAATATGGCGAGGACCCCTTCCTCTTCTTGAGGCAGGCTGACGAGCTCCCGCATCTCCAGGAGCGCCTCAACGCCAATCCCCGCTACGTGGAGGACCTGATCCAGAAGTGGCTCCTGGACAATCCCCGCAGGGTGCGCCTGGAGCTGCGTCCCGACGACACCCTGAAAGAGCGCCAGGACAAAAAGCTGGCGGAGCGTCTTTCTGCGCGGCTTGCGGGGTGGTCCCCGGCGAAGCGCGCCAAGGCAGAGAAATTCCAGGAAGAGCTCAAGCAGAAGGCGTTGCAGGAGGACACCCCGGAGGCGCTGGCGACCATTCCCGAGTTGCGCCGCACCGACCTCCCCGAAAAGATCACGCCCTTCCTCTGCCAGGATGGCGTCCTCCCCAACGGAGCGCCCGTGCGCCGCAGCACCGACATCACCAATGGCCTCTCCACCCTCAAGTTCGCCCTGGACACCACCACCCTCCCCGCCGAACTGATCCCCTGGCTGAAAATCTACACGGCCTTGGCAAAGAGTCTGGGCACCGCACAGCACACCTACGACCAGGTCGCGGAGCGCTGGAATCTGCTGGGCGCCTCCTTCTTGCTCGACACCCACCTCTATACCCCAGACTGGGGCGAGCCCGTGCCCCATCAACTGCTCAACGTGAGCGTCCGCGCCCTGGACCGGCACTTCCCGAAGGCACTGGAAATCCTCCAGGAGCAACTTCTGGAGCCCTCCTTCTCCGAGCGCAAGCGCCTGAAGGAGCTCCTGCGCTCAATGGCGGAAAAGTTCTTCTCTATCCTCCTCGGCCGCGGAAACTTCATTCTGGCATACGCGCGGGCCGGCGAGGGACTCTCCGCCATCGGGAACTACAACAGCTGGACGAGGGGCCTAGGCACCTACGACCAAACCGCAAAGCTCGCCTGCGCCTCCGAAAAAGAGCTCGATGCCTTCTGCGAAAAGCTCTCCGCCATCGCCCGCTGGCTGGCAAGCGCCCCCCTCGTGGGCGCGGGAGTCTCCACGGAAGACGACGGCGCCTGGCATGCCATCGGCGACTTCACCTCGCTCTGGAAAGGCGCCAATGGCGCAGGCGACGCGAGTGTCCTCTTCGCCGCGGCCCCCACGGGCTTGCCCAATGGCCGCCGCGAATACGGCGTGGTCCCCACGAAGGTGCACACCTGCGTGCGCGCCTTCCCCGCCCCCCATGCGACCCACCCGGATGCCATCCCGCTCACCCTGGGCGGAAACATCCTCTCCAGCGGATTCCTCTGGGACGAAATCCGCGCCAAGGGCGGCGCCTATGGCTGCACCCTGAAATACCGCTCCGACACCGGCATGGCATACCTCCATGCCCACGACGACCCCAACTGCGCCAAGACCTACCAGACCTACGACCGCATTGCGGACTGCCTCCGCCAGAACCCCTTCACCCAACAGCAGGTGGATCACTCCATCCTCCAGTGCCTGGGCGCATACCTGACTCCCTACCGCCCCGCGGACGCCGCCTCGCAGTGCCTGGGCTCCCTCATGAAGGGCACCACCAACCAGCGCCGGCAGGAGCAGTTTGACAAGACCCAGAAGACCACGGCCGCACAAGTCCAAGACGCCATCCTGCGGCTGCTGGAAGAATCCCCCCACAACGACTGCGCCCTGGGCCCCGCGCCAATCCCCGAAGGCATGGGCACCCTGCGCATTCCCGGCACATAGCACACCCCTTTCTCTCTTCCACACTCCCCCTCTCCCCCCACAATCCTGACCATGAAAGAAGACGTCATCTACTTCACCAGGAACTTCCTCTCCCCCTGCAGCCAGGCCGTCTGCAAGAGAATGGACGACATCCTCGTGCTCAATCCCGACGAGGACTGCACCGAGGCGCTCGCCAAGGCAAAGGCCGCCATCGTGGACGAAGACGACGAACGCCGCCAGGACACCATCAAGCTCCTGCTGAAGGCGAAGCTGCCCTTCGCCCTCTGCGGACTGGCCGGCGAGACCCCCGACTCCCTCAAGCGACTCTGGGCCGCCGCCAAGCGCCGGCACATCCAGGTCTGCTGGCTGGGCTCCTGGCGCTACGAATGGGCCATGGTCCGCCTCAAGGAAATCATCACCAGCGGCGTGCTGGGAAACCTCCAGCAGTTCCATCTCTCCAAGCCCGAGGGACAGGGCATCTTCGAACGACTCCGCGACCAGGACCTGCTCAACTGGCTCTCCGCCTACGGAAATGACGCCTCCAGCTCCTTCGAGGAACTCCCCGACGCAAACTTCCGCTACCGACTCACCGCTACCGGCGCCCGCGGCTCCGCCACCGCCACCATCCTGGACGGCGAACGAAACGAATTCTCCGTCACCCTCTGCGACGAACCCTCCCGACTGGAAACCCGCGTCTCCCGCCCCCTGGAAGCCGAGGTCGGATACCTCCTCTTCGCCATCCACTCCGGACGCCCCTGGACCATGCTGGGCAAGATTCCCAACTAGCCCCGGAAAACAACCGGACAATCCTGTGCAATTCCTCTGTTTCATAGCTTGAAAACGCAGGAAGGAGCACTAGATTAACAAACCTGCCGACAGGAACACTTTTTTTGTTGATAGCCAATTATAATTCCCCTAACATGAAAACCTTTCTCCCCAAGGAAAACGAAATCGAGCGCAAGTGGTGGATCGTAGATGCGGACCACCAGGTGCTCGGACGGATGGCCCGCCAGATCGCCATGATCCTCCGCGGAAAGCACAAGCCCATCTACACCCCCCACCTGGACACCGGCGACTACGTGGTGGTCACCAACGCCGCCAAGGTGGTCCTCACCGGACGCAAGTCCACGGACAAGGAGTACCAGGACTTCAGCGGCTGGGTGAGCGGCCTGAAGCGCACCAGCGCCGAGACGATGCGCGAGAAGCATCCCGAGGAGATCATCAAGCGTGCCGTGTGGGGCATGATGCCCGACGGCAAGCTCGGCCGTGACCAGTTCCGCAAGCTGAAGGTCTACGCCGGCGAGCTCCCCGAACACAAGTATGTGGCCCAGGGTGCTCAGCCCCTGACCCTGAAGAACCAGTTTTAGTCTAAACAACTTTTGAGGACAGACGAGCATTATGGCCCAAGACGCTAGCGAAGTGATTCTGACCGTCGGTCGCCGCAAGTGCGCCAGCGCGCGCGTTCGCATGACCCGCGGCACCGGCAAGATCACGGTGAACCGCCGTGACTTCAGCGAGTATTTCACCACCGAGTCCATCCGTGGATTCATCCAGCAGCCCCTGGTGCTGACCAGCAAGGCTGGCGAGTTCGACATCTACGCCACCGTCAATGGCGGCGGCGAGGTCGGTCAGGCTGGCGCCCTGCGCCACGGCATTGCCCGTGCGCTGGAGAAGTCGGAGGAGGCGTTGCGCGCTCCCCTGAAGAAGGCCGGCATGCTCACCCGTGACTCCCGCGAGAAGGAGCGTAAGAAGCCCGGTCAGCCCGGAGCCCGCAAGCGCTTCCAGTTCAGCAAGCGTTAGTCGGACGGAGGAGGCATCCGGGATTTCCGGGGTGCCCCTCTCTTTCTCGACGCCTTCCAAGAGACGGCCTCCCTTCCGGGTGGCCGTCTTTTTTGTTTCCGCGCATTTCCCCCCTTTGAACAGTTTTCCCCCTCCCCTTCCCCTTTCAAGGAGGCAGATTTCATGAATGAATCCGTCATCAGCGTCGGCATCATCGGCGGCAGTGGCTACTCTGGCGAGGAGCTGTTGCGTCTCCTGTTGCACCATCCCGGCGTGAAGCTCAGCGCCATCACCAGCCGTGAGAATGCCGGCAAGCGTGTAGGCGAGTTCTTCCCCCGCTATTCCGAGTGCGAATTGCGCTTCATGGCGCCCGACGTCGAGGAGATTGCGCGGATGTGCCAAGTGGTCTTCCTGGCGTTGCCCAACGGCCTGGCCTCCCAGTATGCCGCGCCGCTGTTGGAGAGGGGCTGCAAGATCATCGACCTCTCCGCCGACTTCCGCCTCCGGGATCCCGCCGTCTACGAGAAGTACTACAAGATGGCGCACCCGGCACCGGAGCTGATCAAGAAAGCGGTCTACGGCCTCCCCGAGCTCTATCGCGAGGAATTGAAGGGCGCGTCGCTGGTGGCCAATCCCGGTTGCTACGTCACCAGCATCTTGTTGCCGACCACCGCGCTGTTGAAGGCGGGTGTGGCGTCCCCCGAGGGAATTGTCGCCATGTCCATGTCGGGTGTCACAGGCGCAGGCCGGAAGGTCTCCCTGGACTACATCTTCCCCGAATGCAACGAGAGCCTTCGTCCTTATGGCGTGACCTCCCATCGGCATCTGCCGGAGATTGAGCAGGAGCTGGCGGTGGCCGCGGGCGTGCCGCAGGTCGTCATGAACTTCCTGCCGCACCTGGTGCCCGTGAACCGCGGAATCCACTCCTCCATCCTCATGACGCCCACCGCCGGCAAGACCGCAGAGGACGCCCTGGCGGCACTGCAGGCCGCCTACGGCAAAGAGCCCTTCGTGCGCGTCTTGCCTCCCGGAAAGCTGGCGGACACCAAGCATGTGACCCGCACCAACCTCTGCGAGATCGGATGCGTCTACGAACCCCGCACCAACCGTCTCGTCGTCTCCAGCGCCATCGACAACCTGACCAAGGGCGCCAGCGGACAAGCCGTCCAGAACATGAATCTCCTCTGCGGCTTCCCCGAGACCATGGGACTGGAAGTCCAATAGGGCAAATCCCAAGCAAAAGGGCCGGGAGGACATGAGATCCTTCCGGCCCTTTTTGGTTTTTACGGACAATTCCCGAAAGCGGCGGCTACAGCTCCCAGGTGCCGCGGTGTGCGGCGACGCGGATGCGCTCCAGATTCTTCTCCGGCTCGTTGTCTGCCAACTCCCGGCGGACGGCAGCGGGAGGCACGGGGAGCGCGCCCACGGAGGCAAAGAAGTCATTCCGGTCGTTGACATTGGGGAATTCCTCCTTGGCGCGTGCGTCGGTGTAGGAGACATCGGCGTAGCGCAGCAGCGTGGTGTGTCCGAAGAGCACATTGGCGCCGTGCAGGAAGCTCATGCGGAGGGGCTTCATGGCCTCGGCCTCGAAATCATCCACCTTGCGCTGTCCGGGCTTGTTGCACTCCGTGCCGACAATGATGGGCATTCCCAGCTCATTGGCGACGGCGACGTATTCGTTGAGGGCCTTCACCCGCACCGCCTGCTTCTCGGGGTCCTTGAAGTTCCAGTTGCGGTCGGGAATGATGTTCACCATCTCCACACCCTTGGACTTCAGGCACTCCAGCTGCTCGCGAGGATTGGCCTCGCCGGGCAGAGAGCCATCCAGCCAGGCGCTGCAGGGAATCGCGCGGCAGGACCGAATGAGGGAGATGACCTGTTCCAGAGGCGGGAAGGTCTCCTCGGTGGGCTGCACATATCCCAGACCGCCACGCTTCATGAGCTTGCCACGCAGATACTCATTCATGGCATTGGGGCTCTTAGCAGCCAACTCCGCCTCGTCCTCCTGGAAGACCTCCGCCCAGAAGCGGACGGCCGCCTCCACAGAACCATGGTGGCGAATGGGGAGGTCGTAGTATCCACGGACGATATGGCGCTCCGTAGCGTTCTTCTCGGGAGTGAGGGGCAGCACGTGGTCCTCGTAGGAGAGGTGGCAGCATTCGGGCAACGCTTGGTTGATGCGCTTGATCAGCGCGCGGTTGCGGCTATGGGACTGTTCCAGCTGCTCCTCAAAGGCATCGGAGTTGGAGCCGTCCACGAAGCCCGTGCCCATGAAGTAGAAGACGCCGGGCTCGCCGGGGGAATTGATCTCCTTGTCGGCGTATTCCGAGAAGAAGACGCGGCTCTCGAAGGATGCGGCCACCCGCAGCCCCAGCAGATCGCCTGCGGCCATGAACTCCTCTACGCCCTGGATCACATCAAAATCGCACAGCGCGGCGCCGTAGAGGCCCATTCTGCGCATCTCATAAGCAATGCGGCTGGGAGACCACCCCTCTCCGTTGTAGGAGTAGAAGGAGTGGACGTGCATATTCATCGCCCGGGAACAAGGGAGGAATTCCGTAGAGGCGGCGAGAGTCTGAAGGGCCGCTACGCGTTTCCAGGGGTTGAAGGAAGAAAGCTGTTCAATCAGTTTGGATTCCATAAAGCAGGAGGAGAGCACAATAGAAGGCACGGGGACACTTCGGAACGAGACGAGGAAGCGAGAGGTCCTGATACAGCAAACTCACATAGGATCCGGTCGTTTCCCCCAATACGAAACGCCAATAATTTACCCCAGCACACCACCCTGCGCCATGACAAAAACAGCCTCAAGAGGGCTTATTTTGAAAAATTTTCGCCAGCGAATTATGTAAATTCGTGACAACAAACGAGATATTATAACAATTCGAGACACCCTGCGACACTTTTCCGCCCCTTAAAAATCCCCTGTCTTTCCCCAAAACAAAGGGGGCGGAGGGGGGCAATTTGGTGCCCTTCTCCGCCCGGGATGCGCTGGATTGTGTGGTGCTGTTTTTTTTCAGCGCTGGAGGGTCCCGATGAGATCCGAGACCCTCGCGACATTGTGGGCATCCAGCCACTGGTTCATTTCCTCAGGGATTGTGAGGAGGCATTTGGGGTTGGTGAAGATGGCGGTTCCCACGCCCACGGCGGTGGCTCCCGCCATCATGAATTCCAGGGCGTCCTTGCCATTGCCAACGCCTCCCATGCCGATGATCGGCGTATTGGGGACGGCCTGGTGCGCCTCATAGACCTTCAGCAGCGCCACGGGCTTCAGGGCGGGTCCGGAGAATCCTCCCGTAAAGTTCGCTAGCCTGCTGTGGCGCGTCTCCAGATCGATGGCGAGTCCGGTGAGGGTATTGATGAGGGAGACCATATCGCTGCCCGCATCCACCACGGCCTTCGCGAACTCCCCGATGCGGGTGACGTTCGGCGAGAGCTTCGTGATCACGGGGAGGCTCGTGGCCTTTCGGACGGCAGAGACCACCTTCGCCGCCTGCACGGGATCCGTGCCGAAGGCGATGCCGCCGGCTTTCACGTTGGGGCAGGAGATATTCACCTCCAAGGCGGCAATGCCCTCCTTTTCCGCCTCCAGGCGGGCGGCCACCTCGCCGTACTGTTCGATGGTGCGTCCCCAGATATTCACGAAGATGGGGCAATCCAGGGTGCGCAGCCGCGGCAGGTAGTGTGGATCGTGAATGAACTTCTCGATGCCGGGGTTCTCCAAGCCGATGGCATTGAGAATGCCGCCATAGACCTCCGTGGTGCGGGGCATGGGATTTCCGGGGTTTTCGAAAGGAGAGACGCCCTTCACCGTGATGGCGCCCTGCCGTTCGGGGGGCACCAGGGCGGCGTATTCCTCGCCGTAACCGAAGGTTCCGGAGGCGGTGACAATGGGATTCCGCAGGGAGATCCCGCCTAGATTCACAGAGAGGTCGGCCATGGCATCAAGCGATTTGAGGGAGAAGAAGAGCGGGCGCATTCGCCCGGAGATTGTTTAGAGGGGCTTTTCCAGCTCCACGGCGGGATTCATGAGGGCGGCGGCATGGCAGATCGCCAGCGCCAGGGCGTCCGTGGAGTCGTTGGCCAAGTTATCCACCTGGATCTTCAGGAATTTGGAGACCATGAGCGCCACCTGCTCCTTGGTGGAGTCGCCACGGCCCGCCACAGTCTGCTTCACGCGACGGGGCGCGTATTCGTAGACGGGCAGCTGCGCCTCCGCCAATACGCCCAGGACGGCGCCGCGGGCGGTTCCCAGGACGATGGCGGTGCGGGCATTCCGGCAATAGAAGCCGCCCTCAATGGCCACGGCGTCGGGAGAATAGCGCTCGATGAGCCCCTTAATGGCATTGTTGAGGTGGCGCATGCAGTCCGTGATGGATGCCTTGGGGGGATTCACGATCACGCCGCAATCCACCGCAGACCACTTCTTTCCCTGGACATCGACAATTCCCCAGCCCGTCTTGCGCAGGGCGGTATCCATTCCCAGGATGCGCACCCGTTCGACCACGCCGCGAGAATCCACGACCTGGGGCCGTGCGTGCGTGCGCGGCAAATTGAGGACCTTCCAGCCCGTCTTGCCAGAGGAATCGGGAGTCTCCCCCCGCTTCCGTGCCTCCGAGGCCGCCAGGAGCGCCTGGAGCTTATCGTCGTTTTTCACCCCCATGGCGGGAAAGCAAAAAGTTCCCCCGGAAGGAAATCCGGGGGAACGAGAGAGCGTGCTACTTCTTGAGGTTGAGACCGGCGAGCTTCTTGTTGAGCTCCTCGCGGGCCTTGGCGTCCTCTTCGTCGCGGGCTGCCTTCTGAGCGGCGGCCTCCTCGGCGGCGGTGGGCTCCGACTGACCCTTCAGGCCCTCCAGCGCCTTCTGCTTCTCGGCGTCCTTCGCCTCCTTGGCAGCGCGCAACTGCGCCTCCGCCTTGGCGGCCTCCGCCTTCCGGGCATCGGCCTCGCGGTCGCCCTGCAGGGACTTGAGGAGATCGGCGCCCGAGGGGGCCTCGGCACCGCCCTGCAGATACTCGGGCATGGCGCCGGGGGCGTGCGCGCCTGCGGTAGAGACATTCTGCTCGGTGGCCTTTCGGACGACCTCCAGGAAGAAGTCCTCCAAATCCCGTCCCGGATTGTCCACCTTCACGCGATCCAGATCCTTGATGCCGTGGGCGGCAAAGAACTGCCGCAACTCGTCGACGGTCTCGGAGGAGAGCTTGGGAGTGACGATTTGGGTCTTGTCCTCTTCGCGGAGGATGTCATCCAGCAGGCCCTCCGCGCGGATCTGTCCACCATAGAGGACCACCACGCGCTCGCAGACATCCTGGACATCGGCCAGCAGGTGGCTGCAGAGGATGACGGTCTTTCCGCGGCTGGCCAACAGGCGGATCACGTCCTTGACCTCGCGGCAGCCGATGGGATCCAGACCGCTGGTGGGCTCATCGAGGATGACCAGATCGGGGTCGTTGACCAGTGCCTGAGCCAGGCCGATGCGTCGTGCCATTCCCTTGGAGAACTCGCCCACGGGGCGATCGACGGCGTGTGCCAGTCCGACCATCTCCAGGAGCTGTCCGGAGCGTTCTTTGCGCTGCTGGGCATCCAGTCCGAAGAGTGCGCCATAGAAATCGAGGGTTTCGGCGGCGGTGAGGTACTTGTAGAGGTAGGTCTCCTCGGGGAGGTATCCGATGCGGCTCTTGATGGCCACATTCTGGGGATCCTGCCCAAAGACCCGCAGCTCGCCGCGCGTGGGGTAGAGGAGTCCCAAAATCATCTTGATGGTGGTGGACTTGCCGGAGCCGTTGGGGCCCAGCAGACCGAATACCTCGCCCTTCCGGATCTGCAAGTTCAGGCCATTGACGGCACGCGCCTTCGGACGATTCCAGAAATCCTTGAAGATCTTGGTCAGGCCGACGGCCTCTACCACCATTTCTTCTTTCTTCTCTTCAGCCATGGTTGGTTCTTCCTGTGTAAGGTATGATCAAAAGGGGGGTGGGGATTCTCTTTTCAAGATTGGGCATCCAATGCCTCGGCAGTCTCCGCGGCGGAATTCAGGTTTTCGCCAGAGCGCACGAGACGCGCGCTATTGAAGATCACCAGAAGACTGGAGACCGTATGGATCAAGGCGGCGCCGATGGGTCCCAGGTCGCCGGAGATGGCGAAGTAGACGCCGACGATGATGAAGGTCAGTCCCACTGCCAAATTCTGTCCCATGAGGACGCGGGTCTGGCGTGCCAGTCCGATGAAGAAGGGGATTCGGCGCAAGTCGTTGTTCATGAGGGCCACGGAGGCGGACTGGACGGCGATGTCGCTGCCGAAGGCGCCCATGGCCATGCCGATATCGCCGGCGGCCAGAGCAGGCGCGTCATTGACGCCATCGCCCACCACGGCGACTACGTTGCCGGCCTTCTTCATCTCGGCCACGACCTTCGCTTTCTCTTCCGGGAGGCATCCGGCGTAGACCTCGGTGATGCCAATCTTGCGGGCCACCACGTCGGCCACCTGCTGGTTGTCGCCAGTGACCATGCAGCAGTGCTCCACGCCCATCTCCTTCAGGTCGGCGACGGCCTCGGCAGAGACGGAGCGGATGGCGTCCTGTAGGCCGACCCAACCGAGGGCCTTTCCCTCACAGGCAACGCAGACAATGGACATGCCCTCCTTGGCGACGCTCTGGCGGCTCTCCTCCAGCGCGGCCACATCGACGCCGACCTCGGCCAGCCACGTGGAGCGGCCCACATAGCACTGCTGGCCGTCCACGACGGCAGAGACGCCCTTGCCGGCCACCTCTTCGTACTTCTCGGGGACCACCACATCAATGCCCACCTTGGCGGCCAGCTTCTTGATGGCGACGGCGGTGGGGTGGTTGGAGTGGTGCTCCACAGAGACGGCGATCTGGACCAGCTGCGCCAAGTCCACATCCTGGACGGGCTCCAGGCGAGAGACCTCCAGATTGCCCTCGGTGAGGGTGCCCGTCTTGTCGAAAATGATCGCCTTGATGCGTGCCACCAGCTCGATCTGGGAGACGTCCTTGATCAGGATTCCCAGACGGGAGGCGGCGGAGATTGCCGCGATCACGGCGGAGGGATGCGCCAGCACCAGAGCGGCGGGCACCGCCATGACCAGCACGGCGATGACGCGGCTCATGTCGCGGGTCACGAACCAGGTCAGACCCGCGATCATGAGGACCACGGGGGTGTAGTAGCCGATATACTGGTCGATCATCCGCTGGATGGGCATCTTGGACTGCTCGGCGTCCGCAATGAGATTGCGGACCTTTCCGAGGGTGGTGTCCGTGCCCTTTCGGGTGACCTTGAAGTCCACCAGGCCGGTCAAGTTCAGCGTTCCGGCGTAGACCTCGTCGCCCACGCCCTTGTCCGTGGGGAGGGACTCACCCGTGATGGAGGCCTGGTTGACCGTGGAGATGCCCTGGATGATCTTTCCGTCAGCAGGGAAGTTCTCGCCGGGACGCACACGGCAGACGTCCCCGAGCTGGAGATCCTGAATGGCGTCGCACTTCTCCTCGGTGCCATCCGCCCGGATGCGTCGTGCCGTGCGGGGGGTCATCCTGACCACGGCCTCGATGGCGGCCTCCGCGCCGATGGCGGTGCGCTTCTCGATGGTGATGGAGATGAGCATGAAGAAGGCCACTGCGCCGGCAGTGCGGTAGTTGGTGGGTCCGGAGGCGAAGGCGCCCAGCAGCGCCAGCGCCACCAGCTCATTCATGCCCACCACGCCCCGGAAGAGGTCGCGGGCGGCCTCCCAGAAGATGGGCACAGAGAGGATCACTGCGCCGATCAAGGCGAAGAGATCCATGGTGAACTGGTCGATTCTGCCGCCGAAGAGGAGTCCCGCCAGATAGGAATCCAGCACCAGGATGCCGCCGAAGAGCGCGGCGCCGAGACGCCCCATATCCGAGCGGGTCACCCGGGTAACCGAGGTGCGCTTCGGAGCGTTGCTATTTTGAGAAATGGGTTCTTCCATGAAAGCCTTGTTTGGTTCGAATGAAGGGGTAAGGATCCGATTCCTTTCCAGGCCGGCCCTCCGGCGCTACTGCGCGGAAGCAGCGGGCGTCTCGCTGGCGCCCTGCGGAGTGGCGGAGGATTCCTGGAGCGCGGCATCTTCGCGGGGCGCCTCGTCGGGAATCTGGGAGATCTGGAGGCGCAGCTCCTGATGGGCTCCCTCCGGCGTCTGATGCAGGATGTACTTGTTGGGCACCTTCTGCAGCATGTCGCGAATGGCATTGGCGTAGAGCACGGTGAGGGTAGAACGGGGGTTCTTGGCGTACTCTGCCTGGATCGAAGAGAAGTACTGCGCCTGCGCAGTGAGGTCGCTGACCACGGTCTCCTGATAGGCGCGGGCCTCATTCACCAGACGGTCGCAGGAGGCGCTGGCCTGTGCCTGCACCTGATTGGCGTAGGTCTGGGCATTCTGGATCTGCACCTGGCGATTCCGTTCGCTGGCATTGACCTGGTTGAAGGCCTGGAGGGCGGCGGCGGGGGGCTGGTAGATTCCCACCAGATTCACGCTCTGCAGCTGGATGCCCAGGCCTATCTTCTCCACCATGCGCTCCATGCGGGCGCGGACACGGTCCTCCAGACGGATCGTGGAGGCGGCGCCCTCCTCGCTGGTCACCGTGCGGCTCGCGCGAATGAGCTCCTCGGTATTCCAGGAGGCGGTCTCGGAGAGCACCGCGTCGGAGAGGAGATTCCGGATGATGAGCTCATGGCCGCGGAGGCGCTCCTGGCGCTTCACCTGCTCGGAAGAGGGCAACACGGAGCTGGAGGGCGTCTTGGTGTCGTCATAGAAGTTCAGGTAGTAGCTGGCGGGATCCTCTACGCGGTAGGAGACCGACCACTCCGCGTGGAAGATATGCATGTCGCCGGAGACCAGATAGCCGTCAACGCCGTTGCGCAGCTCGCGCCCCGTGGAGGAATTCACCACGCCGGCGGGATTGATCCAGGCCTTGAAGGTGTTTCCCGTGGAGACGGAGATGGACTTGTTGGCAGGGACCATGATGACCTCGTCCACCGGATACGGGAAGGACCAATACCACTTTCCGCTCTGGAGGATCGGAGAGACCCCGGAGTCGGTGTCGTGCTTCTGAAGCACGCCGAAGCGCAACTGCATGGCCTCGAACTGCTCGTCCACGCGGAAGATTCCGCTGAACACGAAGTAGTAGAGGAAGACGCCGACAATCAGCGTAAGGAAGCAGAAGAAGAGGATGCGCAGCATCCTCATGAGGCTTGCCATGCCGGACGCCTGGGGCTCCGATGCCGGCCTCTGGGAGTGGATATTCTCTGGTGCCATGTTCTTCGTCTCCGTGGGCTAGCGGTCCTTCTGGAGGGAGTCCAGGGCGTCGGGCGTCAGCAGATTGAAGGGGGCGGTGGTGGTGTCCAGAATCAGGGTGTCCTTCTCCCCGAGAGCGCCCTTCAGCGCATCCAAATTCCGCAGGAAGCTGGCCAGCTCGGGATTCTGGGCGAAGACGCGGTAGGCCTCGGCGGCCTGGGCATCGCCCTCGCCGCGGATCTTCGTGGCCTCGGCCTGCGCCTTGGAGAGCATCTTCTGGGCCTGGGTGTTGGCGTCATTGCGGATCTTCTCGGCCTCGGCCTGGCCCTCCACCTCGAAGCGGCGGGCCTTCGCCTCACGCTCGGAAACCATGGCAGCGAAGATGTTCTGGGTCACGGCAGCGGGGAAGCCCAGCTGGCGGAAGCCAATGCGCACGATGTCAACGCCGAACTTCTCCAGGACGCTGTCGTGGATGGCGTCGCGCATCTCGTCCTCGATCTTCTCCAAGACGCTGACGCCGTCCTGTTCGGAGACCATCTCGGAGAAGGCATAGCGGGAGATGACCGCGGAGCGGGCGCCGCGGACCTCGTCGGAGATCTTGCGCTCGGCGGCTTCGGTGGAATCCAGGGAGCGGAGGAATTGGACGGGGTCACCCACCTTCCAAAGCACATAGGTGGAAATCACGATCTGCTGGTTGTCGCGAGTCATATACTGTTCGTCGTGCCCCACGGCCAGCTCATAGCACTGGATGCGCTTGTCGTGGCGCCAAATGGAGTTCACGAAGGGCCAGCGGAAATGCAGGCCGCTCTTGTACTCCACCAGCTCGCCGGAGTAGGTTTTCAGCAGGGCGTATTCGGTCTCCTTCACCTGGAAGGTGACCATGACCACCAGGAAGACGGCCACCACCACCAGGGCCAGCAACACCACGGGCCAGTGGCGGGCAACATTCTTCTTCTTCGTCTCTTCTTTCATCGTGTTATCCTGTAGGGAGTTTGAAGTCATATTCGGAAAGGGAATGGGGAAAGCGTGCGTAGGAGAAGGGCGCTGCTATTGCGGGAGGCTCAAGTCGAGCATTCCGCTCTTGACCTTCTTCTCAAGATTCAGCCAGAAGACCTGCTGGTCGGAGTTGCCCGTGACCACGTACTTCCGGACTGCGGAGCCCTCCCGGAGGAAGACATCGTAGTAGCTGTTCAGCATATACTGCCGGGGCGCCGCCTTGTAGCAGAGCAACTGTCCGCTGTAGCGCTGGGCGTCGGCCTGGGCGGCCACCACCTGGGTCTCCTTGTAGGCCTGGGCGCCACTGAGGATCTGCTGGCTCATGGCCTCGGAAATCACGCGGTTGCTGTTGGCCACCGTCTCGGCATCCTGCACCATGCGCTTCCGATCCACGGTCGCGGAGGTGATTCGGTCAAAGGACTGTCCGACGCCGAAGGGCGGATGGATGCCCGTCAGTGCCACGAAGACGATCTCCACGCCAAGTTCCAGATCGTCGGAGGCCTTCTGGATGCGCTCCTTGAGCACCTCCATGGCCTTGCCACGGCCGGCGCCCAGCAGATCGCCCCAGTCGCACTGGATGAAGTAGAGCAACAGCTCGCGCTGGGCAAGATTCTTGAGGATCTCGGTGGTCTGGCGATTCTGGTAGGCGTACTCATAGAGGTCCTTCACGCGGAAGAAGAGAGGGATATGGGCGCTGAAGAGTCCCACGCCATACTGCCCGAGCTGGCTGCCGTTGATCTGGACTTCCAGGTCAATGTTGCCCACATTGCGGGCGCCAACGAGGAAATGCCCCTCGTCAGCATGGTCCTCCTCGACGGTCCAGAGGATCACCGCCTCATTCTTCTCGTGCTTCTTGCCACCATGGGAATGGCCGTGACCGTCGTCCTCCTCCTCGTCCTTAGCGGACATGGCTTCCTTCTCGTCCTCGTTATGGCCGCCGATGGTAAGCTCCTGGACCTTGTCGGAGGAGAAGCGATAGACGGTCTCGAAGGGATAGGGGAGCTTGAAGTAGACGCCGGGTCCCATGGGCTCTGCGGAGACGACCCGTCCGAAGCGCTCGCGCATGGCGGTCTCGGAGGAGTCCACCACCACGATGCAGGTCATGAGCCAAAAGGCCAGGACCATGACCATGAAGAGGGGAACAATGGTGCGCTCCAGGAAATGGTAGAACCAGGCGTCGGAGACGCGGAATCCGAACTGGTAGTCCAGGGACTTTGCCACATTCCGTGCCATGCTCCCGGGCTCGGTGAAGAAGGAGAGCAGGCGGCTTTCGGGCAGAGGGCGCTCCTCCTCATTGGGCATTCGGGGACGATAGAATTCAATAACAAAGGAAAGGATCATCTCCACCGCCAGGACTCCCAAGACCACCAGCCCCAATTTGGTAAGGGAGCGATCCAGGCTCTCCTGGAAGCGGTTGAAGTGCCGGCTGAAGTAGATGACGCTCCCCAGCAGGAAGAAGAATCCGGTGAGGAGAAGCCATGCGGCAGCGGGGCGAATCCAGCGGCATCCCGGCTCCCGGGAGACGCCAATAAAGAAGCTCCCGGCCACCAGGGTGGCAATGCAGCAGCAGAATGCCAGAATGGCCAGAGAGAGGGGGTTCTGGACGACATACTGGTAGTCCAGATAGCGCAGGGCATTCCAGCGATTGAGCACCATCACGCCCAGCGCCACGCCCATGCCGACGGTCGCCGCGGGGATGAAATACTTGGTGAACTGGTGATTGGAGCGCGTGGCCAGACGGACCGCCTCGTCGGCGTCGCCAAAGAGGTCGGTGGCGCCATGCTGGCGATGATACTCCACGGCATCCCGCTCCTCCTGGCGCTGCCGGCGCTCGAAGATGGTTCGGCCGGCAGCCAAGAGCCCCAGCAGGGCGGTGACCACGGCAGCGATGCAGGCGGGCGTCATGGCCTTCGCGTGGCCGGACTGGGCTAGGAAAAGCCCCACCGCCAGAAAAACAATGCCGCCACCCATGACGGCAAGGGATAGATTCCGGGGACGATAGCTGATTTCTTTCATGGAAACAGTATGCGGCGCTACAAAGTCAAGTACTAGGGAAAGGCAAAACGGAATTCTCTAATATATCCCTATTTTCCGCCAACGGCAGATTCGCCTGCGCTCCTGCGTTTCTTCCGACCGCATTTTGCGGATGGGGCGCCCTCCCCCGCCACCAAGGCTTCCAGACACGAAAAAGCCCCTCCCCCGTCAGAGGTTGACGGGAAAGGGGCTCGCGCAGTTCCGAGAGGAACCTACGGCATTACATCATGCCGCCCATGCCGCCCATGCCGGGATTTCCGGCGGGGGCATCGGCCTTCTTCTCGGGGATGTCGGTGATCATGCACTCGGTGGTCAGCAGCAGACCGGCCACGGAGGAGGCATTCTGCAGGGCGCAGCGGGTCACCTTCTTGGGGTCGATGATACCGGCCTTCTGCATGTCGACGTAGGTGTCGTTGGCGGCATCATAGCCCTCGTTGCCCTTGCCATCGATGACCTTCATGACAACGATGGAACCCTCGACGCCGGCGTTGCGGGCGATCTGGCGCAGAGGCTCCTCGATGGCACGGCGCACGATGTCAACACCCGTGGCCTCGTCGCCAGTCAGCTTCAGGCCCTTCAGAGCCTTGGCACCAGCACGGATCAGGGCGACACCGCCGCCAGGAACAATGCCTTCCTCAACAGCAGCGCGGGTGGCATTCAGGGCATCCTCCACGCGGTACTTCTTCTCCTTCATCTCGGCCTCGGTAGCAGCACCGACCTTGATGACGGCGACACCGCCGGCCAGCTTGGCCAGACGCTCACGGAGCTTCTCCTTGTCGTAGTCGCTCGTGGACTTCTCGATCTCGTGACGGATCTGGGAGACGCGGGCAGCGATGTCGGAGGACTTGCCAGCGCCTTCCACGATGGTGGTGTTGTCCTTGTCGACGGTGATCTTCTTGGCGGAACCGAGATCCTCGAGCTTCACGTTCTCGAGCTTGATGCCCAGGTCGTCGGTGATGCACTTGCCGCCAGTGAGGATAGCGATATCCTGGAGCATGGCCTTGCGGCGGTCGCCGAATCCGGGGGCCTTGACGGCGCAGATCTGGAGGGAGCCACGGAGCTTGTTGACCACCAGGGTGGCCAGCGCCTCGCCGTCCACATCCTCAGCGATGATCAGCAGGGGTCGGCCGCTCTTGGCAACCATCTGCAGCAGGGGAAGCATATCCTGGAGGCTGGAGATCTTCTTCTCGTGGATGAGAACCAGAGCGTCGGAGAGCTCGCAGGTCATGTTGTCGGCATTGGTCACGAAGTAGGGAGAGAGGTATCCCTTGTCGAACTGCATGCCCTCAACGGCCTCGCAGCTGGTGGTGATGGTCTTGGCCTCTTCCACAGTGATGGTGCCGTCCTTGCCGACCTTCTCCATGGCGTCGGCGATGATGTTGCCGATGGTGGAATCGGAGTTGGCGGAGATAGTGGCGACCTGCGCGATCTGCTTCTGGTCGTCGACCTTCACTGCCATCTTGGCCAGCTCGTCAACGATAGCCGCAACAGCGCTGTCGATGCCACGCTTCAAATCCATGGGGTTGGCACCGGCGGTCACGTTCTTCAGGCCCTCGCGGTAGATGGCCTCGGCCAGGACGGTGGCGGTGGTGGTGCCGTCGCCCGCGTTGTCATTCGTGCGGCTGGCGACTTCCTTCACCATCTGGGCGCCCATGTTCTCGTAGGGATCCTGCAACTCGATCTCCTTGGCGACGGTGACGCCGTCCTTGGTGACGGTGGGGGAGCCGAACTTCTTGTCGATGAGGACGTTGCGGCCCTTGGGTCCCAGGGTGACCTTCACGGCCTTGGCCAGGGCGGAGACGCCGGCCAGGATGGCCTGACGGCCCTGGTTGTCATACTGAATCTGCTTGGCAGCCATAGTAAGAAACTCCTTGTTAAATGCTTGAAAACGGGGAATCGGCCAGGAGGGGCGGCCTCATTGTTGGACGCCCCATTCTTGCCGAGGGAGAAAAGAAAACGAACCGCGGGGTTACTCCACGACGGCCAGGATATCGGAGCTGGACAGGATCTTGTAGGTCTTGTCGTCGATCTTGATCTCGGTGCCACCGTACTTGCTGGTGAGCACGAACTCGCCGACCTTGACCTCCATGGGGATCAGCTTGCCATTCTCGTCGCGGCGGCCAGGGCCCACGGAGATGACCTTCGCCTTCAGGGGCTTCTCACGAGCGGTGTCGGGCAGGTAGATGCCGCCCTTCTGCTCCACGGTCTCTTCGACGGGCTCGACGAAGACGCGGTCACCTAACGGTCTGATAGTAGACATGGTTGATTTCCTCTGTTGTTTATGGATTTGTGGTGGTGGGAGCCGAAGGGCGCCCCCTGAGGGACGCCCTCCGGCCTGTTGCATTCGTTAGCGCGGGAAATGCCTTCTTGGAAAAGAGAGACGGCCTTAGTCCTTGTGGTACTCGGCATCAAAGACATTGCCGTTGTCGCCGCCGTTGTTGCCATTGCCGCCGTTGTTGCCGGGGTTCTGGTCACCGGGGTTCGGCCCGGCCTGCTGAGCGCCAGCGCCTCCCTGGGGGTTCACGTTCTTGTAGAGCTCCTGGGCGAAAGCGTGCATCTCCTTCTCCATGTCGGCCATGATGGCCTTCATCTGGTCGGTGTCGTCTGCCTTCACGGCGTCCTTCAGCTTGGCGATGGCGCCCTCCAGCTTGGACTTGATCTCGGCGGGGACCTTGTCGCCATTCTCCTGGAGCTGCTTCTCCGTCTGGTAGATGACCGACTCGGCCTGATTCTTGGTGTCGACCTTTTCGCGCTGGCGCTTGTCTTCCTCGGCGTGGAGCTCGGCGTCGTGGACCATCTGCTGGATCTGCTCCTCGGAGAGTCCGCTGGAGCTGGTGATGGTGACCTTCTGCTCCTTGCCGGTTCCCAGATCCTTGGCGGAGACCTTCAACAAGCCATTGGCATCGATATCGAAGGTGACCTCGATCTGCGGGACGCCCTTGGGAGCGCTGGGAATGCCATCCAAGCGGAAGCTCCCGATCTCCTTGTTGTCGGCGGCCATGGGTCGCTCGCCCTGCAACACCCGGATCTCAACGGAAGGCTGGTTGTCGCTGGCAGTGGAAAAGATCTCGCTCTTCTTGACGGGGATGGTGGTATTCCGGGCGATCAGCTTGGTGCAGACGCCGCCCAGGGTCTCGATGCCCAGGGAAAGAGGCGTCACATCGAGCAGCAGCACATCGCTGACCTCGCCGCGGAGCACGCCGCCCTGGATGGCGGCGCCGATGGCCACGCATTCGTCGGGATTCACGCTCTTGTTGGGAGTGCGGCCGAAGATGTCGGAAGCCGTCTTGTTCACCAGGGGCATACGGCTCATGCCGCCGACCATGACCACCTCGTTGATCTGGCTGCTGGAGAGCTTGGCGTCCCGCAGGCAGTTCTGGCAAGGAGTCAGAGTGCGAGAGCAGAGGCCATCCGTGAGCTGCTCCAGCTTGGCGCGGCTCAGAGTGACCTGCAAGTGCTTGGGATCATTGTTGACGCTGGCGATGAAGGGCAGGTTGATCTCCGTGTTCATGGCGCTGGAGAGCTCGCACTTTGCCTTCTCTGCAGCCTCCTTCAGACGCTGGAAGCCCACGGGCTCCTTCTTCAGGTCAACGCCATTGGCTGCCTTGAAGTCGTCTGCCAGCCAATCGATGATCGCTGCATCGAAGTCATCGCCGCCCAGATGGGTATCGCCGTTGGTGGCCATGACCTCGCAGGTGCCCTCGCCCAGATCCAGGATAGAAATATCGAAGGTGCCGCCGCCCAAGTCGTACACTGCGATCTTCTCGTCCTTCTTCTTGTCCATGCCGTAGGCCAGAGAGGCCGCGGTCGGCTCGTTGATAATCCGTCGCACATTCATGCCGGCGATGCGTCCCGCATCACGGGTAGCCTGACGCTGGCGGTCATTGAAGTAAGCGGGGACGGTGATAACGACATCGGAGATGGTCTCCCCCAGGAAGGCCTCGGCATCCTGCTTCAGCTTCTGCAGGATCATGGCGGAGATTTCAGGAGGAGTATAGGTCTTGTCGCCCACCTGGACCGCTGCGTCGCCATTGGGAGAGGCAACGACCTTGAAGGGGACGCGGGCCACGTCGTCCTGGCACTCGTCCAGACGACGCCCCATGAAACGCTTGATGGAGTAGATGGTGCCAGTGGGGTTGGCCACTGCCTGACGCTTGGCCTGCTCGCCGACCAGACGCTCGCCATTCTTCGTGAAGGCCACCACAGAGGGAGTGGTTCGATGACCCTCTGCATTGGGAATGACCTTCGCCTCAGAGCCGTCCATGACGGCCATGCAAGAATTCGTGGTGCCCAGGTCAATGCCCAGCACCTTTCCCGTGATCTTTTCTTTATCCATAAATGTACCTCCTACAAGTAAGTGGTTTTTTCTGAAATCCTACGGTTCAAAAATCGGGCGCGCCGGATAGCAAGGAACGTGCCAGAGACACCTAGGATTTCAGGGTAAAAAAAGAGGGCGGATGCGACACCCTGTCACACCCGCCCCAGCCACTGCGACACCCGACACACCGGGGCTATTTCCGGTGCGCGGCCGCGGCCTTTTGGAATCAGTGCAATTCCTGCCAGATTTCGTGGATTTTCCGAGGGGACCAGTCTCTCCAGCAGAAATCGGCGCGCAGGAGTTTTGCGCCCCGCGCCACCGCCTTGGCAGCCAGTCCCTCGCGCTGGAGGGGCTCCTTTCTCAGATAGACGCTCTGGCAGTGGTCGTTGATCGCCAGGAGCTTTTCGCCGGCGCGGTTTTCCAGAGTCATCTCCCGGAAGTCGCACTGATCTCCATCGCAATGCCCCTTCAGGGAGACATTGGCGCACACTGCGGAGATTGCCAGAGCGGCATCCTGGAAGACGGGGACCTCGGCCACGCCGCCCAGGCGCTTCAGAAGCTCCAGGGTATTCTCCTGAGGATCGTCAATGGAGAGAGTCACCCGCTTCAGGCCCACTTCCTCCAGCAGATAGCGGGCGGCGGAGGCGTTATGGACATACAGGGGCCAATCCGCAGTGATGGAGGTATTCTGGGGAGTGACACTGACCTCGGCCAGACAAGGAAGCGCGCCCAGATTGGCGATCTGCCACTTGCGATAGCCCGCCACGAAGAGCCTGCGGAGGATTCCCCGCCATTTATGGAGGCCGGTGTCGCGCTGAATCACGGGAAGCGCCAGGCGGATCCGGTCCCTGCCCACGCGCTGGGCGAGGAACTCCACCTGGGACTCCATTTCGGCGTCGTCGAGGCGACCGAGATCGAAGATCACCTCCTGCACATCCTCCAGGTCCTTTGCCGTAAAAAGGTTGAGGGAGAATGCCTTGTCCACCTTCAAAATCCAGCTGGGGCGTTCGGGCACATCCGTGGCCGCCGCCTTTGCAGGCGCCCAATCCCTCTCCGCCTCCAGGATGCGCACCTGCTCCTGGTCGCACTCCTGCGCCATCATCTCGGCGACCTGCTGAGCGCATCGGCGCCGCAGGTCATTGAGGAGAGAGACGGGGACGAAGAGCTTGTCGGGATTGGAGACCTGCAAGTCCGCCAGCCGGAAAGGCGTATCTCCCAGCTTGGCGAACGCGCGGCGTGCGTCCTCCTCCAGCTGTTCGGCAGAGCGGCTGGCGCTGCTCTTGAGGGGCTCCTCCAGGTCCATGGCAGTGACCACATCGGGGAGTTCCCGGACGCCCAGCGTGGGCTGCGCCACGGCCTCCAGGCGGTTCTTCGCCACCCGGAGCTCCACATAGAGGGGATAGCGGCTGCGCACCAAGTCAGGACGCAGAGATGGCCACTCGTAGCGACGCTTCACCGCCTGGCTGGAAGTGCAGAAGACGGGCACTCCCTCGGGAATCTCGGGATGATCCTCCGGAAGCGGCACTTGGATGGTGCTGCCATCCTCGGCCACAAAGACATTCTCCCAGGTCTCGCTGCCGCCCTGGGGGAAGAGCCGGATCTCGTCCACGGGGAAGCCGTAGGGTCGGCTGCGGTCCGCGAGCTCCACCTGGAGTCCGTCGTGACGTTCCAGAGGCTGTCCCATGAGCTGGAAGCGGAGCCAATCGCGGCCCTCCTCATCGCGAACGACCTCCTGTGCCACGCCGACCGGGAATCCCCGGGGACCGGTCTCCTGGATATCCGTGACTCCTGCGGGATGTTCGGAGCTATAGCAGAAGCGGGTCCATGGGCGGCTGAAGATGGTCCGGATATCCTGTTCGCACTGCCGTTTCTGGCCGGGCTCGAAGTCCCCGTCCAGCAAGTGTCGGTAATAATTCGTGACGGCGGCCACATAGAGCGGGGTCTTCTTGCGCCCCTCCAGCTTCACGGAGGCCACGCCAAGCTCCTGGAGAGTCTGGACGGTATCCCCCAGCGCCAGGTCCTTCATGGAGAGCAGATGGCATCCCTCGGAGAGGGTCTCGCCATCCTCTCCCTCCACCGACCAGCAGTTGCGGCACACGTAGGAGCAGTCGCCCCGATTGCCGCTATGATCGTGGAGGACGCTGGAGAGCAAGCAGAGCCCGCTGTATCCGTAGCACAGCGCGCCGTGGGCAAAGACCTCCAGCTCGATATTGGGCACTGCGGCCATCTGCGCCAGCTCCGGCTCGGTGACCTCGCGTGCGGCGATGACGCGGTCGAATCCCAGGTCGCGGCACTCCACCATTCCGGCCACATTGTGGATCGCCAGCTGCGTAGAGGCATGGAGGGGCATTTCGGGAAGGTAGGTCTTCACCAAGTGGGCGACGCCCAGGTCCTGGACAATGAGGGCATCCACGCCAAGATCCCGCAGGCGCAGGAGCATGGGCACCACCTGGGGGATCTCCTCCTGGCGCAAAAGGGTATTGATCGCCACGTAGACCTTCCGGGGATGCTCCCGGTCATCATGGGCCACGCCCAGCAACACCTCCAGGTCCTCCATGGTGAAGTTCTCCGCATCCGCGCGGGCGGAGAATTGCTTGAGTCCCACATAGACCGCATCGGCGCCATAGTGGAAAGCGGCCACGGCGGTTTCTAGATTACCGGCAGGAGAGAGGAGTTCCATAGATTCCAAGTAGGTGCTGTGCCCCGTCCCCAGAAGGATGGCGTGGGCGAAGAAAGGAAGGCAGTTTTGAAAGAGAGTCGAGGCGAGAGGCGCTACCGCAGGACCAGGTAGTCCTTGTGGACGGCCTCGGGGGAGTCCACGGCGTGTCCCAGCAGTTCGGCCAGCTGGGAGCTCTTGGCGCCGCAGATGCGCAGCAGCTCGTCGCTGGAGAAATTCGCAATGCCGCGGGCGATCTCGCGGCGGGTGCCATCCAGGATCTGGACGGGGTCGCCCTTGCGGAAGACTCCGGAGACGCCCAGCACGCCGCCGGGAAGGAGGCTCCGGTTTTCCTGAACGAGGGCCTTCACGGCGCCCTCATCCACCACCAGGCTCCCCATGGGCTCCGAGAAGAATGCCAGGAACCGCTGCCACGAGTGCATCCGGTTCCGGGAGACGCCCTGGCAGAAGAGGGTCCCGATATCCTCGCCCGCCATAAAGCGGCGGAGATTTCCAAAATCCCATCCCTCCACAATGCCCATGGCGTGTCCGCCGCCAATGCAAATGGAAGCGGCGTGGAGTTTCGTGATCATGCCGCCAGTGGAATAGGGATTTCCGTCAGTGTTGCCCGCCATGGAGAGGATCCCCTCGTCCAAAGAGGTAACCACGCTGAAGCGCTCGCCATAGGAGCCGTCTTCCCGAGTCTTGTGGAAGGCGTCCACGGTGGTCAGCAAAACCGTGAGATCGGCATTCATCATGGTGGCGACCATGGCGGCGAGCGTGTCGTTGTCACCGATCTTGATCTGGTCCACGCAGACGGAGTCGTTCTCGTTGATGATGGGGAGGACGCCATCGTCCAGCAAAGCGCGGATGCATCCCGCCACACGCACATTCCGCTCCCGATCCCGCAGGTCGGCGGCGGTAAGCAGCAACTGTGCGCAGTGGGCGCCGAAGGCCTCGCAGGCATTCTCGTAGTGCCGCATGAGGTATCCCTGCCCCAGGGCGGAGAGCGCCTGGACGCGTGCCAAATCGGCGGGGCGGCGTTTCCGGCCTAGGATGGTCATTCCCAGGGGAATGGCGCCGCTGGTCACCAGAATCACCTCCATGCCCTTTTCCCGGAGCTCCATGAGCTCGCCAACCAAGGCGCGGCAACGCTCTTCGGGGGCCTCCCGAAGGAGCTTGCTGCCCACCTTCACCACGACGCGCTGGACGCCCGAAAGCACCGTGCGCCGCAGACCATTGTCCTGCAGAAAGACCGCCATATCCTAGCCCTCAAAGCGGGAGAAGAGCACCGCCGCATTGTGGCCGCCGAAGCCCATGTTGAGCTTCAACGCGTGCCGCAGCTCCGGCAATTCCCGGGATTCATTGGCCATGTAGTCCAGATCGCAGGCGGGATCGGGATGATGGAGATTGATGGTGCCCGGCGCCTTGCGGGTCTGGATGGCCTTCACGCAGACCATGGATTCAAAGCCGCCGGCGGCGCCCAGCAGGTGCCCCGTCATGGACTTTGTGCTGGAAATGGGGGTCTTGTAGGCGTGCTCGCCCAGCGCCAGCTTCAGCGCCTTGGTCTCCACGGCGTCGTTCATGGCGGTGCTGGTGCCGTGGGCATTCACATAGCCCACTTCCTCGGGAGAGACCCCCGCATGCTGCAGGGCGATGCCAATGGCGCGGGCGGCGCCACTGCCATCCGCGGAGGGCGCGGTCACGTGATACGCATCGCCGGTGGCGCCATATCCCGTGACCTCCGCCAAAATCCGTGCGCCGCGGGCGCGGGCGTGCTCCAGCTCCTCCAGCATCAGCACGCCGGCGCCAGAGCCCGGCACAAAGCCATCGCGCTCGGCATCGAAGGGCCGACTGGCGCCCTGGGGATCGGCGTTGTTGGCGGAAAGCGCCTTCATGGAACCGAAGGCGGCGATTCCCAGAGTCATGATGCCATTCTCCGTGCCGCCACACATGACGGCGTCGGCATCGCCGCGGCGAATCATCCAGGAGGCCTCGCCGATGGCGTGCAGGCCGCTGGCGCACGCGGAGACAATCCCGAAGTTGGGTCCCTGGAGATGATGGCGGATCGCCACCACGCCAGACGCCATGTCGCCGATCATCATGGGGACGGTCATGGGGGAGACATGCCGGGGACCCTCTTTGGCCAGCACGGCATCCTGGGCAGTGATGGTCTGCAGCCCGCCAATGCCGGAGGAGATCATGACGCCAATGCGCTCGGGATCGATATTCTCGCCCGCCTTCAGGCCGCTGTCCTCCATGACCTGGTCACTGGCCGCCACCGCATACCAGCAGAAGGGATCCATGCGGCGCTGCTCCTTCACGGAAAGGAATTTCTCCAGGTCCAGCCCGCGCACCTGCCCGCCAATCCGGCAACGATACTCCTCGCCGTAGCCCTCCAACAACGAAATGCCGCTGACGCCAGACAGCAGGTTCGACCAGACCTCCTCCACGGAAGACCCTAGGGGCGAGACTACACCCAGACCCGTTACTACGACACGACGGCCGAATCGCTCCATCTCAGTTCTCCTACTGCCTCTCTCAAAAAACTCCACACACGACCCCCGCGTACGCCCGCACGCGCGACACAAAAAGACGCCATCCACAAAAAAACGGCCGGCGCACAAAAGGGGAATCAATCAAAAAAGGGCCACAATCTCAGAAAGACTGCGGCCCTGTCAAATCAAATGCAGGAAGACTGCAAGAATCAGCCCTCGGCCTTCTTCTCGGCGATGGCCTTCTCAATGTACTCCGCAGCCTTGCCGACGGTCTGCATGTTCTCCACCACATCATCCGGAATGGTGGGCAGATCGAACTCGCCCTCAAACTTCATCACGAGCTCCACAATGTCCAGGGAATCCGCGTTCAGGTCCTCGATGAAACGGGCGGTGGGGACCACCTGGTCCTCACGGACACCAAGCTGCTCCACGATGACTTTGCGGACACGCTCCAAAACACTGTTCTCTGCTTCCATAAGAAACGAAACTCCTAATCGATGGGATGTTGAAAAAAGTGACAGAAAAAAAGACGGACTGGGGGAAGAAAACTAGACAATAGCGCAAAATTCATGACAAAATGCGCAAATTCTCCCCTTTTGGTAGAATGTTTTCGTAAAATAATGCCTCCCCACCGTTTTTCAAGTCATGCGCCACCCCCTGTCCGGCCAGCGCGAAGGGCGTGGCAGTGGGGGCGTCTCTACATTGCCAGTCCGCCGTCGACGGAGAGGACCTGTCCGGTGATGTATCCGGCGGCCGGCGACGCCAGGAAGAGCACCGCGCTGGCGATCTCGGCGGGCTGTGCGATTCTTCCCAGGGGGATCTGTGTCTTGAGCTTTTCCTTGGCGGCCTCGGGGAGTGCGTCGGTCATGGCGGTCTGGACGAATCCGGGTGCCACGGCATTGACAGTGATGGAGCGGCTCGCCAGTTCCCGCGCCACGGCCTTGGTGAGTCCCAGGATGCCGGCTTTTGCGGCGGCGTAGTTCGCCTGTCCGGGATTGCCCATGATTCCGACCACGGAGGAGATGCTGACTATGCGTCCGTGGCGTTGCTTGAGCATGGGTCTCACGGCAGCGCGGATGCAGTTGTACACGCCCTTGAGGTTGGTGTCCAGCACGGCATCCCAGTCCTCCTCGGGGAGTCTCATGACCAGGTTATCGCGAGTGATTCCGGCGTTGTTCACGAGGACATCCAATTGCTGTCCGAAGTCCTGGAGGATTTGGTCGAAGGTCTTCTGAACCTCGGCGGTATTCTTGATGTCGCAGGCGTATCCGGTCACCATTTCAGAGGAGACCTGGCAGAGGCCGGCCACCTCGCTGGCTGCCGCCTGGGCGCTCTCCAGGCGAGTGCCCAAAAGCGCCACCCGGGCGCCCTCTTTCACGAAGCTCTCCACAATGGCACGCCCGATGCCTCTGGTTCCGCCCGTCACCACGGCGGTCTGTCCCGCTAAAATGCCCATAAAAAAACTCCTGTCTCCTTCGTTGCGTTGGGGATGGTTTTCGGTCTGAGAAAATTCCTACAGTTCCATGGAATGGACGGGGAATCCGCGGCGGATGCGCCGACAGAGTCCCTGGAGCACCTTTCCGGGTCCGGTCTCCTCCATGGCGTCGCTGCAGTCCATGAGCTTTCCGGCGCACTGTTCCCAGCGGACGGGCGAGCACACCTGCCGTCCCAGCAGATCCCGGAGGGAGGGGCTTCCCGGGGCATCCGTCCAGTCGCCGGTCACATTGTGCACCATGGGGATTTCGGGTGCCTGGATGTCGACAGTATCCAAGTATTCCCGGAAGGCCTTCGCCGCATCCTCCATGAGGGGCGAGTGGAAGGCGCCGGCCACCGACAGCTTCTGCAGCTTCATCGCCTTTCCCACCAAGAGAGAAAGGCACTTCTCCACATTCTCCTGCAGGCCGCTGACAATGCGCTGCCCCGGGCAATTGTAGTTGGCTACCCACACGCCCGCTTCCCGACAGGCCGCCTCCAATTCCTCCTCGGGACAGCCCACCACCGCGCCCATGGCGCCGGCCTGGCGCCTGCAGCACTGGTCCATGAGCTCGCCTCGGCGCGCCACCATGCGCAAGCCCGTCTCAAAATCCACCGCGCCCGCCGCGGTCAATGCGGAGAGCTCTCCCAAGGAGAGACCGCCCGCCGCCACGGGCTTCCAGTCCTCGCCCGCCTTTTCCCGGAAGGCGGCATAGCCCGCCAGGCTGCAGACGAAGATCGCCGGCTGGCAAGCGGCGCAGGCGGTGAGTTCCTCCATGGTGCCCTCGAAGCACAGATGCGAAATGGACCACCCGAGCACGGCGTCCGCACGACGGAAGAGTTCCGCCGCCGCGCGGGATTCCTGGCAAAGCGCATGCCCCATTCCGGGATGCTGGGCGCCCTGCCCTGCAAAGATAAATGCGGTCCTGTTTTCCATGGTGCAACAGCAAAGATGTTTTGAGAAACGCCGCCCCAATTCGGGGATTCAAGAAAGCCGACATCCCGGAAAATGTGGAATGTCGGCCTTTGCGAAGGGAAGGAAAGAACTCCCCCCTTGGAAAAATGAAAATGCGCGGAACCGGGGAGTCCCCTCCCCCGCCCCCGGCAGCTACTCGAGGGTGTCCAGCGCGTACTGGTGCACCGCCTCCACGATGCGGCCGTTCATCTGATTGCAAATCAGTTCAGCCACCGCGCGAATGCCATTGGCCACGCCATGCCCCTGGAAATTCCCGTGTCCAATGACGCAGCAGCCCTTCACGCCCAACAGCGGCGCGCCGCCCACTTCGCTGGCATCCGTGCGGCGCTTGAGCTCGCCGAAGGCGCCCTTGCAGAGCAGCCCCCCCACCTTCCAGAGGGTCTTCTGCATCACGGACTCCTTGATCATGCCCGCCAGGGACTTGGAGAGCTGCTCGCTGGTCTTCAGGACGATATTGCCCACGAAGCCATCGCAAACCACCACGTCCACCACGTCGCGGAAGAGGTCGTGGCCCTCCACGTTGCCCACAAAGTGAATGCCGGGCATCTTCTTGAGCAGCGCGTAGGCCTCCTGGACCTGTCGATTGCCCTTGCCTTCCTCCGTGCCATTGCTCAACAGACCCACCCGCGGCTCGGAAAGCCCCAGGGCCTGCTTCGCATAGAGGTCGCCCATGACCGCAAAGTGCGCCAGCATCAGCGGCGTGCAGTCCACCGTGGCGCCGGAGTCCATCAGGACCCAGGGATGCTTCTCCCCAGGCAGGACCGTGGCAATGCCGGGACGCGAGAGCCCCTCCAGCATCCGCCACTTCAGGAAGGAGGCGCCCACCGCGGCGCCCGTATTGCCCGCGCTGAAGACGCCGCCGGCGCGGCCCGTCTTCACCATGTCCATCGCCACGGCAATGGAGCTGCGGGGCTTCTCCCGCAGCGCGCGGACGGGATGCTCGTCCATGCCCACCACCTGCGGCGCGTCCTCGAAGGAGAGCCGGGGATCCGACTCGGAGATGCCGCGCTCCTTCAGGCCGCGGATCACCTCGTCGCGGGGTCCCACCAGGAGGTAGGCGTAGTCCTCGCCAAAGCGCGCCAGCGCCTCCGCGACTCCATCCAGGACGGCTGCGGGCGCAAAGTCGCCTCCCATCATATCCACGGCAACGACGGCCTTCGGTTCGGACATATTTCGTGCAATGATTGAAAAAACTCCGGCGCCGGCGAGGTCCCCCCTCGACGCGCCGCGTGTTTAAAAACAAACTGCGAAACCCCTCGAGTGGATTTCGCAGATTGAGCGGGAGAGTATGACTCTATCGTCTCCCAGGCGACGCCTTATGCTTCCTTGCCCTTGAGCTGGAGCACCTGCTTGCCATCATAGTAACCGCAAGCGGTGCAGATCCGGTGAGGCAGGCAGGGCGCGCCGCAGTTGGTGCAGGTGTGGGGCTCCAGGCCGCGATAGCGGATCTGGGCCTTACGCTGACGGACACGCATCTTGGACTTCTTGCACTGCTGAACAGCCATTGTTCTCTAAGCTCCTGATTTCGTTGATGACTTGTCGCCTCGCCCACGGGAAAAGTCCCCGACAGACGGGCGGTTTCCAATTTGACAAAAAAATTGCTCGTCACTCCCTGGGGGAGAGACCATCCAGGGCGGACCATGGATTCTCCTCTTCGAAGCCCTCCTCGCCCTCGTCGGGACAGCCGCAGGGACCCTCGTTCAGATTCGCCCCACAGTGCGGGCACAATCCCAGACAGTCTTCGCGGCAGAGGAATCTCTGCGGAAAAGCCATTAATATATCCTCTCGAAGCCCGTCTGACAGATCAACCGTGGTTCCGAAGGCATTCTCCACCTCATGGCAGACGTCATCCGTCTCGATCTTCCATGAATACGCCGCCTCGCAACGGTCGCAGACCGCCTCCATCTGGACGGAGAGCTTCCCCTGCACCAGCAGGTCGTTGCCGCCATTGATGGCCTCCAGGCGGAGGCGATACTCCACGGGAGAGAGGAAGCGGAAGCGCTCCTCGTCCTCCAGGGAGAGCTCCTCGGCAGGCACGCTGCCCGAGAGCTCCAGTCCCTCCGGCGGTAGGTCCACCAAATCGAACTGCACGCCGCGCACGGGCTTGTTAGAGAATTCGCTCATGGACGCGGGAGGCGGCTAGTGGATGAGTCCCAGGGACCGCATGGTATTCATGAGGGTCTCCCGGTTTGCGGCGCCCATTTCGCAGAGCGGCAGGCGGTATTCCTCGTCCATGAGTCCCATGGCGGCCATGGCGGCCTTCACGGGAATGGGGTTGGCCTCCAGGAAGAGGTCGTGCGCCAGGGGATAGAAGCGTCGGTGGATCGCCTGCGCCTTTGTGTAGTCGCCGGCAAGCGCCAGGCGGCACATCTCGGAGTAGGCCTCCGGCGCCACATTGGAAAGCACGCTGATCACGCCGGAGGCGCCCACGCACATCATGGGCAGCGCCAGGCTGTCGTCGCCAGAAAGAATGGTCAAGTCGCAGATGCGGCGGATGGCGTTGACGCGCTCCACGCTGCCGGCGGCCTCCTTGATGGCGGCCACCTGGGGATGCTTTGCCAGGCGCGCCACCACGTCCAGGGGGATCTCCTTGCCGGTGCGTCCAGGCACATTGTAGAGAATGATCGGCAGCTTGGTGCACTCCGCCACCGTGGTGAAGTGACGATACAGTCCCTCGGAGGAGGGCTTGTTGTAGTAGGGAGTCACCTGCAAGGTGGCATCCACCTGCATGTCCGCCACTGCCTTGGTCAAGCGGATGGCCTCCTCCGTGGAGTTGCCGCCCGTTCCCGCGATGACCTGGCAACGGCCGGCGACCTTCTCCGCCACAAAACGGATGACGTCGATGTGCTCCTCCATGGTCAGGGTGGGAGATTCGCCCGTGGTGCCCACGGGGACCACGCCGGCCACGCCGCCGGCAATCTGGCGCTCCAACAACGCCTCCATGGCGGGATAATCCACCACTCCGTTGCGGAAAGGAGTGACAAGCGCGGTGTAGCAACCCTGGAGTTTCATGGCAGAGAAGAAAAAGAATGGGGGAATTGGAGGGGGACGATTTTTTTGCCGAAGCGGCGTGCGGGAAAGCGCGCTTACTATAATTGCCGCCCGGGTGGCAGAAGGAGCATGCAGTCGCCGTAGCTGAAGAAGCGGTAGCGTTCCTGGACGGCCTGGCGGTATGCCTCCATGACCTGGTCGTGGGGCGCCAGGCAGCACACCAGCATGAGCAGCGTGGACTGCGGGAGATGGAAGTTCGTGAGCAGTCCGTCGGTGACCCGGAGCCTCTTTGGGGGATAGAGGAAGATGCTGGTGCGGCCGGTGCCGGGGATCACCCTGCCGAGATTTTCGGGATCGGCGCAGGTCTCCAGGGTGCGCACGGAGGTGGTGCCCATGCAAAAGACCTTCCCGCCCCGCTCGTGGGTGCCGTTGATGATGTCCGCGGTCTCTTGGGGCAGGAAATACCGCTCTTCGTGCATCACGTGCTCCTCGATGGTCTTGCTCTCCACCGGCCGGAAGGTCCCCGCGCCCACATGAAGGGTGACGCGCGCCAGGGAGACGCCCTTTGCCTCCAGCTCCGCCAAGATCTCCGGCGTCAAGTGCAATCCCGCCGTGGGACACGCCACGCTGCCGGGATTCCGGGCATAGACCGTCTGGTAGTCCTCCTTGTCGGACTCCTCCGCCTCGCGGGTGATGTAGGGCGGCAACGGCGTCTTGCCGTATTTCTCCAGAATCTCCAGGACGTCGTCACGGTCGAACTCCACCAGGCAGGCGCCATCGGGCGCCTTCTCCAGCACCGTGAGGCCACTGCCATCGCCATCCAACACAATGCGGGCGCCTATGCGCAGGCGACGACCCGGCTTCAAGAAAACCTGCCACTGACGCCCGCCACGACTCTCCAACATGAAGACCTGCACCTTCCCCATGGTCTCGGGACGATGCCCCCAGAGGCGCGCGGGAATGACGCGGGTGTCGTTGAGCACTAGGCAATCCCCCGGCTGCAGATACTCCGCAAAATGGTGGAAATCCGTGGAGAGCCTCCGGCCCGTGGCGCGCTCCATCACCAGCATCTTCGCCGCCGCGCGATCCGCCAAGGGGCGCTGCGCAATGAGCTCGGGAGGCAATTCGAAGTCAAAATCGGATACAAGCATTCTCGTTCCCCTTGCCGGACGAAGGCATCCGGCGCACGCGCCGACGCTAGCCCCGGGCGCCGCCCTTCACGGCGCGCTCGGCCTCCCGGCGGTCCAGCTGCTCCTTCATGGCGTCCCGCTTGTCGTGGAGATTCTTTCCTCGGCAGACGCCAATGTCCAGCTTGATGTGCCCCCGGTCGTCGAAATAGGCCTCCAGGGGAATAATGGTCAGCCCCTTCGCCTCCGTGGAACGCTTCAGCTTCCGGATCTCCTTCTTGTGGAGGAGCAGCTGACGCTGCCGCGTGGGCGCGTGGTTGTTGTAGCTCCCCATGGCATACGGCGCAATATTGCATCCCAGCAACTGCGCATTTCCGCGCTGGTCGATGGCGATGTAGGACTGCGCCAGGGACATTCCGCCATTGCGGCAGGACTTCACTTCCGTGCCCGTCAGGGCAATGCCCGCCTGGAGCTTCTCCAGCACCTGGTAGTCGTGATACGCCCGCTTGTTTTGGCAGATGTTCTTCATGGGGAGATGAGAGGGACCAGACGTGGCCGCTAGTCGTTGCCGCCGCTCCAGCCCCACTTCTTCAGGACCTTCTTGCGCAGGCGAATGCTCTTGGGAGTCACCTCCATCAGCTCGTCGTCGTTGATGAAGCTAATGCAGTCCTCCAGGCTCATCTGCACCGGCGGAGTCAAAATGATGTTCTCGTCAGAGCCCGCGGCACGGACGTTGGTCAGCTTCTTCGCCTTGCCGGGATTCACCAGCATGTCGCCCTCGCGGGCATTCTCGCCGATGATCTGTCCGGCGTAGATCTTCACGTTGGGGCCCAGGAAGAGCCGTCCGCGCTCCTGCAGATTGAACAGCGCGTAGGGCACCGCGTCGCAGGCGCACATGGAGACCATGGCGCCATGCTGCCGGTAGACGATCTCGCCCGCGTAGGGCTCGTAGCCGCTGAAGAGGTAGTTCATCACGCCCAGGCCCTTGGTGTCCGTCATGAATTCGGAACGGTAGCCCAGAAGGCCGCGGGTGGGAATCAGGTAGACGATGCGCGCCATGCCGTTGTCCGTCTCCATGGACTGGATGCGGCCCTTCCGCAGCCCCAGCTTCTCCATGACGGGACCCACGTAATTCTGGTCCACATCCACGGTCAGCTCCTCGAAGGGCTCCAGCTTCTCGCCGTTGGGACCCGTCTGGTAGATCACCACGGGACGAGTGCACTCCATCTCGTAGCCCTCACGGCGCATCTGCTCGATGAGCACCGAGAGGTGCAGCTCGCCACGGCCAGAGACCGTGAAGCCCTGCCCCACCCCCAGCGGCACCACCTGCAATGCCACGTCGGACATGGTCTCGCGACGGAGCCGCTCCTCCAGGTGGCTGCTGGTGACGTAGGTGCCCTCCTGACCCGCGAAGGGCGAGCCATTGGGCAGGAAGTTCATGGAGATGGTGGGCGGGTCGATGGGCATGGGCGGCAGGGGAATGGGATTCTCCGGAGAGGTGTAGGTACATCCCACCGTCACGTCATTCATGCCCGCGATGCCCACGATGTCGCCGCAGGAGGCCTCGTTGACCTGGAACTTCTTGTTGGACTCAAAGCGGAAGATCTGCGCAATGCGCGCGGGCTTCAGAGTGCCGTCGCGCATGGCCACCACCGTGGCCTGGTTGATGTCGATCTTGCCGCTGGTAATCTTGCCGATGCCGATACGACCCAAATAGGGGGAGTAGTCCAGGGTCGAGATCAGCACCTGCAGGGGGCCCTCCGGAGAGCCCTTGGGCGCCGGAATGTCCTTGATGATGTGCTCGCACAACGCCGTCAGGTCCTTGCGCTCGTCATCCAGGTTGTCCACGGACCAGCCGTCACGCCCGGAGGCATACACCACCGGGAAGTCCAGCAGGTCGTCGGGGGCGTTCAGGCGCACGAAGAGATCGAAGACCTGGTCCACCGCCCAGTAGGGACGCGCGGCGGGCTTGTCGATCTTGTTGATGACCACCACGATCGGCAGAGAGAGGGAGAGCGCCTTCTTCAGCACGAAGAAGGTCTGGGGCATGGGGCCCTCCTGGGCGTCCACCAGCAACAGCGCGCCATCCGCCATCTTCAACACGCGCTCCACCTGACCGCCAAAGTCCGCGTGTCCGGGAGTGTCGATGATGTTGATGGTGTAGTCCTTGTACATGAAGGACCCGTTCTTGCTCGTGATGGTGATGCCGCGCTCACGCTCAATGGCGTTGGAGTCCATCATGCACTCCTCCACCTTCTGGTTGTCACGGAACATCCCGCTGAACTTGAAGAGCTGGTCCACCAATGTGGTCTTGCCATGGTCGACGTGCGCGATGATGGCAATGTTGCGAATCTTCGACTGGTCCATCAAAATCCCTCTCCTCCCACGCAAAATCACAGGGAGGACACTGCTAAAAACTAAAAGTCCGACGCCATCGACAACTCCAATGACGCCACGGAAAAAAATAACGGCATCCCGAAAATCTCGTTAAAATAACTCGTAATAGGGATTCTGTCGCCTTTTGACAGGAATTGGCAGAGTTTATGCCGGACGGCGAGACGGGCAATGCAAGTCAGGAGTCCGCGCCCCGTTTTCCCCCCTCTTTCGCCATCCCATATCGCCCATGAGCCGCTTGCCTTGGCGCGGCCCTCTATTCCTCGAAAACGCCCATTCTGCGGAAGCGTTCGTATCGCTTTTCCTTCAGCCGTGCGGGGGACTTTGTCCAGAGGGGCTTCAGGGTTTGGATCAGGACATTCTTCAGGATTGCGGCAGCGGCGCCGGGATTGCAGTGTGCTCCGCCCAGGGGTTCTGGGACGATTGCGTCGATGACCTTCAGCTGGAGGAGGTCCTCGGCGGTGAGCTTCAGTGCCTTCGCGGCATCGGCGGTGCGGTTTTCGTCACGCCAGAGGATTGCGGCGCAGCCCTCGGGGGTGATGGCGGAATAGTATGCATTGGAGAGCATGAGGACCACATTTCCCACGGCCAATCCCAGTGCGCCGCCGGAGCCGCCCTCCCCCGTGATCACGCAGACCACGGGGACAGTGAGGCGGAACATCTCCCGGAGATTCACGGCTATGGCCTCGCCGATATGCCGTTCGCCGCCGGAGATTCCGGGGAAGGCTCCGGGAGTGTCGACCAGAGTGACGATGGGGCATCCGGCCTTCTCGGCCAGCTTCATGAGGCGCAGCGCCTTCCGGTATCCCTCGGGTTCCGGGCAGCCGAAGTGGTTCTTGAGATACTGCTCCAGGTTGTGGCCCTTCCGGGTGAAGATGACCATGACGGGCTTCCCCTGCAACCGCGCAAATCCGCCGCCCACGGCCCAGTCGTCGCCAAAGCGGCGGTCGCCATGCAGCTCCATGAAATCGGAGAAGATCATCCTGCAGAAATACTGCGGATGAGGGCGCAGGGGGTGTCGTGCCAGGCGGACCTTCTGCCAGGCAGTCAGGTTCTTCTGGAAGAGCTCCTCCACCTTTTCGAGGTTCTGGAAGAGCTCCTTGAGCTCCGAATCCAGGCGCAGATGATTCTGCTGGGCGTGGCGCTGCAGCTCTTCCGCCCGCCGCACGAGCTCCAAGAGGGGCTCCGCAAAATCCAGATTTCCTTCCGGCATGGCGGTGCTACTCCTCGATGGAGACCCTCACGGGAGGCGTGGTGCCGCCAGGCATGGGGATGAAGTCGTAGAGTTCCTCCACCTCTTCGTTCCGCATGCGAATGCATCCAGCCGAGCAACTGGTGCCCACGGTATCGGGCTCCGTGGTGCCGTGGATGCCATAGCCCTCCAGGCTGGGATCCGTGCCGTCCACCGGCGTCAACTTCAGCCAGCGGGTGCCCAGCACATTCTCGGGGTCGCCCGGCGGGATGTTGCGGCCGGGGGGCGTCCAGGCGGGATCCGTCAGCTTGCCCGTAATCAGGAAGCTCCCCGCCGGCGTCCGGTTCTCACGGCCAATGCCGACCGTCCAGACACGGTAGATCTCGCCATCCAAATAGAGCATCAGCAGGAAGTGCTGCTTGGAGACGCGAATGGACCACGTGCCGCGAATGTACGTGAGGGTCTGGGTGGGGCGAATCACGGGGTCCCGCCCGTCTTCCCGATGGAGGCTCTCGTTGCAGCGAATCAGCGCGCCAACGCTGGTGTAGTATCGGCTGGCGATGCGCGCAAGGGAGTCGCCGCGCACCACGCGGTAGAAGCTCTTTTCGCGAGCGGGCGCCGAGGAATTCATCAGACGGCGATCCGCATCATCCACAATCGCCACGGCCTCCCGCCACACGGGATCGAACTCCACTACGTCATTCCGCTTCATCACCTGCCGCGCCAGGGCACGGGCGGCCTCCAGCATTCCGCGATCCAATTGCGCGCGGGCGCTTGCCAGGCGCTCTTCCACATCGGGGGGAGCCAGGGGCGCCGCAGGTTCAGCAGTGGTGGTGGAATCCGCGGGAGCAGCCAGGGGCACCGGGAGGTTCTCCGGAGCCTTGGCGATCTCCTCCGGGAGCGCAGCAGGCGACGGCGTCTCCACGACAGGCGCGCTGCCGCTCTCTTCCGGGCCAGAGCAAGAGCGCCAAAGCAGTCCCGCCAGACCCAGCAACGCCAAAATCAAGAGAACGATAAGGGGATATTTGATATACCAGTACATTCGATGGGGAATCTCCCAGAAAAAGAGGGAAAAGGAGCGTCCGCGACAAGGGGAGGAAGACCTCCCTCCCCCGCAACCCTCCCGGAAAACTTCGCGCACGCACGATTCTCAGGAGGGGAAAAACAACGCGCTTAATATACCCCTTGTCACACCCTCGGCCGACGCCCCTCCCCCACGTCCCAACACCGACACTAGCCCTCCGAAAGACGCCGCACCGCCTCCGCCGGATCCTGCGCCGTGCTCACGCTCAAGAACGGAATTTCCTGGGAAAGGAAGAGCTCTTCGAGGGCCTCCCGATACTGATTCACACGCGCCTGGTAGTCCTCCCGGGCAGCCTCCGGGAGCGCATCCACTGTGCGCTCTGGCTGCTCCGCATCCTGGAAGCGCCGCATGCCCGTGGACGGCAACACCAATTCGTCCTGGTCCAATACCTGTATGGCGCGCACTCCGCCGGCATCCTGGAGTCCCCGACAGAGGCTCCGCAACTCCTGCTCGCCCTCCCAGAAATCCGAGATCCAGAGCGCCGTGCCCCGTCGCCCCAGGAATTCCGTGCAGAGCTCCCAGGCCTGACGGGGACACGCCACGCCCGACGGACGCACAAAATCCAGAGTGCGGCAGAGGCCCTCCCACTCCAGAAAAGTCCCCGAGCCCTCCACCAGCTCCTCCTGATACACAAAAAGCGCCAGCTGATCGCCCTGCCGACGCGCAATCCAGGCAGCACAGGCCGCCAACAATGCGGCATACTGGAGTTTCGTGCAGGGGGAATCCTGTCCCTGATACCCCATGGACGCAGAGGCATCCAAGAGAATCGCCAGGCGCCCGGGCACCTCCGGACGATGGGTGCGCACCTGGAGGGAGTCGCTTCGGGCATAGAGCCGCCAGTCCAGATCCCGCAGGTCATCCCCGACGGCATAGGGGCGATGCTGCTGAAACTCCAGCCCCGCGCCATCCCGGCGTCCCCGATGGGTGCCCGTCAAGGGGAGGGATTCCAGGAGCCGCTTCGCCAGAAATCGGCATCCGCCCAATTTTTGGAAGAGATCCGCGGTGAGCAACATCCTGTCGTGGTCGTGGAAAGAAAGGGGTAGAAAACGAAAAAGCCGCGGGAGAAGCGTTTTCTCTAGCGGCTTGATCGAGGAAGATGGAGCGGGCAAACGGACTCGAACCGTCGACAGCTACCTTGGCAAGGTAGCGCTCTACCAACTGAGCTATGCCCGCATCTTCTAAATTCCTTGCGCCTCTCCTGTGTTTCTCAGGAAAAGCGGGCTTAAAATAAGCGCGTTTCCACGGTTTGCAAATGCCCCACAAGGATTTTTCCAAAATTCGGGACCGCGGCAAAGGAAAACGCCCGCGAGAAGACCTTCCGCCTTCCCACGGGCGCATTTCGGACCACCTGCCAGAGCCTACCGCGCGTAGGAGTCACGGTTGTTCAGACGCTTGTGACCCCGCTCCTCCGCCTTGCCGGGCTTGCCCGGATTCTTCTGACCCTTCGCAGGCTGAACCTTCGGCTGCTGACGCACGGGCTGCTCCCGATTCGGCTGAATCTTCGGACGGTCCTTCGCAGGCTGAATCTTCCCACGATCCTTCGCAGGCTGCGCCTTCGGACGATCCTTCGCAGGCTGAATCTTCCCACGGTCGGGCTCAAAGCGAACAGGCTCCACCTTGTGCGGTCTGTCCGGCTTCGAGGGCTCCACCTTGTGCGGCTTCGGGGGCTCCACCTTGTGCGGCTTCGGGGGCTCCACCTTGTGCGGCTTCGGGGGCTCCACCTTGTGCGGCTTCGGGGGCTCCACGCGGTGTTTCGGGGGCGCGGGCGCACGGCGATGGCCACCCTCCCCATATCCATAATGGAAGTCGTATTCCGCACGATCCCGATGATATCCATCGGGAGGGACATCGGCGACAATGCAGCCCGTGCTTATGAGGCTCACGCCGAGAGCGAGGATAGCGAGAAGGTTGCGTTTCATGGACGATTCCTTTGGTTAGGGGAGAGATTAGGGAAAAGAAGCTAGGAGGCGCGCTAGAAATTGCGTCCGGGCTCCATCTTGCCGGGCTTGCCGGGATTCATCTTGCCAGGCTTGCCGGGCTTGCCGGGCTTGCCAGGCTCGACCTTGCCGGGCTTGCCGGGCTTGCCAGGCTCGACCTTGTGATTGGGGGCCTTGGGGGCGCCCTTGCCGGGATCGTGCCTGCGCTCGAGCATCACGCTGTCACGGCTACGCTTGTTGTGATGAGGTTCATCCACGACCACACAGCCAGTGACTGCGAGGCATGCGCAAAGGGCGAAGATAGCGAGAAGAGTGCGTTTCATGTTCTGCTCCTAGGTTTTGAGGGGGATTGTGAGGGGAAGGAAAAATCCGGAATTCTGTCATTCTCCGCGACCGGAGGCGCCTTTCGCCAGGAAAGGTAACCAAATTTTTCACGCCTGCAGAGATAATACGCGTCCCGCGATCCATTTTCCAGCAGAATGCCGAACAAAACAAAAAAAGGACCGTCTTTTCCGACGGTCCTCATGACTCCCCGCTACTCGTTCTCCTGCGTCTCTGGAACGGGGCGCTCCGGGAGAGTCGCCTTCCCCTGCGCAAAAAGCGATACGTCCTCCTCCGCCTGCGCAATTCCCAACAGCCGCTGACGCCGCGCCGCCAGGGAAAAGAGCGCCTCACGCTGTTTGCGGACGGACTTCGGGGCATCCCCCACCTCGTCCAGGAAAGGCGCCTTGCAAATCACATGGCAGCCCTTCCGAAGCGCCAGATGGCACCCCTGGTAATGAAGGCTCGCAGGCAGGCAGACATCCACGATCTGGGGAGCGAGGCGCTCCAGCAATTCCTCGGGGTCCAGAGAGCCCTCGGGGGCATATCGGAGCACCTCCTGCAGGCGCGTGCCGCACTGCGCCAGACGCTCCGGGGACTCCTCCACAAATCCCACTACCCGCGCACCCGCATCCCGCCAGAGCCGCGCATGGCGAACGCCCGAGGACCCGGCGCCAAAGAGGACTACCTGGGGCGACTCCGGCATCGACACCTCGCGGAGATTCTCCACATGCAGCATCGTCCCCTTCAGGCACTGCTGGATGCTAACCGCCAGCGGTCCGCGCCGAAAGCCCAGCGCCTTCGTTCCCTGAAAGGGAAAGAGCCGCTCCAGCTCCTCCATCGTGAGCGCCTGGTAGATGGGGCACGCGAAATCCCGCAGGAATTCCTTCTTGGAATTCTCCGAGAGGTCCTCCGTGAGCAACAGGAACGCCAGCTTATTGCGGTGTTGCAGCAGCCGCTGACGACCGGTCTCCACCAACCCCGCACGCACTGCGAAGGGCGACAGCTTCTCCAGACGATTCCAATTCTCCTGTTCCATAAAAAAAACTCGTGACTCCTCTTTCTGCGCTAGGAGAGCGACGCCAAATACTTGTCCACCTCGTTGGCCACGATGATGCCGTAGTTGACGGCCCCCAGCCAGCCGGACATGATGATTCCCACGGATCCCGTATGGAAGAGCCCGGGAACCTGCTTCGGCAGATCCTGGGAGAACTTCAGCCCCTCGAACTTGGTGCCGAAAGTCGCGCCGTAGACGTGTCCGGTGTAGCGCTGGAAGGTCCTGGGGGTGGCGGCGCAGACGTAATCCGTAATCTTCCGGATATTGGGAATGTACTCCTCCACCGTCCCAAAGGCGTCCTCCACCAACGCGGCCTTGCGGGCGGAATACTCCTCCGCCGAAAGACCCTCCCAGTCCTGGTAGCGCGCATTCATCGACGCCACCACGGAACACTCGCTGCTGCCGGGACGCAGCTCGGGATAGTAGACGGAGAAGGTGCGGCTGGTGGGCTTGGGGGCGCAAAGCGCCTCCGCGTCGAACTCGGGGTATGTGGAATGGAAGACCAGGTCGCCAATGTAGGGAATCTTCTCGCCAGGCTTGATTCCCAGGTAGACCTGGCAGGAGGAGGTGGAGGGCCGCACCGCCTCCAGTCCCGCGGCATACTCCGGACAAAGCAACTCCCGCCCCGCCAATTCAAAGGCCGTGCGGAAAAGGGAACCATTGGAGACCACGGCACGACATCCGACATTCCGGCCATTCAAGACCACGCCCTGCACACGGCCACCCTCAAAGAGCACACGCTCCACCCGCGCGCCCATGCGCACTTCCACGCCATTGCGCGCGAGCTCCTCCCGCATCATGTCCAGCATGCGGTCGGTGCCACCCAGAAAAGTATACACTCCCTGGCTCATGAAATTGCCAAAGACAATGCCGTAGGAGATCGCGGGCTCGTCTAGAGTGGAGCCGTTCGCGTAGGAGATGGGCTCCATGAGGAAGCGCCATACATCGGTGCGCCCCGGAAAATGCTTCTGGAAGAACTGCCGGGTGGTCATGGTCTGGTCGTCGTAATAGTTCATGGCCGCCACGTCGGCAAAGAAGGCCTGGACCCTCTCCCGGGGAATCCGGAAGTCCTCCTCCATCTTCCGAGAAAAGTCCTGGGTGTCAAAAGTGGACTCCAACCGATACTGGGGATTGTGGAAGCGAATGGACTTCACCTGGATCACCTGGTCCGCCAACTCCTTTCCCCAATATTTCCGGAGGCTCTTCTTCATGCCGAACGGGAAGCCATGGAGGGCAACGTCAAAGATGTGCCCCCGGCGACGGAAGGAGGTGGCCAATCCACCCAGCTGGATATGCTGTTCCGCCAGCAATACCCGGTGACCCGCCCGCGCAAGGCGATTGGCCGCCGTGAGACCACCTAGGCCGCCACCGGCCACCACAATGTCGTATTCGGGTTCCATGGATGAAGAAAAAGAAAATTCGCAGAAGGGGAGAGAAAAACCAGAATCGCGCAGCGAGAGGGAGGCAGGCATTCCTACCGGAAGCGCACCAGAATCGGGAAAGGCGGATTGCGGAAGGCGTCCCGCAGGACCTCCTCCAGGCGCAAACCAAGCTCCCGGCGGTCCTTCCGACGGCGAGACGGACACAACAACGCCACCAGCGCCGCAAAATCCGCAAAGCGCACCACGGCGTGACCGGACGCCACAGGAACCTCGGGCCACTGACGCCCCATGAGCCCCCGCATCAACACCAGACACTCCGTCAACAACGCCGCAATGCGCGGCAAACGGCCCACCAGCGACTCCTCAGAGGCCGGCGCGTCGGGAAAGTCCATGAGCCGCGCCAAGCGGAACTGCGCCACTGCCACAGGGAGGATGTCGGAGACCGGCTGCAAAAAGAGCGCCCCGCGGGCGCGGAGGAGCCGCGCTTCCTCGGAGAGCGGCAGCCCCTCCCAGTCCTGCAGGGTCAGATAGCGGACGCGCGTCTGGGGAGAGAGCTCCGGCGGACACACCCCGGACTCCTCCCGGAAACGCTGCGCCAAATGCCGTGCGAACTCCCGCACCAGCGCCTGGCTCACACGGGGATACCCCGCTCCCGCCAGCCCCTCGGGGAGCTTCTCCAACACCGCAGGAAGCACCCCCTCGGGCAACTCCGGACAATCCTCCAGAAAGCGCCGGAGGCTCTCGCCGTCCCACTCCTGGAGGGTCGCGGAGAACTCCTCGCGGGGGGCCGCCGCGGCGCCGGCGCCACTCCTGCGGGCATGCACGAACTCCTGGCAGACATCCACCAAGCCGGTGGCCTCCAGGACCCCGCAAAGGGCCCGTTCCACATCCAGGAGGGTGATCTCCAGCCCATCGGACTGCTCCTGCCGAAACTGCTCGCAAAGCACATCCAGCAGGTTGTCCCCCATCCACTCCTCCAAGATGCCACAACGCCGAAAAGCCCCCCGGACATCCTCGCGGAGGCGGTCCAGATCCAACGGCACGAGCTGCCCCGCGTCGGGATCCAGGACCTGCATGAAACCCAAGGAAGAGAGCCTCACCGGGACTCCTGCGCATCCTCGCCAGAGGCGCCCTCCACTGCCGCGGGGGAAACCGCGGGGGCCTCGGGACTCGGACGCTTCATCTGCTTGATTTCCTGAACGAAGGCCTTGGTATCCTGGAACTTCCGATAGACGGAGGCATACCGCACGTATGCCACCTCGTCCACCTTCTTCAGGGCCTCCATGACCAGCTCGCCAATGGCGCTGGAGGGCACTTCGTCCTGGGGCAGCAGCGTCAGCCGAATGGTGATGTCCCCCACCAGGCGATCCAATACCTCCGTGCTGATATTCCGCTTCCAGCAAGCCATCCGAATGCCCTCCCGCAACTTGTCCGGAGAGAACTCCTCCCGCCGGCCATCCCGCTTCAACACGGTGGTGATGTTCACCGGAATCAGGGATTCGTGGGTAGAGAAGCGGTAGTTGCAGTTCAGGCACTGCCGACGCCGGCGGATGGTCTCCCCGTTGTTCATCACACGGGTGTCAATGACCTTGTCCTCCAGAGAATGGCACTTGGGACACAGCATGATTTTCTATCGCCTCCTGACGGATAAAAGAAAAAAGGCACGGGGCGCAATGGAGACGCGCCTCGTGCCGAAAAGCCGGAATGGAAAAGGAAGGAAGCCTATGCCTCGGCAGCCTTGGCCAGCATGGCCTGCACCTTCTTGGGCTCCTTCAGCAGCAGGCGGAGCTTGTCAACGGGCATCTTCTCCACCACTTCCTCGCTCATGCCAAGAGCCACCAGGCGGCGGCGCTGCACCAGGCAGCGACGGCGCTTGTCAACGCCGGTCTTGCGGGGACGGACCTCGTTCTTGTTACGGAAGGTACTGGTTGCCATAGTCGTTTTCTCCAGAAATTGAACTGTCTTTTAATGTATGAAAAGGGGTAGGATAAGGAAAGCGTCATAATATAGCGACCGCAAAATGGTTTTCAAGCCCCCTCAACGCTAGAACACCCCCGACACCCCCCCGGAAACTCGCCCTCCGAATTATTCGGAAAGGGACAAAAAAAGGGAGCGCTTTCCCCATGCCAGTAAAGGGCACGGAGGGCGGGCGACAGCCCTCCCGTCCTTCGGGTCACCCCGCGCAACTATGCTGACAGAACCCCTCTTGCCCAAAAAGGGGCCGCGCAATGCGCCGCAGGCGCTTGCCCAGAGCGCACACCATTATATTCTGAGGATCAACTTGCCTCGAGGCGGAAACGCCCCCGTGCCCCCACACCCTTTCTTCCGTCCCTACCCTCACACGTCTCCTTTGCCCGCCATGAAGCAATCGTTCCTCTCCCCACTGTTCCTATTTCTCCTTGTCGCGGCGCTCGGCCTTTCCGCCCGCGAGCTCTCCCTCAACGGCACCTGGCTGGTGCCCGACGGCGGAAGACTGAATGTCCTCCCGAGCCCCTGGATCCTCAACGAGTGGAGCGGCTACCATCCCCTCTGCAACGTCGAGGTCGTGGTGGGCGGCGGCAAGACGGGGAACTCCCTCAAGCTCACCAACGTGACCTCCCCGCGGGGCTCCGGCATCAACAGCACCACCTATGCCGCACGCAGCGGCGACACGGTGCGCGTCTCCTTCCGCGCCCGCGGAAAGGGCAAGGCGAAATTCCAGCTCCGCTTCAGGGCCGTCGACGGCGCCTGGGTCGGCCTTCCTCCCTACGACGCGCCCTTCGTCCTCTCCGAAGAATGGAAGAACTACACGCTTTCCCTGCCGGTGACCAACGTGAAGATCGGCGAAACCGGCGCCACGGACCTGGCCTTCGAGCTGGAGCAGAACGCCGAGATGGAGATCTCCGACCTGATGGGCGACGTAGTGGAGGGCAAATACCGCGGCGAGCTCGCCTTCCCCGATGCCTGGAAGGCCTTCGGACCCGTCGACAAGGACTTCCTGCCCACGGCAAAACAACTCACGCAGATGCCCGAGACCCTGGACGGACTCTCCCCCGTCACCGTCAAGCGCACAAACCACGTCCTGGACCTGGGGAGCCTCCTGACAAAGGCCGAAAAGTGCGCCTGGGTCTTCGCTGAGCTGAAAACCGACTTCCCCTGCACCTACACGCTGGGCGCAGGCGCCGACTGGTGGATGCAATGCTTTGTCAACGGCGAAGAGGTCATCAATACCCTGGACGCCGGCAACGGCGAGGCGCCCTTCGACATCTCCAACCACGTGGTGGACGTCCCCCTGAAGGCCGGCACAAACCTCCTGGCGGTGAAATTCCTCCGCGGCAGCACCTCCGCCAAGCTCCACTTGGGCGGCCCCCGGGAGCTGGCAAAGCGCACCCGCAACATGAAGTTCTCCCGCATCGCCTGGATCGAGGACTTCAATGACGCCGACGTGGAGTGCTCCGGAGACCCCCTCCTCATCACCGGATACCCCGCACCCGGACTGCTGGCGCCCACCGGACAGGGCATCTTCCAGGCCGCAGGAACCCTCGCCATCGCCCCCGCCACACAGCTCTCGACACTCCCTGAAGACCGCGACGCCTCCCGCGCCCTGGGAGTCAGAGTCCAGAACTTCGGCGAGACCGAAACCGCCGGCACTCTCTCGCTGGTCTTCCAAAATTCCGACGCCCAGGAGTTCCGACTGAATATCCAGAACGCCCCGGGACAGGACACCCTGGCACTCACCCTGCAGGACACCGGCGCCGTCCTCCTGGAGACCACCTGCCCCAAGGATGCCCTCCCCGCCGAATTCCTGCTCGCCGGAGACGCCATGGGACGCGCCGATCTCTCCATCACCAGCCTCTCCGGCGGGGCCTCCCTCGCATACGCCCTGGACTCCAGCTTCTTCACGCAGAAAGAACCCCTCCAGGCATTCCTGGAACTCTCCGGCGACAGCTGCCAGGCCACCCTGGACAACCTCTGCCTGGGAGAGGCCCGCGAAAAGAGCCAGTACAGCACCGTGCCCTTCCTCATCACGCCACAGCAGGAATTCGACCCCGCAAAGGAGGGCTGGAAGCTGGTCTTCGAGGACGACTTCGACGGCGACGACGTGGACAGCTCCAAGTGGAAGACCGGCTGGACGCACTCCCCGGGATACCACACCGTCAAGGACGGCATCCTCACCATCAAGTGCGACTGGACCGACTCCTCCAAGAGCAAGCAGGGCAGCTCGTACTTCATCACCCGCGACAGCTTCCTCTACGGATACTTCGAGTGGCGCGGACGCTTCAAGACCCAGACCGGATGGTGGTCCGCCTTCTGGCTCTACGGCGACTCCAACACGAATGCCTTCTACGACGGCTTCGAAATCGACATCTACGAAGACTACTACCTCTCGCCCCTGGAAAAGGGAAAGCCCGCACGCGGCGTATTGGACCACAACCTCCATATCCTCACCGGAGGCAACCTGAAGAGCTGGAACTACAACGGCCCCAAGCTGGAGGACCCCAATGCCTACACCGTCATCGGCTGCAAGTGGACACCCTTCGAAATCTCCTACTACATGAACGGGAAGCTCATCCACAGCGAGGCGACACACAGCCCCTACGACTCCGTCACCTTCGACCCCTTCAACCACGCCTGCGGACTCACCCCCCTGCGCGTCCACCTCAGCAGCCAGATCAACCGCAAGTCGACCGCCGGACCGACCTCCCTGGGCACCTACCCCGACTACTTCTACACCGATTACGTGAGGGTCTACGAATACCCCGGCGAAAACCTCCCGCAAATCGCCTGGACCCAAGTCCCCGCCCAGGAAAAGACGGTCTCCCGCGAAGGCGATGTCCTTCGCTTCTCCGCAGAGGCCGCCCCCAACGCCGACACGCAGGCGAAAATCAAGCAGGCCTATCTCTTCGACAGCGGCTTCCTCCTGGACCACAAGAGCCAGCCGCCCTACGACTTCACCGTCCGACTCACCGAGGAATACTACAACACCACCAACTACGTGAATCCCGGACGCCAGAACATCGTGCCCGACTTCCGCGACACCCTCCACGCATTCTCCATCCTCGTGCAGGACGAACAGGGGAATGTCTCCCACACCGAGCCCTGGATCCTGGCGAAGATCCTCACCGATGACGACACCCGCCAGCACGCCGCCGCCAGCACCCCCTACTCCGGCACCCCCGCCCCCATCCCCGGAACCCTCAATCTCCCCGAATTCGACCTGGGCGGCGAAGGCGTGGCATACCATGACTCCACCACCGGGAACACCCAGGGAAGACAGGGCTTCCGCGCCAACGAAGACGTGGACACCAGCAAGACCACCATCGGAAGCACCGCCTCCGGCGAATGGCTCAACTACACCGTGGAGATCGCCGAGGAGGGCGACTACCTGGCCACTCTCCACTACGGGACCCCACAGGACAATCCCACAAAAGCACTGCTCCTCCTGGACGGATACAACTACGCCGGCGAATTCACCCTCCAGAGGCGCAACGGCGATTCCAACGACTGGAGCCTCACCAAGAGCGACGCCACGACACTCCACCTGCCCGCCGGAAAGCACGTACTCAAGCTCTTCCTCCGCGCTACCTGCAACCTGAGCACCCT
>CAVDSU010000002.1:0-8134 GCA_963611685.1 bacterium
CTACATGATGCTCACCGCCAAGAAGATCCACGCCAGCGCCCTGCATTCCGCGGGGCTGGACAGCTTCTCGGACACCTTCGCCACCGGCGCCACCCTCCTGGGACTGCTGGTCTTCCACTTCACTCCCGGGCACTGGAACCTGGATGGCTGGCTGGAGCTGGTGGTGAGCCTGCTGATCCTCAAGACCGCCTACGACGCCGGACGGGAGCCCCTCCTGCAGCTGCTGGGCACCACGCCGGATCCCGCATTGGTCAAGAAGGTCCGGAAGATCTGCCTCTCCCACCCCGAGGTCCTGGGCATCCACGACCTGGTCATCCACGACTACGGCCCCGGACGACTCCACATCTCCGTGCACTGCGAGGTCCCCGGCGACCAGGACATCTTCCGCCTCCACGAGGCCATGGATACCGCCATGGACGAAATGGACCACCAGCTGGGATGCGTCAGCGTGATCCACATGGATCCCGTGTGCACCAACGACGACCACCTGACCCGCAAGCGGAAGCTGTTGGAGAAGGCACTCTCGAAGCTGGGTCCCGGCGTGAGCGTCCACGACTTCCGGATGGTCACGGGTCCCACCCGCGACAACGTGATCTTCGACTGCGTGGTCCCCTACGACGTGGAGCCAGACACCGTCAAGGCGGAGGCGCGCATCCGGGAGATCCTGAAGGCGCTGTGGCCCAACACCATCGCCATCGTACACGTGGATCGCCCATACACCTAGAATTCCCCGCGCGCACGCCCCCACGCGCCCGACCCGAAAAAGCGCAATAAATTACGCATTTCCCCCAATCGGAGCACTTTCTTTCCAATACCATAGAACCCCCTCCCCCACAAGGAAAAACACCACCATGCGACCCGACATGAATGCGGCAAAGCTACGCCGCCTCTTCCTGGACTTCTTCCGCGCCCACGGACACACCGAGATCAAGAGCGCGCCCCTCATTCCCGAAAACGACCCCACCTGCCTCTTCACCACCGCCGGAATGCACCCGCTCGTGCCGTACCTGCTGGGTCAGAAGCACCCCATGGGCAATCGTCTCACCGACGTCCAGAAGTGCCTGCGCACCAACGACATCGAGGAAGTCGGCGATCCCTTCCACATGACCTTTTTCGAAATGCTGGGCAACTGGTCCCTGGGAGACTACTTCAAGAAGGAGGCCATCCACATGTCCTTCCTCTTCCTCACCCAGGAGCTGGGCTTCAAGCCCGAGGAGATCAAGGTCACCTGCTTTGCCGGCGACGAGAATGCCCCCCGCGACCAGGAGGCCGCCGACCTCTGGATGCAGAACGGCATCCCCGAGAAGAACATCACCTTCCTGGGCAAGGAGAACAACTGGTGGGGACCCGCCGGACAGACCGGCCCCTGCGGTCCCGACACCGAGATGTTCGTGCCCGTCGCCGACCGCCCCGACTGCGGCCCCGACTGCGGTCCCGACTGCGGCTGCGGCAAATGGGTGGAGATCTGGAACGACGTCTTCATGCAGTACAACAAGACTGCGGACGGGAAATACGTGCCCCTGGAACACCCCAATGTCGACACCGGCATGGGCGTGGAGCGCGTGACCGCCTTCCTGGAGGGCGTGCCCAGCGCCTACCAGACCGAGCTGTTCGCCGGCCTCTTCAAGAAGCTCCAGGAGCTCTCCGGCAATCCGGAGGCCACCTACGACAACCGCCATGCCCGCGTGGTGGTGGAGCACATCCGCGCCTCCGTCTTCCTGCTGGCGGACAACGTGAAGCCCGGCAATGTGGACCAGGGATACGTGTTGCGGCGGTTGATTCGCCGGCTGATCCGCGAGGCCCGCAAGCTGGGTCTCACCGAGACCTTCACCTCCAAGCTGGCCGACGTGGTCATCGAGGAATACGGCGAGGTCTATCCCGAGCTGGTCAGCCACAAGCAGGTGATCCACGACGAGCTGGACCGTGAGGAGAAGCAGTTCGCCACCACCCTGGAGAAGGGCACCCGCGAATTCAACAAGATGGTGGAGCGCGTCCCGGACTTTGTGGTGAACAAGCAGATCTCCGGCAAGAACGCCTTCAACCTCTACGAGACCTACGGCTTCCCCATCGAGCTGACCACAGAAATGGCGGCCGAGCGCGGCTTCAAGGTGGACCTGGAGGGCTTCCGGAAGGCGGCCGAGGAGCACCAGAAGAAGTCCCAGGCCGGCGCCGAGCAGAAGTTCCATGGCGGACTGGCCGACCACAGCGAGGCCACCGCGCGGTTGCACACCGCCACCCACCTGCTGGACCAGGCGCTGCGCACCATCCTCTCTTCCGAGGTCCATCAGTGCGGCTCAAACATCACCGCCGAGCGCCTGCGCTTCGACTTCAACTGGCCCGAGAAGATGACTCCCGAGCAGCTGAAGGCGGTGGAGGACCTGGTGAACCAGCAGATCCAGCGGAAGCTCCCCGTGATTTGCGAGGAGATGACCCTGGACGAGGCGAAGCAGACCAACGCCATCGGCATCTTCGAGAGCAAATACGGCGAGCGCGTGAAGGTCTACAGCATTGGCGACTTCTCCAAGGAGATCTGCGGCGGCCCCCACGCCAAGAACACCGAGGAGCTGGGGCACTTCCGCATCGTGAAGGAGGAGTCCTCCTCCCGCGGCATCCGCCGCATCAAGGCGGTCCTGGAAGAGTCCAAGTAGAAAAGTAGGAATCGCGACCATGACTGCGAAGGCGCCGCTCCTCCTCCCTCCCTTGACGGAATTCCTCGCCGGGAGCCCCACGGCATTCCACGCCGCGGGGGTCCTGGGGGAGCTCCTGCGCAAACGGGGCTTCCAGCTTCTGGATCCCCGGAAGGAGTGGCGCCTGGAGCCCGGAAAAGGATACTTCCTGCTTCGGAACGGCTCCTCGCTGGCCGCCTTCCGCACGCCCAAAGCTGCCGCGGAACCCGGGCAGCTGCGGCTCTGCGTGTCGCACACCGACAGCCCCTGCCTGAAACTCCGCCTCAAGGACGCCAAGCAGCAGGACAAGGAGCTCCTTCGGATTCCGGTGGAGGTCTATGGCGGCGCCACCCTCCCCACCTGGCCGGACCGCCCCCTGCGCCTCGCCGGACGAATGGCCGCCCGCGACAAGAAGGGCGCGTCGCAGATCGTGGTCGTCGACAGCCGCGTACCGGTGGCGACCGTCCCCAATCCGCCGATCCATCTGGCGAACCTCAACGACGGCTTCCACTACAATCCCCAGACGCAGCTCGCCGCATTCCTCCCCGCCAAAAGCCGGAAGGACGCCCTGAAGGCATTGCTTCCCCGGGGCCTGGAGCCCGATGGCGACGCGCCTCTGGCGGAGCTCTACCTCGTGGACGCCGAGGCGCCCACGGTCTTGGGGGACCTGGTGCAGTCCCCGCGCCTGGACAACCTCGTCAGCTGCTACGCGCTGGCCGGCGCCCTCTGCGATCCGGGGTCCCTCCCCGACGACGTTTTGGCCATGGGCGCCTTCTTCGACCTGGAGGAGACGGGCCTGAACTACCAGAGTGCGGGGAGCGACTTTTTGCGGAGCCTCCTGGAGCGCATCGCCGCGGTCCTCTGGCCGAGGCATCCCCAGGCATTGCCGCGGTTGCTCGGGGACTCCCTCTGCGTCTCCCTGGACGTCGCCCACGCCTTCCATCCGAACTTCCCCGAGCTCTTCGTGGAGGAGGACGCCCCGAAGATGGGTCATGGCCCCGCGCTGAAATTCCACGCGAACCAGAACTACTCCACGGTCCTGCCCGCCGCACAGCACCTGCGGCTGCTGGCCGAAAAGAACGCGTTGCCCCTGCAGACCTTCACCCCGCGCTCCGGCGCACCCTGCGGCTCCACCATCGGGCGAATCGTCTCCGGCGCCCTGGGAATCCCCTCCGCCGATGTGGGCACGCCCCTCTGGGCCATGCACTCCGCCCGCGAAACCGGCAGCCTCCAGGACACCGAGAGCCTCCAGAGGCTCCTGGCCGCCTTCTTCCAAGACGACGGACCCCTGCCCCCTCAGTAGTCCACAACACCCCCCATTCCATGCACAGTCTCCTGCCCATCCTGTTCGGCGTGCTGCTCCTGCTGGCGGCCTCCGCCTTCTTCTCCGGGTCGGAGACCGCCCTCATGTCCCTGGGAAAGGCACAGCTGCGCCGTCTCAAGAACGAGAGCGCGCTGGGCCGCATCATCTACAAGCTATTGAAGAACTCCCAGCGGACCATGGGGACCATCCTGCTGGGCAACCTCTTCGTCAACACCCTATTGGCGGCCCTCACCGCCGAATTGCTCACCCGGCATCTCTCCAACCCGCGCCTGGGCGCACTGCTCTCCATTCTGCTGGTGACCCCCGTACTGATTCTGGCGGGCGAGCTACTCCCCAAGATCAACGGCTTGCGCTTCAATGTGGCGGCGGCGAAGTGCTGTGCGCCCGTGCTGCTGGTGCTCTCCTGGCTCCTCACCCCGCTTCTCTGGATCCTGGACGGGGTCTGCCGCGGCGTGCAGGCGCTGCTGGGCGCCGGGAAGTCCGAGGGCTCCTGGGAATCGCTCACCAGCGGCGAGCTGGTGGCCACCATCGACGTGGCCACCTCCGGCGGCGCCGCCACCCGCCGGGAGCACGAGCTTTTGGCGCGCATCCTGCGCTTTGGGAGCATCCAGGCGAAGGAGATCATGCTGCCGCGCCCGCAAATGCCCGGCCTGGACGACTCCCTCACCCTCCGCGAGGCCTTCCCCCTGGCGCAAAAGAGCGACCAGGGAGACCTTCCCGTCTACCACGGAAACCCCGACGAAATCTGGGGCGCGCTCGCCTTCGCCGATCTGCTCAAATTCCGGAATTCCCCGCTGGCGGACACCCCGCTGGCCGCCTTCCGGGCGCCCCTGGAAAATGGCGACAAGGACGCCGCCCTGCCCGTCACCCCCGTGGAATTCGTGCCCGGCGCCGCACCCATCGACCGGCTCCTGGAGACCATGCGGAAGGACTCCCTGCGCATCTGCGTGGTCGTCTCCGAATACGGCGGCACCCTGGGAATGGTCACTCCCTCCATGATCCTGGAGGAGGTGGTGGGACGCTACGCCTTCAGCGGCCAGGACGTGAACCGCCTCCAGAAACGCCCCGGCGGATACCTCGGCGATGGGCGGGCGCGCTTCCGCATGGTGGAAGAGACCCTCCAGTGGGATTTCTCCGACACCGAGGCCGAGACCCTGGCCGGCTTCGTCATGGAACGGCTGGGACGCATCCCCGCCCCCGGCGACGCCTTCGTGGAGGACAAATACCGCTTCCAGGTGGTCCGCACCGCCGGAAGAATCCCCTCCGCCATCCTCATCTCCAAGCAGCCGGAGGCCCCCGAGAATTCCGAAGGGAAGGAGGAGCGCGCATGATCCTCGTCTCTTCCCTCCTCCTCCTGGCACTCCTGGGACTCTCCGCATTCTTCTCCTGCACCGAGTCCGCCATGACCAGCGCCAGCCGCACCTGGATCCAAAACCAGGCGGAAAAGGGCGATCCCCGCGCCAGCCTGGCCGGACGGCTCCTCCAGAACAGCGAACGGCTTCTGGGAACCATCCTCATTGGCAACAACCTGGCCAATATCTGCCTGACGAACTTGGCGAATCTCATGATCGGCGCGCTGCTGGCCAGCGTCGCCGCCTCCGAACAGCTCCAGGACCCCAACAGCTGGGAGGAGTGGATCACCTCCCTGGTGGTCACCCCCGTGGTGCTGGTCTTCGGCGAGGCGGTCCCGAAGGTCCTGGGGCGCAACAGCGCAAATGCCCTGGCGCTGCGTACCGCGCGACCCATCGGATTCCTCGGATTCCTCCTGAAGCCCTTCGTGATCCTCATCTGCGCCGTGGCGCGCGTGCTCTCCCCCCGCCGGCGCGACGACGAGCCCGCCGCCGATGGCCAGCGGGTGACCCGCGAGGACATGAAGGCGATTGCGGAGATGGCCACCGAGCAGGGCCTGGTGAACAAGGAGGCCGGCGAGATGCTCCAGAGCGTCCTGGAATTGGACAAGCTCCCCGTGGAGACCGCCATGGTCCCTCTCATCGAAGTGCGCTCCCTCCCCGAATCCGCCACCGTGGGCGAGGCACTCGCCCTGGCCGCCGACACCGCATTCCTCCATCTGCCCATCTACCGCGAACGCGTGGACTGCATTGTGGGGCTGGTGGACTGCCGGGACCTTCTGGAGATGAAGGACCCCGCCGAGACTGAGGAGGCCTTCCTGCAACGCCCCCTCATGCCCTACATGGACCGGAAGATCCTCTTCGTCCCCGAATCCCAGCCCGTGAGCCTGACCCTGGAGCACCTCCGCCGCTCCTCCCAGACCATGGCCATCGTGGTGGACGAATACGGCGGAGTCACCGGCATCGCCACCGTGGAGGACCTGGTGGAGATCATCGTGGGAAATCTTCGGGACCGCCGGGAGGGCGAGATCTTCCAGGTGCAGTGGATTTCCGCAGACAGCTTCCTGTGCAGCGGCCGCATGGAGATGGGCGTCCTGGAGGAATACCTGGGGCTCTCCATCCCCCACAGCGGCTTCGAGACCGCCGCCGGACTGGTCCTGAAGCTGGCCGGGCGCATCCCCGCTGCCGGCGAACGGCTCCACTATCGACACGTCGAAATCACCGTCCTCCACGTGGAGGAGCACCGAATCACCAGGCTGAAGTTCCAGATCCCCGCTGGCGGCAGGAAGGCCGCCGGAAAGAAGGACCCCGCTTCTCCCGCCGAAAACACCAACGAAACGCCATGACACAGCCCAAGTACCATCTGGAAACCCTGGCCGTCCAAGCCGGATATACCCCCTCCAACGGCGATCCCCGCGTCTGCCCCATCGTCCAAAGCACGACCTTCAAGTATGACGACGCCCAGAGCGTGGCGGACCTCTTCGACCTGAAGAGCGAGGGATTCTTCTACACCCGTCTGGCGAATCCCACCGTGGATGCCCTGGAAAAGAAGATCGCCGCCCTGGAAGGCGGCGTCGCCTGCGTATGCACCTCTTCCGGACAGGCCGCCAACAGCAACGCCATCCTCAATGTGGCGGGCGCCGGCGACCATGTGGTGGCCTGCTCCAGCCTCTACGGCGGAACCGTCAGCCTCTTCTCCAACACCCTCAAGAAGTGCGGCATCGAGTTCACCTTCGTCTTGCCCTCCGCCACTCCCGAGGAACTCCAGGCCGCCTTCCGCCCCAATACCAAGGCGGTCTTTGCCGAGACCCTCTGCAATCCCTCCGTCGTGGTCCTCGACATCGAGAAATTCGCCAAGGCCGCACACGACCACGGCGTGCCCCTCATCGTCGACAACACCTTCCCCACGCCCTTCCTCTGCCGACCCTTCCAGTGGGGCGCCGACATCGTCACGCACTCCACCACCAAATACATGGATGGACACGCCACCAGCGTGGGCGGCGCCATCATCGAGAAGGGCGACTTTGACTGGAACAACGGGAATTTCCCCGAGTTCACCCAGCCCGACGAGAGCTACCACGGACTGATCTACACCAAGAACTTCCCCCAGTGCCCCTACTCCGCGAAGATGCGCGCACAGTGGATCCGCGACCTGGGAAATCCCCAGATGGCATTCAACGCCTTCCTCACCATGCTGGGCATGGAGACCCTCCATCTCCGCATGGAACGACACAGCCAGAACGCCCTGGCACTGGCGCGCTTCCTGGAAAAACACCCGAAGATCGCCTGGGTAAACTACCCCGGACTGGAGTCCAGCCCCGACCACAAGCTGGCACAGAAGTACCTGCCCAACGGATGCTCCGGCGTCATGTGCTTCGGCGTCAAGGGCGGAAAGGCCGCCGGCGAAACCCTCATGAATAACCTGAAGCTGGCCGCCATCGTGGTACATGTCGCCGATGTGCGCACCTGCGTGCTCCATCCCGCCAGCATGACACACCGACAGCTCTCCGAGGCCGAACTGGTCGCCGCCGGAGTCTCCCCCGATCTCATCCGACTCTCCGTCGGCATCGAAAACATCGAGGACCTCTGCAACGACTTCGACCAGGCACTGCAAAAGTGCTAAGGCACTTTTGCCGTTGGCAGGCGGGCATCCACCCCTTCCAAATGGCGCGCTTTGCAGGCGCCCTTCCGCCGCTCTTGCGGCGGTACGGGGGCGGCTCTTGGGCCGCACCGCGGCGGCACTGCCCACCCCCGCCTAAGCTACGGCGGCACCGGCGAATTGCCTATGCCGCTAC
>CAVDSU010000002.1:8266-67195 GCA_963611685.1 bacterium
TTTAGTACTTAGCAGGTTAGTGGCTAGTGGCTAGCCTGTAAGGTGCCGCAGGCGCCCTTCCGCCGCTCTTGCGGCGGTACGGGGGCGGCTCTTGGGCCGTACCGCGGCGGTACTGCCCACCCCCGCCTAAGCTACGGCGGCACCGGCGAATTGCCTATGCCGCTACCCTAAGCCATTCGGGGGGGTACGGGGGGCGGCCGCCCCCCGTCCTTTGGGTACTCCCCCCTTCCGAATGGCGCGCTTTGCGGGCGCCCTTCCGCCGCTCTTGCGGCGGCGAATGCGGGCGATTGCCCGCAGATTTAGTACTTAGCAGGTTAGTGGCTAGTGGCTAGCCTGTAAGGTGCCGCAGGCGCCCTTCCGCCGCTCTTGCGGCGGCGAATGCGGGCGATTGCCCGCAGATTTAGTACTTAGCAGGTTAGTGGCTAGTGGCTAGCCTGTAAGGTGCCGCAGGCGCCCTTCCGCCGCTCTTGCGGCGGCGAATGCGGGCGATTGCCCGCAGATTTAGTACTTAGCAGGTTAGTGGCTAGTGGCTAGCCTGTAAGGCGCCGCAGGCGCCCTTCCGCCGCTCTTGCGGCGGTACGGGGGCGGCTCTCTTGGGCCGCACCGCGGCGGTACTGCCCCCCCCCGCCTAAGCTGCGGCGGCACCGGCGAATTGCCTATGCCGCTACCCTAAGCCATTCGGGGGGTACGGGGGGCATGCGCCCCCCGTCCTTTGGGTACTCCCCCCTTCCGAATGGCGCGCTTTGCGGGCGCCCTTCCGCCTACCGGCGGTACCATGCATTGCCCATTGCCCATTGCCCATTGCCCATTGCGCATTGCCCATTGCGCACTTGCGCACTTGCGGCGCCCTTTGGCGCCGCAGGCGCACGCGCCGGGGAATTCCGGCGCGGGGTTTCGGCACAAGCCGAAACCCTGGCCTAATTTCCTCCTTCCTCCTTCCTCCTTCCTCCTTTTTTTCCATGTCTCTCTTCTACAACGTGCTCTTCCTAGGACTGTTCGTCATCCTCACGTTGAGTGTAGGCGTCTATTGCCGCCGTCATTCCACGGATGTGAATGGCTTTGTATTAGGCGGGCGTTCTGTGGGTCCCTGGCTCACCGCCTTTGCGTATGGCACCAGCTACTTTTCGGCGGTGGTCTTTGTGGGCTATGCGGGGCAGTTCGGCTGGCTCTACGGCATTTCGGCCACCTGGGCGGGCATAGGCAATGCGTTGGTGGGGTCGCTGATGGCGTGGAGCATCTTGGGGCGTCGCACGCGTGTCATGACCCAGCATCTGGACTCCGCCACCATGCCGCAATTCTTCGGGGAGCGCTTCAAGAATGACGGCCTGAAAGTCGGGGCGTCGCTCATCATCTTCGTCTTCCTGATTCCCTACACCGCATCCCTCTACAACGGACTCTCGCGGCTCTTCGCCATGGGATTCCATCTAGACTACTCCGTCTGCATCATCCTCATGGCGGCGCTCACCGCCATCTACGTCGTCATGGGCGGATACATGGCGGCGGCCATCAACGACTTCATCCAGGGAATCATCATGCTCACCGGCATTTCGATTCTGGTGTGGGCGGTCTTGTCCAGCCAGGGCGGCTTCACGGCGGCGCTCTCCAAGCTGGCGGCCGCCAGCGATCCCCACGCCATACCCGTCCCCGGCGTCCTCAATGGCGCCACCCCCGGCGTCTTTGCGTCCTTCCTGGGACCCGATCCCGTGAATCTCTTCTTCGTGGTGATCCTGACCTCCCTGGGCACCTGGGGACTCCCCCAGATGGTCCAGAAATTCTACGCCATCACCAACGAGGGCGCCATCCACAAGGGGACCATCATCTCCACCCTCTTCGCCCTAGTCGTAGCCGGCGGATGCTACTTCATGGGCGGCTTTGGACGAATCTACGCCGACCGCGTGAACATCGCCGCCAACGGATACGACTCCATCATCCCCACCATGCTGGAGTCCCTCCACCCCGCACTCATCGCCCTCACCGTCATCCTGGTGCTGGCGGCCTCCATGTCCACACTCTCCTCCCTCGTCATCGCCTCCAGCTCCACCCTCGCCATCGACTTCCTCCACGGATGCCTCCTCAAAAACCGCATGAGCATCAAGGCGCAGCTGCTCACCATCCGCGCACTCATCGTGGTCTTCATCGCCATCTCCGCAGCCATCGCACTGCTTCAATACAGCAGCAGAGTCACCTTCATCGCACAGCTCATGGGCATCTCCTGGGGCGCACTGGCCGGATCCTTCCTGGCGCCCTTCCTCTATGCACTCTACTGGAAACGCACCACGAAGGCCGCCTGCTGGACGTGCTTCGCCTTCAGCTGCATCCTCATGATCGCGGACATGATCCCCGCCATCAAGGAACTCATGCCCGCCATCATGCGCTCACCCATTAACTGCGGCGGCATCGCAATGCTCGCCGGACTCGTCATCGTTCCCGTCGTGAGCCTCTTCACGAAGCCCCCCGAAAAGAAACTGGTCGACCAGATCTTCTCCTGCTACGACAAGAAGGTCACCGTCTCCGTGAAGACCGCCGTCGAAGAACAAGCGTAGCGCACGCCACGCGAGTTGCGCGTGGCGCAGTTAGCAGTGAGTCGTTCGCAATTGAAGGCGGACGCCGCGTACGCGCAAAATATTCATAACATCTTCGCGCGCAACGAGTTATAAAAAAATATCACCACCCCTATTTTTTAGGATCGCCGGGTAGATCCAGGAGGAAAGCGAGAGTAGGGGTGAACGCGAAGGCGGCCAACAGGGTTCCGTTCACGAGTTGATGGAGGATTTCCTGTGGGGTTGCGTTCCAGGCAGTGAGGAGGAGTGTAGCGGCGTAGAGGAAGTGTGCGGTTGCCCCGGCGAGTGCGGCGGCGTACCAGCTGTGTTCCTTAGGGAAGTGTGTCGCATTTCGGAGGAGGATCACGGCGGCGGTTGCCAGGACTGTAGGGAGGGTATGGATTCCTGGGTGGCAGGCGGCGCCGGCGTCCAGGAGGATTCCCGTCAGGAGTGCCAGAGTCAGGCTAATGCCCAGGGATCCCCGGAGTGCCAGATATGCCAATAGCAGGATTGCGGGATGCAGTGCCAGTTCTGGGAAGAATCGGTGGCTTGTGAGTTCCCATCCCAAGGCGAAATAGAGCAGCGCCAGGAATCCGGCGGTGCGGAGGAGTCCCCAGAGGCATCCGGAGCGTGAGGTCAGGGCGTCGGAGAGTGCCTGTCCGTGGAAGGTAATCGAGATCTCCACCAGACTATGGGCATTGGGATCAGAGACCTTGAAGAGCATCTCAGTATTTTCCCCGGATGGCCACCAGCACGAAGCGGATGGAGGAGAGTTGTGGCGACGCGGCGGCATCCAGCATATACATGGGCGCGTCGTCGGGGGAGCGTCCTTTGTCGCCGACGATCCCCACCGCCAACCCGGGCTGCATGGCGTCGCTTCCCAATTCGGTGGTCACCACCACATCCCCCAGGAAAAGCCCATCGAAATCCTTTCCCATGAGCCCCACCAGGACCAGCCGTCCGCCCTGGTTTTCCAGGATGCCGGTGGCGTCGCGTCCGGAGACGGTGGCGGGAAGGGAGAATCCGGGCGAGGAGACCAGTCGCACCACGGACTGCCGTGCCATGGCCTCCTCCACCACGCCGACCAGCCCCTCGGTGCTCAGGACCGCCTGCCCCGCCTGGATGCCGTCGGAGGCCCCGCGGTCCAGAGTCAGGGTATCCATGCGCCCCAACAGCGCGCTGCGTCCGACCACCTCGGCGGTGACCATGGAGTAGTCCTTGGGCTGCTTGTAGTGCCGCAGGAGCCGCTGGAGCTGGATATTCTCTGCGCGGAGGTTCTCCAGCCGCTGTCCATATCCCACAGACTGTTCCTTGAGCCGCGCCACCTCCGCCAGGAGGGCATCGCGCTCTTCGCGGGTCATGTTCTCGGGGAGGCCGCCCAGGGCCTCCCGCGTCACGCGCTGCCCCATGGCGCTCAGCTCCTGTGCGGGCTGCGTGAATGCGCGTGCGGTGCCCAGGAGCCGCCGTGTGGTGCCCTGTGGCAGCAGATAGAATGCGGCCGCCACCAGCACAAAGGAGAGGATGACAAGCAGTCGGGAGTTCATATCCTCGGGGGAGGCATGGATTTCCTCTTCGCCTCGCCCCTCCTCCCTAGGTGAAGTCGTATTTCTTGGAGAAGAGCTCGGCCAGTTCGGCAAGCTTCTCGGCCTCGCCCTCGCCTTCCAGGCGGAGCGTCACCACATCGCCCTGGCGCAGGGAGAGTCCCATGATGGAGAGAGGCGAGGAGGTGATCTGGGTCTCGCGGCTGCCGTCCGCGGGGACCACCCACGCCTTTCCGGCGTAGTCCCGCAGCGCTGCGGCGATGAGTCCGCTGGGGCGCAGATGGATGCCCCGGGCATTCTGGACGAGAACGACTTTTTCGATCATGGCTGCGTCTCCTCTCCTTGGAGATTGTTCTTGATCCACTGAGTCAAGGTCTGGCTGGGATTCTCCACATCGGGGGCGTCCAGTCGGAAAGTCTCCCTGCCGGGATGATCCTTCTCCAGCAGCGCCAGGCCGTAGGCGAAGTCCCGGAAATGGCTTTCGCAGAAGCCGCGCACCGTCTTTCCGGCCTCCTCGGCCTTTTCCACCAGGCGTTCCTGGGCGGCGGGAGTGAATTCCAGGAGATACCCGTGCTCTTCCTGGAAGCGCTTGGCGAAGGCCCCCACCTCTTGGCAAGAGAGTCGACGCGCCTCCTGGCGGTGCTCCTGCACCAGCGCTTCCAGCGAGCCCCTCGGATCCTCCAGCATGGCGCGGGTCAAATGGAGCTTCGTCACGCCAGTGCCGGGCAGCTCGAACTTGTATTCGCGGAAGAGCCGTTCCAGCACCGTGAGCAGTCCGCGGGCGCCGGTGTGTTCCTCCACGGCCTCCTGCGCCAGCAGATGGAGCGCCTCCTGGTCTGCGGTGAGGGTGATGCCATATCCCGCCATGGTCTCCACGTATTGCTCCCAGATGCCGTTTTCGGCGGTGGTGAGAATCCGTTCCAGATCAGCCACGCCCAGTTCGTCCAATGCCACGCGCACGGGGAAGCGCCCCACGAATTCGGGCTCGAAGCCGTAGTCGACCAGGTCGGCGGTCTTGACGCGCCGCAACAGATCGCCCTCGCCCAGGGAAGAGGCCTCGGCGGCCTCGGTGGGCTCGCTCGACGGGGCCTCCTCGGCGCCCCGGAAACCGATGACGCCGCGTCCCAGCCGCCGGCGCACCAGGGAATCCAGCTTGCTGAAGGCGCCGGAGACGATGAAGAGGATGAATTTTGTGGAGATGGTGGAGGGCGGCGTGCGGCCCTCCTGCTGGAAGCTCATCATGGCCTGCATCTGGCCCATCATGTCGTTCTGGGCAATCAGGCGCACATCGGAGTCCTCCAGGAGCTTCAGGAGATTCACCTGCACGCCGCGTCCGGAGACGTCCTTCTGGCCATTGCCGCCACTGCCCGCCAGCTTGTCCACCTCGTCAATGTAGACAATGCCATACTGCGCCAGCTCCGCATCGCCGTCGGCGGCCTTCACCAGATCCCGGACGATGTCCTCCACATCGTAGCCCACGTAGCCCGTCTCGGAGAATTTCGTGGCGTCGGCCTTCACGAAGGGGACGCCGATGCGTCGGGCGATGCAGCGCATCAGGTAGGTCTTTCCCACGCCGGTGGGCCCCATCATGAGGACATTCGCCTTGGGGTAGTCGCGCTTGGCGACCTCGGGATCCTCCAGGCAGCGGCGCACGTGGTTGTAGTGGTCGCAGACGGCGGTCGCCAGGACCTTCTTGGCATCGTCCTGGCTGACCACAAAGCGATCCAGGTCATCCCGGAGTTCCTTGGGGCGCAGGGAGAACTGCCGCACCAGCTCCAGGGGGTCCCGGCGGGGCTTTTCGGGGGTCTTCGGCGCCTCCTGGCGGATGTTCCCGAGGGGGATTGCGCCCAGTCGGTCCATGAGTTCCCGGAAGAGATCCCGGTCGCCATGAGGCGGGGGAGTCTGTTCCGGGGAGCCGTGTTCCCCCGCATCGGGCGTACGGGGCTCCTGCTGGTCCTTGGATTCGGCCATGTTCGTCAAAATGCGAGAAAGGGTGTCGTTCTACTACCGTGCGGGCGCCCAGGCAGGCAGCGAGAGTCGTGCGCCCTTGGTGAGGGGCTGGAAGCTCTTGAGGAGGGTATCCACCAGATAGAGGTCCTGCTTTCCGCCGGTTGCGCGGGTGCAGACGATATGCCGGCCGTCGGGCGCCCAGCTGGGGGCCTCCCAGTTTCCGGTGGCCTCGGTGACCACCATGGGCTCCTGGTCGGGCTGGGAGGGATCCAGCACCGCGATGACGTATTGCCCCTGGATGCGGGTGGAATAGCAGATCATGCCGCTCTTGGGGGACCAGTCGGGGGAGACGCACTCGGAGCCGCCGCGCGTCAGGCGCACCGGCTTTTCGTCGTTGAGGCCCTGCAGATAGAGATGCGGGCGGCCGCTGCGGTCGGAGACATAGCAGAGCTTCGTGTTGTCGGGGCTGAAGACCGGCGAGGACTCCACGTCGCGGTCCTGGGTCAGGCGTCGGCGGGAGCCATTGGAGAGATCGAGGAGATAGAGATCCACCTGCTTGCCCAAAGAGAGGGGCAGCGCCACCAGTCGTCCGTCGTGGGAGAGTGCCGCGGAGGAATTCAGTCCCCGTGCGCTGGAGATCACGCGCTGGCGCTGTTTCGCCATATCCATCAGGAGGATCTGGAGGGCGACGCCCTGGTTGAGGGTATAGACCAGCGCCCCGGAGTGTCCCCAGGAGGGCTCGGTGGAGATGGCGTTGTTGTGGGTCAGGCGCGTCTGGGCGCTGCCGTCCAGGCGGCAGGAGTAGAGCTCCTTCTTGCCCTTGCCGTCGCCCATCACATAGACGATGGGGCGCGTGCAGAGGGCAGGTACGCCGAAGAGCTCCTTCAGGAGGGCATCGGTCACCTTCGCCGCCGCGTCATTCCAGTCGCTCCCGCCGGCCTCATAGCGGAAGACCCGCTTGTCGCCGCCCACCTGTGCGGTGACGGCGTAGGCATTGGAGGCGGCGTTGACGGAGAGCTGCACCTGTCCGCGATTCGCCTGGCTCTCCTTGAGCACTTGGAACCAGTCGCAGCGCACCAGCATGGTCTCCAGGATCCGCCGCGCCTCGGCGTCGCCGGAAAATTTCACGATTCCCAAAGTGGGGTTTCCCTGCACCGTCTTCACCACGGTGCCGACACTCTGGGCCCGCGCCGTCACACTGCAAAACAGCAGGCACAGGCACCACAAAAGGCAAATACTCTCCTTCCTCATTTCCAATTCTCCCCAAAGACGGCGCCGGACAACGAAAGGGACTTTTCCCCCGTCTCAAAAAAAGACTCTCTCCCCAACAAGACAAAACGACGTCCGACGCCCCGGGAAAAAGGGTGGGATTGATTCCCCTCTCCTCTCCGGAGACGCCGGACGAATGGGAACTTACACGGACATGAGTTCCTGCTGCTTCTCCGCCAGGATGGCGTCCACCTTCTCGACCATCTTGTCGGTGAGCTTCTGGATCTGCTCGGTCTGGCTCTTCTGCTCGTCCTCGGTGATCTCGGACTTCTTCTTGGCCTCCTTGATGGCCTCGTTGGCGTCCCGGCGGGCATTGCGGATCTCGACGCGGGCCTCTTCGGCGAACTTCTTGACCTGCTTGGTCATCTCGTTGCGGCGCTCCTCGGAGAGCTCGGGGATGGGCAGGCGAATCACCTTTCCGTCGGTGACGGGGGTGATGCCCAGTCCGCTGGCCTGGATGCCCTTGGTGATGGCGTTCACGGCGCCGATGTCCCAGGGCTGGATCTTCAGCAGACGGGGTTCGGGAGCGCTGATGGCGGCGATGTCCTTCAGGCGGGTCTGGGCGCCGTAGTAGTCGACCATCACGCCCTCCACCAGGGCGGGGGAGGCCTTTCCGGTGCGCACGGAATCAAAGCGGCGCTTCAGGGCGTCCACGGTGTTGTTCATGGTCAGCTTGGTGCTTTCCTGGATTTCTGCTGCGGTGGGCATCTATGATTTCTCCTCTTTTGGGATGGGGGGATGGGTTGTGGTGACTTCTTCTACAATGAGGATGTGCCTGCAACGCCGGCGGATTTCGCCGCATTCGGGCGATTCCATTCAGGCGGCAAGGAGTGGGGTTGTCTTCAGCAGGTGGCGTCTGTGACTAGGGTGCCGTGCTGGAAGTTCCCCGAGAGGATTTCGGTGAGCACGCCCTTTTCGGTGGCCTTGAAGACCACGGTGGGGAGGTGGTTCTCCTGGCAGAGCGCGAAGGCATTGGCGTCCATGACCTTCAGGTGCCGGGAGAGCGCCTCGTCGTAGGTCAGGCGGTCGAAGCGGGTGGCCTCGGGATGCGTCACGGGATCCGCGCTGTAGATGCCATCCACCTTCGTGGCCTTGAAGACCGCCTGCGCATGAATTTCCAACGCGCGGAGGGCGGCAGTGGTATCGGTGGAGAAATAGGGATGGCCGGTGCCGGCCGCAAAGAGCACCACGGTCCCCTGGGAGAGCATCCGCTCGGCCTCGCGGTAGTCGAAGGGCGGCAAGACGCCGGCGATGGGCAATGCGGACTGGATTTCGGCGGGGATTCCCAGCTGCTGGAGGGCGTCGCGCATCGCCAGTGCGTTCATGCAGGTGGCCAGCATGCCCATGTAGTCCGCGCCCAGGCGATCCATTCCCTGGCGGCTGCCCGCCAGACCCCGGAAGAGATTCCCCGCTCCAATAATCACCGCCGCCTGCGCCCCGCACTCCCGGGCCTCCGACACCAACGCCGCACTGCGCGCAATGGCCGCCGGATCCAGTCCGCCGTGGGGACCCCCGAGGGCCTCGCCGCTGATTTTCAGGAGAATGCGGGAAAAGTATGGACTCGACATAGATTGGCAGGCGTAGATTCTGGGGGTGAAAAACGGAAGGAGACACCACTCGGCGGCTCCTCCGCCGGGCTTTTCCATATTGTAAGGCACATTCGCCTTTCCGCCTCGAAACCACGCCCTTTTTTCACAGGGATTTCCCCACGACGCCCCCCCCAGGAAGTCCCGCCGCACAGGCACAAAAAAAGGCCGCCGCATCCCGAAAAGATGCAACGGCCTCTTGGCAGTCAAGCTCCGACGGCCTCCGAGGGAGGCGGCGCCGGGGAAGACGCGCTATTGGGGCATGTTAGCGGTTGAAGCCCATGCCGCCGTGGGGGCGGGGACCACGGGGCTCGCGGGGCTTGGCCTCGTTGACGGTCAGGGTGCGACCGTGGTCTTCTTTGCCGTTCATGCCGTCGATGGCGGCCTGCGCCTCGCCGTCGTCCGCCATTTCCACAAAGCCGAAGCCCTTGGAACGGCCGGTGTCACGATCGGTGATGACCCGCGCGGAGTCGACCTTTCCGAACTGGGAGAAAATCTGGTTGAGTTCGGCGTCGTTGACCGCGTAGCTCAGGTTGCCAACGTAGAGATTTTTGCTCATGGAATTACTGGATTGCTCCTGTCTGGTACTCTTGTCCCAACTTTTGCCTGTGTGTTGATCTTTCCCGGGGACAAATCAAATAAGGAAAGGAGCCGGATGGCTCAATCGCGAGACCGAAGACGGAGAGAAGGGAGACAGGGCAAGAAATCTCTGGAACTCAATTCCCTCAAGCAGGGGATCTTTCGACTAACATTCAGAGTATGCTTTTAATAAAATGGGAATCTCAAGAGCTGACAACAAAAAAATTCCACAATTTTTAAAGATTTTTTGGGGGGCATCAGCGAAAAATTCGCATTCTGTCCGGAGATTTCCCCTTCTGTCCAAAAGGCTTCCGTTGGGAAAATTTCGGATTCAGGGGATGTATCCATAAGAACTCCCGCCGAGGATTTTGCGGGTTAGGAAGGTCCGTATATTTCCCGACGCCTCCCGAGGATTTTGGGAGGGCGTCGTTTTCCTTGCAAGTCCCCTTCACCGCCGTCTTTTGGCAGGAGGAATCCCCCCATGAAGCACCTTTCCCCTCCCCCGTCGTCATCCCTCTCCTTCCGGGGCATTTTCACCGACGAGCACCGCGTGCGTCTCCGTCAGGTCCGGCAGGGCATGGGTGCCTCATTCGCGCAGCTAGGCGAGCTCTTGCGCATCAACTGGTCCACCATCCGCAAATGGGAAGCGGGGGTCTCCCGAAAATGCCACCCGCGGCATGTGGGACGCGTCGCCGCCTTCCTGAACCACGAATACGACGCGCGCTTCCAGCGCCTGGACGACCATGCGGAATTCCTGGGCAGCGCCATCCGACGCCTCCCCCTCCCCCTCAATGACTATCTGGAAAAGGCACGGATGATCCGCGCGCTCGGGAGATGCTACCGACAGGATTCCCGGCGACTCCCGCTATTCCTTCAAGAGGCCCTCGACCAAACCGCCAAGGAACTCTTGGAAGAGGAAGGGCGCCTCGGCGGCGCAGCCAGCAATTAGCGGTCTGCGGTGAGCAGTTTAGAGCGAAATCTGCGATGCTCTTCCGCCGAGTTCGGCGGCACTGTCGCCGCGGCTTTCGAGCCGCGGAAGAGCCGTGCAGCGGCTCTGCAAACTCGCCACCAGCCACTAATTGCCAGGTACTGCTTCCGGGGGTTGATTTCTAGCGGCGTTTCGTTGCTAGAAATCAACCTTAAGGAGCACTCCCCATCCGGCCTCGATGATATTGGAGTCGTTGGGCTTTCGGTTGAAGGGGATCATTCCGCGGTCGCCGCGGGAGTGGCAGGCGACGCTGGTGGGCTGTTTGCGCCAGATGGGGGTGCATTCCACGGCGGCCTGGAGGTTCTTGTTGACGATGATGAGCCAGCGTGAGCCATCCACGTCGTGGGTGAATTCTCCCACGAGCCAGTTTCCGGAATTCGCCATTCCGGAGATGAGGCTATTTTCATCGGGTCCGGGCACGCGTTCGTCGGTGGAGGGGACGGTGCTTCCGAAGTGGTAGACGCGGTCGGAGCGCAGGTGATTGAGGACGTGTGCGTAGTTCTGGACGGTGAGATTGACCAGCTGCAGGTCATACCACACGGGGGAGCGGTGGAGGAAGTTGTCGATAGGGGAGTTGACCCATCCGGGGCTGTTGCTGGGCAGATAGAGGAACCAGGAGATTCCCTTTGCGCCGTAGGCCAGCCCGCTGAATGCCTGGTATGCCAGAGTGGTGACATTGGGCTTGGCGTAGAAGCGGTGCTGGTTGGAGAGTGCGCAATACCACCAGGGCTTGTTGTACTTGAGGGAGAGCTTCCGGTAGATCTCCAGGCAGCTGTGCATGGTGGTGCGGATGTATCCGTCCTGGTAGAAGTTATACTGGTCGAAGCCCGTCATGGGGAAATCGCTGGCGAAGACCCGTTCCACATACTGCTCGTAGGTATCGGGCTCGTAGTGGTAAGGCTGCGTGCTGTTGGAATAGAGATTCAGGTACGCCACCTTGTTGGGGGCCATCTCCTTGAACATGGTGCCCACCTCGAAGACGCCGGGCAACTCGGCGTAAGAGGGCTCGTCCTTCACGTAGTAGCCCATCACCGCGTCTTCGTCCTTGTACTTCTCCACGATGGAGGCGTATTCCTGTCGCCAGACCTCCACATTGGGATTCCGCCAGTCGTACCGACCAATGGCGCTATTGAAGCTGCCATAGAAGACCTTCAAGCCCGCCTCCTTCGCGCGCTGCACCTGCAGGTCGTTGGTGGCGAATCCCGCGATGGTGATGCCGCACTCCTTCATGCCGGAGTAGATTTCGGGGTCGGCGGCGTGTTCTCCCACGAAGTCCATGGGTCCCCAGGACATGATGGGGAAGGTGTTTTCGTCGGTCCAGATTTTTGCGGGGGCGTCCTGTGCCAGGAGCGCGGGGACCGCGATGACGAGCGCCAGCAGGAGAGTCGCGAATCGTTTCATGGGGGGTCTCAGGTGGGTTGTGTGGGTTGCCCTTCGGAGTGAGGGACGGAGGAGCAAGGAGTCAGAGAAGGAGTACCAGGGTCCCGGCGACAATGAGTCCGCCGCCCGCCAGGGTCTGCCAAGTGAGCGGCTCCTTCAGGAAGACCAGCGCCAGGATCATTGCCAGGGGCACACTGAGCTTGTCCAGGGGCGCCACCTGGGAGGCGCGGCCCGTCTGGAGAGCGCGGAAGTAGAAGAGCCAGGAGAGTCCGGTGGAAAGCCCGGAGAGCGCCAGAAAGAGCCAGGTGCGGCAGCTCCAGTGGGTCAGCTGACCGGCCACGCCGGTGCATAGCGCGATTCCCCAGGAAAAGAAGAGAATCACCACCACACGCACGGCGGTGGCCAGATTGGAGTCCACCCCCTGGACGCCCAGCTTGCCGAAGAGCGTGGTCAGCGCCGCAAAGAGCGCCGAAAGCAGCGCGAAGATCTTCCAGTCCATGGATGTGCAAGCGGCACCAGAGACGCGCCCTCCCCCCGTCGTTGCGGAATTCCGCTACTTGACGGTGATCAATTCGTACTGCCGGGTGCCCAGCCCGATGCGTTCGGCGTGTTCCAGCTGGATGCGCCAGTTGGTGCCGGCGCCCACGGTGTCCAAGTGGTCCCGGTGGCTCTTCGCCTGGAGCTCGCCCAGCTTGCTGTCCTGGATCACGGGCGCCGCATTCACGGCATCCACGCATGCCTGGTCCAGCGCCACGGGATCGGCGGAGGCGAACATCCCGATATTCGGGACGATTCCGCGGTCGTTTTCGGGGTGGCAGTCGCAGTTGGGGGAGACATCCATGACGAGGCTGGCGTGGAAGTGTGGGCGTCCATCCAGGACCGCCATGGTGTATTCCGCCATCTTCTTGTCCACGGAACCGGGCTCGCTGCTGAAATTCGGCTCGATGGCGTCCTTGGGGCAGATACCGATGCACTGTCCGCATCCCACGCAGCGCTCGTGATCCAGATGGCACTTCCCGTTTTCGAAGGTCGGCGCCTGGTGTGCGCAGATCTTGGCGCACATCCGGCATCCCACGCACTTCGCGGGATTCACCTGGGGCTTCGCGTCGCAATGCTGGTCCATCTTGCCGGCGCGGGAGCCGCAGCCCATTCCGATATTCTTGATGGCGCCGCCGAAGCCGGTCATCTCGTGTCCCTTGAAGTGTGTCAAGGAGAGGAAGACATCCGCATCCATGATGGCGTGGCCAATGCGCGCCTTCTTCACCAGGATGCCATTGCGCACGGGGACCTCCACGTCGTCGGTGCCGCGCAATCCGTCGCCGATGAGGATATGGCATCCGGTGGTGTAGGGAGTGAAGCCATTGAGATAGGCGGTCTCAATGTGGTCCAGGGCGTCCTTGCGGTGTCCCACATAGAGGGTATTGCAGTCGGTGAGGAAGGGCTTTCCGCCCAGCCGCTTCACCTCGTCAGCCATGGCGCGGGCGTAGTTTGGGCGGACGAAGGAGAGATTTCCCAATTCGCCAAAATGGAGCTTGATGGCGGTGAACTTCCCTTGGAAGTCAATCTTGTCCATGCCCGCGGCACGCAGCAACTGCACCAGCTTGCCGGTGAGCCCATTGCCAAATGCCTTCGTGTGCAAGTCCGTGAAAAAGACCTTCGCTTTCTCCATGAACAGTCTCTCCTCTTTCAGAATAGCAACCCAGCCCTCCCGGAGCGCGGCGGGTGTGTTGAAAAAAGAGAGTGCGCGCCAGGAGGGGAAAACAACCGGCAAAATATACCCACTGGCACCAATTCTTTGCTAGAAAACGCACAGAATGCCCATGCCAGGCATACCGCTCGCCTTGCCGACGGAAACAACGGCGCGGGCATTCCGGATGACACTCTGTGTCAACGCCAGACGAGATGCAAAAAGGGCCCGCCGACGCCATGTCGACGGGCCCTTCGCGGCTTCAGGTATCTAGGACTCGCCTAGTCCTGGGCGTTGATCCAGCCACCCTGACCACCGATGTAGGTGGGGCGGAAGTAGCGGCTCTTGTGGCAGTTCATGTTCTCGTCGAACTTCCCCTTGTTGAGGCTCGTCACAGAGTAGTCGGGGAGCAGAACGTTGCAGAGGCCGTCGTGGCGGCGAGAGAGCGCGTAGTATGCGGTGGCGCTGTCTTCACGGCACTGGACATTCCAGCCATTGAACATGGAGGTATCATCCCAAGTGATGGTAGAGGAGAGAGTGGACGCGCCGTCCGCGATGAAGACGGGTGTCTCGCCATTCTTGCAGGCACGGCTAATAGAGCTGATGGTCTGGGGTTTCGGATAGTCGTCTGTCGGCAGGTTGTGACGATAGCCCAGCACGCGGATGCTGAAGGAATAGCTGACGCTCTTTGCAATCGTGTTGTGGGGAGCGGTGTCGTTCTTGCCGGTGTAGACAATGTCCTTGCTGTCAGCAGGGCAACGGAAGTGCTTGATGTCCATGTTCCAGTTTTCAATGAAGTACTGAACCCAGAAGACATGGTCGCCATACTGTCCAGAGGGGAAGCGCAGAGTGGGGTAGTAGTCGTCGTAGTCGTTGTTGTAGAGGGCGATCGTCAAGCCGATCTGCTTGATGTTGTTCACGCAGCTGATGGAACGCGCCTTCGCACGGGCCTTGGAAAGCGCCGGCAACAACATGGCCGCCAAGATGGCAATGATGGCGATCACGACGAGCAATTCAATGAGGGTAAAGTGCTTACGCATGGTTTTGAGGATTTTGCTGTAAGTTTTCAGGAGGGGACAAAAAGTCAGCGTCTTATCCATATTTTACGAAAAAAAAAAAAAATCAAATCAAGAGTGCGCACCGACTTTTTTGCCGTTTTTCCAAACTTCTTCTCCCTCCCAAATCGGGAAAAGTTCTCGGATAGCGGAATAGATTTAGCGAACGGCGGGGTGATCCTTGGTCCTGGCCGGCGCCTTCCGCCCATCCTAGGCAGAGTGCCTTGTCCCGCAATTGTCCCCCAGAATTTTCCGGCGCCCCGGCGCATTCCTTCCCCAACTCCATTTTCTTTACCCCATGCTTACCAACCATTTCCAGATTCTTCCCGCCCGTGCCGTAACGCTGAAGGGCGAGCTTGGCAAAGCGGCGGAGTTATGCCGTGAGAACTTCCTGAAGCGCGCCAACTGGAAGGCTCTCGTGGAGGTCTTCCGGACTCGGAAGGAGACCACCTCCTGGCGCTGTGAATTCTGGGGAAAGCTGTTGCGCGGCGCCATCCTCATGGCGTACACCACGGGAGACCCGGAGTTGACGCAGCTCATCAAGGAGACCATCTACGACATGATCTCCACCCAGGACCCCAATGGTTGCATCAGCACCACCGCGCCGGAGAACCAGCCGGGCACTTGGGACATGTGGGGCCGCAAATATGTGCTGTGGGGCTTCCTGCGCTACTACCAGTATCTTGACCAGGATCCCAAGGTCCTGGAGGCCGCCTGCAAACTGGCGGACCACATCATGACCCAGATGGGCCCCGCCGAGGGCGCCCTGCCGGTCACCGAGGTCGGCTCCCACAACGGCATGGCCGCCTGTTCCATGATGGACATCATCGTGCGCCTCTACCGCCTCACCGGCAACCAGAAGTATCTGGACTACGCAAAATACCTCGCGAAATCCGGCTGCTACAAAGGCGACGACATCTTCCAGGCCGCGTTGGCGAAGCGCCATCCCAACCAGATCGCCAACCACAAGGGCTACGAGATGACCAGCTGCTTCCAGGGGCTGGGCGAGCTCTGCCTGGAGACGGATGACTTCCCCCAAGCCCGGGAGATCCTCCTCAACTACTACGAGGGCGTCCGCGACCGCGAGATCATGTGCACGGGCGTAGGCGGTGGCGGCGACTGCTGGGGCGAGAAGTGGAACGACATGGCCTTCAAGCAGAATCTGCAGTATCCCGATCCCGAGGTGGATGGCGCCATGGGCGAGACCTGCGTCACCGTCACCTGGCTCCACTACCTGGAGCGCATCCTGCAGCTCACGGGCGACGCAAAGGTCTTCGACCAGTGCGAGCTCTCCTTCTACAACGCGCTCTTGGGGGCCATGACCCCCGATGGCACGAATTTCCTCCATCGGAATCCCACCCCCCTCGCCGGCACCAGATTCACCCCCGAAAACCCCATCCCACTCTACGCCGGAGCCTGGAAAATCCCCAACCCCGACCAGATGCTGGTCTGCTACAACGAGTCCTTCTACGGAATGGACTGCTGCAGAGTCCAGGGCCCCGAGGGGCTCGGCTTGGCGCCCCTCCTGGGCGTCATGGCCACCAAGGACGCCAACGCCCTCGTCTTCAATCTCTACGAAGACATGGAGGTCCACCACCAGGGCGTCAAGTACCTGGTCGCCGGCGGATGGCCCTTCTCCGAGAAGGCCGTCACCATCACCCTGAAGATGGACGCCCCGAAGGCCTTCCCCATCCTCTTCCGTGTCCCCGAACGGGAATCCGGAAAGGCCTTCCTGGACGTCAACGGGCAGTCCTACGACGCCGTCCCCGGCACCTACCTCACCGTGGAACGGGAGTGGAAGGACGGCGACGTCGTCACCCTCCACTTTGACTACACGCTGCGCACGCGCGACCTGCCCACCACCCCCGCCACCTTCTGCTACATGAAGGGCGCCGTGGTCCTGGCGGAGGACGCGCGACTGAACCGGAACCACCGCGTTACCACCTCCTACCGCATGGCATTCCCCAATAACGCCGAAGGCACCCGGTACCTCTGCGACTACGCCTCCGCCGGCAGCGAATTCCTGGAGGTCTACGGCTTCCGCGTGGTCTTCCCCAAAGAGTAGCGCGCTTGCCTCGCATCGCACAGGGAGGGACGCCCCCGTCCGCCCCTCCCCCACACAACAACCACACAAAAAAAGGGCCCGCTGGCAGCATCTGCCAACGGGCCCTTCGGCTATCTGCGGCTAGCTTCTCAGCACCGCGGGCTTCACGAAGACCGCCTGTCGGACATAGAGGGGCTCGGTGGACTTCTCCTGTTCGGCGGCGTCTTTGGGCCAGGGATAGAATTCCTCGGGGGCGGCGAGCAGGCAGCATGCGGGCACGCCCTCCAGGATCAGCGTCTTCTCCTTCACCTCTGCGGGGCAGATGGCGAGGATTTCCGGCTGGACGGTGGCGTATCGTGCGCAGGCGTTCTCGGGGGACAGGAGTGCCTCGGGCGTCAGTGCCTCGGGGGCAGCCAGGAGTTTCAGGGCGCCGTCGGCTTGCCGCTGGAAGCGCGCCAGGAGGACCTCGCCGCAACGGCCGTCATGGAGGGATCCCAGGATCTCGCCGGCGTCGCCTTCGGGGAGTGCGCAAGCCAGTGCATAGGCGGAGGGGACGCCGCGGAGGACGGCGCCGCTGGAGAGCGCCACGCCCTTCACCGCCGCAATGCCGCAGCGCAATCCTGCGAAGGAGCCCGGTCCGATGCCCAGGGACCACTTGCTCACCTGGGAGAAGGTGGCGTTTGCCTTGTTCAGGCAGTCCTGGAGCCAGGGCACCAGGAGGCGGTCGCTTTCTCGTCCCACGGCGGGGAGTCTCTCCTGCAGAATGGGGTTTCCGTTTTCGTCTCCCAGGCAGAGAGAGAATCCCAGGGAGGTATCCAATGCGGCAGTCAGGTTGTTCATAAGTCGTGAAAGATTCTGCATTCGTGTTCGGAGCGCGCCAGCAACTGCTGGCAGGACTCCTCTCCCCGGCGGTAGCAGGAAGACCCGAGGAGATGATCAAAGTGTGCGGCGTGGAATTGCAGGGCGTCCGGGTATTCCCGTCGGACGGCCTCCAGGAGTTCCACGGCAGGAGCGAAACTCCGGCATTTCACCGGGTCCGTAACCACAAAACGCACTCCGCCACAAGGAATTCCGGCGTGCTTGCTGCAAGCCGGCGCAAAGGCGGCCGGTTCCAGATCCAGCCCGGGGAAGCCGTGGTGGTCCATGGCCTGGAGCACGCGTGCGCCATCCACGAAAGGCGCGCCAACCATCTGGAAGGGCGCCTGTGTGCCCCGTCCCTCCGAGAGATTCGTTCCCTCGAAGAGGCAGGTGCCGGGATAGCAGCAGAGCGCCTCGAAGGTCGGGAGATTCGGGGAGGGAGGCACCCAGGGGACGCCAAACTGCGGAAAGAGGACGGTGCTGGCGTCCGCGGTCCCCTCGGGGAGTCCGTATTTCAGGACAGCGAGGTCCATGTCGGGGAAGACGCCCTCGTGGGCGTGCGCGTAGAGTGCGTATTCTCCCAGGCTCATGCCGTGTCGGACGGGGACAGCGCAGGCGCCCACGTCGGAGCGCAGAGAGGGCTCCAGGAGGGGCCCCTCCAGGATCCTCCCCAGGGGATTCGGACGATCCAGGAGGCAGGCACGGACGCCATGAGCGGCGCAGCCCTTCAGCACCTGGAAGACCGTGTGGGCGTAGGTGTAGTAGCGCACTCCCACATCGGGAAGGTCAATGAGCAGCACCTGGAAGCGCTTCCAGGCCTCCTCGGGGAGGCTCTTCTCCTTTCCGTAGAGACTGACCACCGGGAGGCCGGTGGACGCATCCCGTCCGTCGGGGACCTCCTCGCCTGCCGGGAGGCTCCCCGCCAGGCCGTGTTCGGGGGAGAGCAGCAGCGCCAGGTTCACGCCGCCCTGGCGCAGACGGTCGGTCGTCCGGACGCCGGAAGAGTCCCGTGCGGCGTCGTTGGTGAGCAGTGCGCAGGGGGCGGTGCGGTAGTCCGAGAAGGGGAAATGATCGATGGCGTAGAGTCCGTCGCTCATGCGTGTTCCCTGCGCTGGCTTGTGGAGGGGATCTTCAGGATATCGCGGTATTTCGCCACGGTGCGTCGTGCCACCGCGAATCCCTCCTTGGCGAGCATGTCGGAGATGGCCTGGTCGGAGAGGGGCTTCCGGCGGTCCTCGCCCTTGACCATCTCCTGGATGCGCTGCTGAATGCGCTGGCTGGAGACATCCTGTGTGCCGTCCTCTGAACGGAATTTGGCGGAGGAGAAGAATTTTCCGAACTCAAAGATGCCCCAGGGAGTGCTCAGGCACTTCCCTTTTACCGCGCGGGAGATGGTGCTCTCCGCACGGCCTAGCTCCCGCGCCACATCGCCCTGGGTCAAAGGCCGCAGGTCCGACAGCCGACCCGTGCGGAAGAATTCGGGCTGGAAGCGCAGAAGGAGCTCCGCCACCCGCTCCACCGTGCGCTGGCGCAAGTCGATGGCGTGGATGAAATCGGTGGCGTCGACCAGATTCCGGCGGAGGAAATCCCGCGCCTCCCGGGCCTCTTGACGGGCGGCGCCCTTCTCGCCCCTGACCGCCGCCTCCTCCAATTCCTTCAGGCGCGCCACATTCTCGGCATCCAAGGCGATGGTGGAGAGGGCGTCGCGGTTGGAGCGGATGAGCCAGTCGCCCTTCGCGTTTTGCTCCAGGTAGACATCGGGGAGCATGGCAGGCGCGGTGGGGCAATAGAGGTCTTCGCCGGGGAAGGGCTCCAGCTTCCGGATGCGCTGGAGCGCCTCCTGGATCTCGTCCAAATCGCAATCCATCTTCCGGGCGATCTCGGGAAGGCGGTTCTTCTCCAGCAAATCGGGATAATCGTGGAGGATCTCCCACTCCAGACTGCCCTTGAGACGCTCCCGCTCCAATTGCAGCAGCAGGCATTCCCTAAGGGAGCGCGCGCCAATGCCGGCGGGTTCCAGGCTCTGGAGACGGCGAATCGCCTGCGCGAGCTCCTCCTTTGTGGCGCCCGTGGAGGCCATGAGCTCCTCGTCAGTGCCCTCCAGGTATCCCCGGCTGTCGATGGCCAGGCAGAGATCCTGGCAGATTGCGCGTATGCGGGGCGGCCATTCGGAGCGCTGCTGGCACTGCCGCGAAAGCTGCTCCGTCAGGCCCTCCTGGCGAGTAATGGACTCGAAGAAGTGCTGTCGGCGCTTGTCGGCGTCGGCATCCCAGTTGGTCTCGGAACAGAGCCGCCCGCCCTCCCAGGTCTCGTCCATGGACCGGAGGAAATCGGATTCGTTGCCGCTGGCGGCGTCGCCCGTGGTCTCTTGGGAGGGGTTTCTTGCCTCGACGGCATTCTCGGTATCCGCGCGCAGGAGGTCGTCGCGGTATTCTGCGCCATCGCCGTCCCATTCCCGTTCCCGGCGCAGTTCTTCGGCGCGGTTCTTCGGGGATTCGGGGAGATCGCTTTCGCAGACCACGGCGGTGGGGCCGGAGACCTCGGCGAGCATGGGGTTCTGCGCCAAGCGCTGGAGGATCTCGTGCTGGAGCTCCAGGGTGTTTTTCTGGAGGATCTCCAGGCCCATCTTCTGCTCCTGGCGCAGGACCATCCCCTGCTGGAGCTGCTGGCTCTGGGACTGCGAGGTCTGCAGGGAAAGACTCGGCTGGAAGGCTTCGGGAGGCATTCGAAGACGCAATCAATAGGCTAGTCGAGTTTCAGCTCCAGTCCCGTCAGATAATATCCCTCGGGGAAGGTAAGGGAGAGGGGGTGGTCGGGGGCCTGTGCGAAGGTGCGCACCACTCGCGCCTGCCGCCCGGCATCCACCAGCGCCTCGCCCAAGATCGTCCGGAAGAACTCGGGAGTCATGGCGGCGCTGCAGGAGTAGGTAAGGAGGGTCCCGCCGGGATTCAGGAGCTTGCAACCCAGCAGATTCACGTCCTTGTAGCCCCGCGCGGCACGCTGGAGCTGCCCCTTGGTGGCCGCGAATTTCGGGGGATCCAGGACGATGACGTCGAAGGACTCCCGGCGGTCGCGGCATTTTCGCAGCCAGGTGAACATATCGGCGTGCTGGAAGGAGAGCCGCGGATCTCCGTCCAGCCCATTCAGCGCGCAATTGGCCTTCGCCAACTCCAAAGCGGCCGCCGCGTCATCCAAGAAGGTGACCTCGCGCGCGCCAGCCAAGGCGGCGCGAATGCCGAAGGCGCCGCTGTAGCAGCAGCAATCCAGCACCTTCGCGCCCTTCGCCACCGCGTCAATGGCCAGGCGGTTCTCCCGCTGGTCCAGGTAGAAACCGGTCTTGTGGCCGCCGGGCATGTCCATGCGGAAGACCACGCCATTTTCGCGGATGGTGAAATCGGCGGGCGGCTCTTCGCCCCAAAGGAGTCCCTCCACGGGCGGAAGGCCCTCGCGGACTCGGGCATCGGCCTGGGAGCGCTCGTAGATTCCGCGGATGCCGGGCAATTCGGCGAGGAGGCGCACCAGGGTGCTCTTCCAGGCCTCGGGCCCCGCGCCCAGGAATTCGCAAGAGAGGAAGGGTCCGTATTTATCCACCACCAGGGCGGGCAGTCCGTCGGCCTCGCCGTGAATCACGCGGAAGGCGTCCTCCTCCCGGAAGCCCAGCGCCTTGCGGTATTCGTAGGCCTTCTGGATCCGCTGGCGGAAGAATTCGGCATTGACGGTTTCGCGGGTATCGAAGGTCCAGACGCGTGCGCGGATCTGGGAGTTCGGGGAATACGCGGCCCAGGCAAGCATCGCGCCCTTCGCGTCGCAGACGGCGACGGTCTCGCCGGAGGCGGGATCGCCCTCCACACGGGCGACTGCGCCGGAAAAGAGCCAGGGATGGCGACGCGCCAGGGAGGCCTCGCGCTTCGGGGCCAAAAAGAGCTTCTTCGCTTCCATAAAAATTGACGCCCCCGATCCCTAGCGCTGCTCCCGCAGGACCTGCTCCAGCTCCTTCGCCTGAATGGCGCGGGTGCCTACATAGCCCACCACCACGCCCGCAGCGGAATTCGCCATCGTCGCCGCCAGTCCATGAGGCGCGCCGGCGCAGATGGCAAGGGTCATGGTGGCCATGACCGTGTCGCCCGCACCGGAGACGTCGTAGACCTGCCGCGCCTGGGTGGGAATCACCAGGGGCTCCGCTTCGTCCTTCCGGAAGAGCGCCATGCCCTCGGCGCCCAGGGTAATCAGGAGCATCTCCGCCTCCCAGCGCTTCAAAAGGAGCTTTCCCACCCGCGCCAGCGGCTTGTCGTGCAGCGGGTCGCCGATGCCAGGAACGAAGGGGACCTCCGCCAGGGAGAATGCCTCCAGGCGGTTGGGGGTCATGAGGGTGAGTCCGGAGACATTGAAGGGATGAGAGGGATGGGGATCCAGCGTGGAGAGCACGCGGTGCTTTGCAGCCAGCTGCGCCACCTCGGACATGAATTCCCGCGTGAAGACGCCCTTCGCGTAGTCCTCCATCACCAATGCATCCAGCACGCCCGCAGACAAATCCCGCTCCAAAGCCGCCAGAATGCCCTTGCGCACCTCGGCAGAGACCTCCTGGGGGACCTCGCGGTCCACGCGGACCACCTGCTGGTTGTCAGCCAAAACGCGGGTCTTGACCGTGGTGTGTCCGCCAGGGATGACCTGTACGCCGTCGGTCTGGGCGCCGGACTCCTTCAGGAGCGACAGCACCTTTCCGCCATCCACGTCGTCCGAGACCGTCCCATAGACGGAGACCTTTCCGCCTAGGGAAAGGACATTCTCCGCCACATTGGCGGCGCCGCCCAGCACCTGGCTCTCGCGGGAAATCAGCACCACGGGAACGGGGGCCTCCTGCGAAATGCGCGTGGCCTGTCCCCACAGATAGCGGTCCAGCATCAAGTCGCCCACTACGCCCACGCGGCAGCGGGAAAAGCGCTTCAGGATATCAAGGAGTGTCTGCTTCTGAGTCATGGTGCTCTCTATGCGTTTTGAGAGAAAGGAAAGGCATGCGGGCGCTTTGGCCCGCGGGAAAATGGAATGTGTGTGCTAGGGATTCTCCAGAATGGAGTCCACGGGGCCGTCAATGAGGATTTCGGGGGCCTCTGCGGAGAATCCGCCGCCCGCCTCCAGGGAATCCAAAAAGGCCTCCATGCGCTCCAAGTTCGCCATCTGCTCCTGACGCTCCTGGGGGGTGAGGTCCTCGCCGTAGCGGCGCAGGTAGACCACGCGCTGCTCCATCTCCTGCCGGAGGGCCTCCAGATAGGTCTCGGAGAGGGTGTCCTTTGACAGCAAGGAGGTGATCTCCTTGCTCTTCAGGCGCTTGCGGACCACGTCCACGCGATTGGTGAGGGCCTGCGACTCCACCTGGCGCTGGACGGCGTCGGTCTTCATGAGCAGCCGCGAGAGCCCCACGCAGACGCCGATCTCCACCACGAAGGACAGCGCCACGCCCAGAATCGCCAGGTAGCCCATGGCATTCGCCAATACGGAGGCGCCGGGGCGGCCATGGAGTCGGTAGAAGAGCAGCTCGCGGTCATCGGATTCCCAGCGGATGGCGCCGCCTTGCCGAAGGACGCCCTCCTCTCCGGGAGGCAGTGGGGACTCTCCCAGGAGCACCGGAGACGCGCCGCAGTTCTTCACGCGCGCCACGCCCGACTCCTCCCGGAAGGAGAGCTCCCCCGCGGGGAGGCCATCCTTTTCGGAGAGTCGGAAGGGCATTTCGGGAAACGAGAAGCTCCGTCCCCTGGCAAAGAGGGCGGAGAGATCTCCCGCATCCGAGTGTCGAAGAAGCAGCTGGAAGGGCATGGCGTGGTCCTCTTCGCGAGGCTACTCGTTCACGGGGGGCTGCTTCGAACGGGAGCCCCGGCGGGTCTTCTTGGGCGGGGCGCCCTCGTCGCGGGAGGCGTTCTTCCCCACGCCCTCCGAAGGCTCCGCCACCAGCACGGGCGCCGCCTCGACGGGCGCGGGCGCGGGAACCGGCAGGAATTCGAAGGAGAACTTTTCTTCGCCCGGCAGGCGATCCACCCGGATTCCCGCGAATTCCCCGCCGTCCTGCCGCAGGAGCAATTCGTCAGCCAGGGGGTCTTCCACACGCTGCTCGATGACGCGACGGACCTCCCGGGCGCCGAAGTCGGTACTGAAGGCCTTCTCCAGCAGGTAGTCCTTGGCGGCGGGGGTGAGGGTCAGCTCGTGGCCCTTGGCGGCCAGGCGCTTCGCGATGGTGCCCACTTCCAGGTCGATGACCTTCCGGATGTCCTCACGCTGCAGGGACCGGAAGACCACGATGTCGTCCAGGCGATTCAGGAATTCGGGTCGGAAGGTCTTTTTGGCGATTTCCAGGATGCGGTCCCGCATGCCGTTCTCCTCCTGAGCGGGGTCGCCGGCGGCGAATCCCAGGCTAGAGGGCCGGGAGAAGCGCTGTGCGCCGGCATTGGAGGTCATGACGATGATGGCATTGCGGAAGGAGACGGTGCGCCCAAGTCCGTCGGTGAGCTGGCCTTCCTCGAAGATCTGGAGGAGGATATTGCTCACGTCGGGATGCGCCTTCTCCAGCTCGTCCAAAAGGACCACGCTGTAGGGACGGCGGCGGATCTTCTCGGTGAGCTGCCCGCCTTCTTCGTAGCCGACATATCCGGGAGGCGCGCCCACCAGGCGGGAGACGTTGTATTTGTCCATGTATTCGGACATGTCGATGCGGATGAGGGCATCGGGATCTCCGAACATAGCCTCGGCCAGCTTCTTGGCCAGGTAGGTCTTTCCCACGCCGGTGGGTCCCAGGAAGAGGAAGGTGCCGATGGGCCTGCGCGGATCCTTGAGGTCTGCGCGGGAACGCCGCAGCGCGCGGCAGACGGTCTGGATGGCCTGGTCCTGTCCGATGATGGCCCTCTGGAGCTCCTCCTCCATCTTCAGGATGCGGCGGACCTCCTCCTCGGCCATGCGGGTGAGCGGAATGCCCGTCATCGAGGCCACCACGGCACGGATGTCATCCCCCGCAATCACCTTGCGGTCCTGCACCTTCTCGGATTTCCACTGGCTCAAAAGCTCGGCGCGCTTTGTCTGCAACGCCTTCTCGCGCTGCCGGAATTCGCCGGCCTGCACGAAGTCCTCGCGCATGACGGCATTGAGCTTCTTGGTGCGCAGCTCCTCCAGCTCCTGGTCAATGGCGGTGGTGTCGGGGCGGCGCCGCTCGGGATGGATCCGGGAGCGTGCGCCGGCCTCGTCCAGCACATCGATGGCCTTGTCGGGGAAGAAGCGGGCGGGGATGTATCGGTCGGCGAGCCGGACTGCCAGGCGGATGGACTCCTCGGGGTAGACCACGCCGTGATACTCTTCGTATTTGCCCTTCAGCCCCTCCAGGATCTTCACCGTGTCCTCCGCCGTGGGCGGATTCACCAGCACCGACTGGAAACGGCGCTCCAAGGCGGCGTCCTTCTCGATGCTCTTCCGGTATTCGTTCATGGTGGTGGCGCCGATGGCCTGGATTTCGCCACGGGAGAGGGCCGGCTTCATGATGTTCGCGGCGTCCATGGTGCCCTCGCCGGCGCCGGCGCCCACCATGGTGTGGATCTCATCCAAGAAAAGGATCACGTTTCCCGCATCCTGGGTCTCCTTCAACACCGACTTCAAGCGCTCCTCGAACTGTCCGCGGTACTTGGAGCCCGCCACCAGCAGGGTCAGGTCCAGGGCGACCACCACGTCGTTGGAGAGGTTCTCGGGGACCCGACCCTCCACAATGGCCTGCGCCAGACCCTCCACAATGGCGGTCTTGCCCACACCCGCCTCGCCAATGAGCACCGGGTTGTTCTTGGTGCGGCGCGAAAGAATCTGGATCACACGCTGGATCTCCTGGGCACGGCCCACCACGGGGTCCAGCTTGCCCTGGCGCGCCAGCTCGGTCAAGTCGCGGCCGTAGGTCTTCAACGCATTCATGCGACCCTGGGAACCACGCCCGGCGCCAGGACGGGCGCCCTCCTCCACGGAGGCGCCCTCACGGTCCTGGTTGCGCTTGCGACGCTGGAAGGGCGCATTGTCGTCACCGTCGGGACGCGCTTCATCGGGGCCCTTCTCCACGTCGTCGGCGGTGTCCTCCGGGACATAGCGGGGATCCAGGCTCTTGTAGACCCACTTGCGCAAGGCATCGTAGGTCACGCCATGAGCCCTCAGGATCTTCGCAGAGCGGCTGCCGCCTTCCTTCAAGATCGCCAGGAGAATCTCCTCGATGGCAATGAAGTGGAAGCCCAGGCTAACGGCCTCCGCCACGGAAATCTGAAGCACCCTGCGGGCGCGAAGCGACAACTCCAGCTTCTTGCTGGGGGAAGCGGACGCAGAGTCATTCTCCGGCTTCTTCAGCTCCAGGAGCAACTCCGCACACACGGCCTCGGCATCCACGCCCAGGGATTTCAGAAAGGACTGGGCGAAGGTGGAGGCGTTGGGGGATTTCAGGATCGCAAGGAGCAAATGCTCCACCCCCACATAGTTCTGTCCATACGTCCGAGCCAATCTCGCCGACAGGTCAACGACCTGCTTCGCACGCGGAGTCAGACTGGACTGATTTAGGGATTCGTCAGGCATGTAGTCTTCCAATGTTTCTTGTTGCGGGGAGACCGCGCCAAAACAATCGGCACGACTCCGGGAAACCAGCGTTCCCCACACCTCGCGCGGGCGCGACGCGTAAAAAAAACAAAAGCAAAAGCGCCAACACCCCCACTAGGGGAGAAAGTCCGCTTAATATACTCCTAAGAGGAATGCCGGATACCGCGCGGACTATCAAATTTATAGCAGATTTCGTGCCAGCAAACGGCGGACGACGAGCGGGCGCAGTGAGCAGGTAGGGGATAGCAGAGTTCGCACCTTGCCATGCAAAGGGCATCTTGGTGGTGGGGGGGTGCTTGGCAGAAAAGCTGTTCGTAGCTAGCCAGCTTGCAAGGCACCGTGACAAGTGCCGCGGAAGAGCCGCGCGGCGAACTTGCAAGCCGGCTCCTTACTCCCTACCACTCCCTCATTGCGCCGCAACGTGTTGTGTCGCACAATATCCCTCCTCCTTTGGAGTATTATCGGACACCCAATTTAAGGGTTGCGGTGCCGTCGTTTTCCGGGCTCCAGAGGAGGAGATTATGGATTCCCGGCGGCAGGGAGAGTCTTTCCCCGGTTTTGTGGAGTCCGCGGTATTCGCCGTCTATGTAGAGATGCGCCTCTGTGGGTCGGAATCGGAGGGTGACCTCCAGGGTTTTCTGTCCGGGGAGGAGATGGTAGTCCCCCGGCGCGGGATCCAGGAAGAGTGGCCCTGTGGTGGAGGCGTTGTCGGTCTTTTCCTCCTTGCAGAGTGTGCAGGGCGTCAGGGGGATTCCGGCCACCGTGGTGCCCTCCTGGAACTCCTGGCAGAAGCGCGAGGGCGTCAGTCCGCTGCGAGCGCAGAGTGCGTGTCGTTCCCAGAGGGGGTCTTCTCCGGCGAATGCGCCGGTGTCCTCGGGGGGCCATTGTGGCGGATCGTCCTTGCAGAGGAGCTGCAGGATTGCGCCGGCGGCGGGAGCGGCGGCGGAGACTCCCACCAATGCGGGAGAGGCGGCGCCGTCCTTGTTGCCGAACCAGACGCCGACAGTCCATTTGGGAGTCACGGCAAAACACCACGCATCCCGATTTCCCTGGGAGGTGCCGGTCTTCCACGAGACCGCCCATTGCGGCGCACCGGGAAGCGGATTGGTGCGGAGCATCCGCAAGACCATCTGACGCACGCCGCGATTCCAGAGGGGCGGCGGCGGGGCCGACGACGAGTCTCCCGTGGCCGCCTCGGCCTCCTCCTCCAGCCAATGGAGTCGTGTGGGGGCGTCGGCCAATCGTGCATACGCCGCGGTCAAGGCGGCCAGGGTGCTTTCGCCGCCGCCGATTGCCAGGGAGAGTCCGTAGAAGGACTCGCCGGGAGCCACGGCCGTTCGGGGCGGGCGAAGCAGTCCCATTTCCTGAAGGAGCGTCTGGAATCGCGGGACTCCCAGTTGCCGAAGGAGTCGGACGGCGGGGGTATTGAGGGAGTCCGCCAGGGCCTGGGATGCGGGGACCCATCCGCGGAAATCGCCATCGTAGTTTCCGGGGCGGTAGTCCCGAAGGGCGAGGGGCGCATCCAGGACCCTCGTGTCCTGGCAGAGGAGTCCGCCGTAGATCGCCTCGCCGTAGAGGAAGGGCTTCCAGGCGGAACCGGGAGAGCGCCAGGCGCGGGAGGCGTCCACGGCGCCCGTCCGGGGCTCCGCGAAATCCAGAGTGCCCACGCAGGCGCGGACTCTCCCCGTGGCATTCTCCACCACCACGGCGGCGCCATCCCGCACCTGGGGAAGCGCCGCCTGTCCGGCGCGGAGAGTCCAGAGGACCTCCTGCTGCAATTGGGAATCCAGGGAGAGGTGGTATTCCGTGCGCCCGGGGTGTGCGGCGCGGGCAACCTGCAGGAAGTGCGTGTCGGTCAACCGGGGCCAGCAGGGCGTCTCGAAGCGCCGATAGCGCAGGGGCTCCTGCCGGACCTCCTGCGCCTCCTTCTCGGTGAGGGCGCCATTGCGCACCAGCAGATAGAGCACGACCTCCCGTCGGCGGAGGGCGGCATCGGGATAGCGGTCGGGGCGATATCGGTCCGGGCTCTGGGGAAGGCCGGACAAAAGCACCATCTCGCCACGATTCAACTCCCAGGTATGCCGTCCGAAATAGAATTGAGAGGCGGCCTCGATGCCGTAGAGCTTTCCGCCGTAGGGAAGGATATTGAAGTATCGCTCCAGGATCTCCTCCTTGGAGTGGGAGCGTTCCCACTGCCACGCCAAGAGCATCTGCCGCACCTTGTAGGAGAGCGTGCGGCGGCGGCCGGTGTAGGCCGTCATCACCTGCATGGTGATTGTGGAGGCGCCGGAAACCACCCGGCCACTCCGCAGCATCTGCAAAAACGCCCTGCCCCCCGCCCGCAAATCCACGCCGTCATGCTCCCAGAAGCGGCGGTCCTCCACCGCCAGAAGAAAGCGGATCATCTCCTGGGGAATCTGTTCGTAGCGAATGGGGAAGCACCATCGGTAGTCGTAGCCGCGGTCCACATGCACCAGCGTCCCCGCGGCGTCGTAATAGCAGACGCTGGGGGACTCGCGCTCGAAGGCCCCCCAGGGCATTCGGACGAGCCGCACCGACAAGTCCCAGGCGAGCCATCCCCCCATCCCCAAGACCGCCAGCAGCGCGCAAACAAGCGCCAGACGCCGGCGCCCTCTGCGGACGCCGGCGCGCTTTTTCGATTGGGTCGTGGGGGACTTCAAGGAGAGTGCGCCTCCTCAGGGAACGGCCTGGATTCGGGATTCGCCAGGGAGTTCCTGTGCGTGGAGCTCCGGACGATACATGGACTCCAGGGAGACGGGCGTCATTGCGAAATCGCCGGGAGTGACCACCCGCGCACGATAGCCCACCACGCACTCTTTTTCGGTGCCCGCATATGAGGCGTCGCCGAATGCCAGGAAGCGGTCGAAGCGGTTCTCCCATCGATCCAGGGGAGAGCCGGTCTTTCCGCGTTCCCAGGCATTGAAGACGCGGGAGCCATTCTGGAGGGCGTCGTCCTCGATTTCCAGGCATCCGGGGAGCATATCGCAGAGGACGAAGGACTCCACGCCGGGATTGTGGAAACAGAAGCGCAGGCGCACCTGCACCAATTCGCCCACCTTCAGGACACGGCCCGCCAGGGGCTTTCCGGACTCGTCAAGATACTCCCGGTGCACCTCCACGCCCTGGGCGGAGGCCTCGGGCGCCTCGGGGACAACCCGGTTGCGCAGCGCAATCCACACCGGGCACTCGCCCGCATTCTTCAAGCGATACTCGCCCGGCGCGCTTCGGCGGAAGCCGCCCTCCAGGAGGGCATCCCGCTCAACGCCGGGTCCCCGGAGACCGACGGCGAATTTTCCCTTCTCGGCTTCCAGGCACTGCGAGAGTCCCAAGGTCGCCCAGGCATTCTCCTGGGTGGTCCCCCAGTGTCCCTCGGCGTTCCGCGCCTGGAGGAGCCGCTGCGCCAGCACGGGAATCGCGGCGTGAGTGGGCGCCACCTGCTTCAGGAGCCAGAGTCCCATGCCCAGCCGGCGGACCCGGGAGTCCAGACCGGCGAAGGAGCCGGCGCCCTCCAGGGCATCCACATTGGCCAGCGCCTTCTCCAGAAGGACCGCGCCCTCCGCCGCACGCCCGCCCTTCAGGAGGCACACCGCCTTCAGGAAGACCGCAAAGGAATCCGGGTGCTGGTCGGGAAGCAGTCCGGCATAGGAGGCGCCCATGCGGGGATTCGCCAGGACCAGGACCAGATTTCCCATCGCGCGGAGGCACGGATCCTCGCCCGTGAGATTCAGCAGTCCGCGGAGATTCTGCTCCATGGCGGGCTGCCATTCGGCGGGGAAGGCGAATCCGCGTTCCCGTGCCTCCAGGAGGAAGAGATAGGCGAAGAGGCTGCCCTCCAGCCAGGCCTCGCGGCTGCCATCCCACATGGCGAACCACCCGGTGGCACAACGCTTGGCGGACAGCCCCTGGATGGTCAGGCGAATCCGGTCGGCGGCGCTCTCCCCGTAGGCCTCCGGGAGCATTCCGACGCGGACCAGATCGCGGACTGCCAGAAGCGGGAATGCGGCGGCCACCGTCTGTTCCAGGCAGCCGTAGGGATACTGTGCCAGCCACTGGAGGGCGCCGGAGATCGCCAGCGCGGGGCTTCCCGCCTCCAGGGACCCGAAGTCGCCCACGGCGCATGTGCGCTCTTCGCCGGGAGCCAGGGTCTCGAAGGCGGTGGTCTCCACGGCGCTCCAGGGAGTGCGCACCACCACAGCGAGCTCCTCGCAGAAGAGCTTCCCGCCGGCAGAAAGCTCCGCCTTCACCCGGAGATGACCCTCGCCCTTGCCGGCGCGCACCATCAAAGACGCACGGCCGACGCCCTTCTCCACCAGGGCAAAAACGCCCTCCGAGGCCGAAGAAGAGAGCACCTCGCCATTCTCTACCGCCACACGCCACTGCGCTTCGCCCGAAGCCAGGCGATGATTGGTCGCCTGGAGGGAGATCTGCAGGACGTCGCCCGGCGCCACGGCGCGGGGACCGCTGACCGTCAGGGTCGCATCCCGCCGCATGGTCAGGGCGCTCTCGGCAGAGCCCGCTGCGTCACGCCCCACCGCCACCGCCATGATGCGGAGCCGTCCGATGAAGACCGGCAGCGACACCCTGCCCCGCGCCACGCCATCCTCGCCGGCAGCGAGCCATCCCAGGCAGAAGAGCGCGGATTCGGGGAGCTTCTCGCGCTTGGTGGAGAGGAAGCGCGCCAGGGCGCCGGCGCCGTCGCCGCCCGTCTTCTCCGTGCCGCTGTTCAGAATGGGGTAGAGCTTCCCGTAGCTGTCCACAGTCCAGGGCTCGTCCTGCTCCTCGCCATAGAGTCCGCGGAAGGGATCGGGGGTCTTGTAGGCAGTGAGCGCAAGAATGCCCTCGTCCACGCCCCACACCAGCACCCGTCCGCTGCAGGGAGCGCCGGTCTTGGCGTTGGTCAGCGCGGCCTGGAGTTCGATGGCCTCGCCGGGAGTGGCCTCCCTTGGGGCATCCAAACGGACGCGGAGCAGCCGTTCCTCCTGGCGGACGGGAAGCTTCGCCACGCCCTCCAGCAACTGGGGATCGGAGGACTCGCTCTGGCGGCACGACACCGTCACCACCGCAAACCAGGCGCCCTTGCGCAGATCGGCGGGGATCTCCACCTCGACGCGGTTCTCGCCCGCCACGACAGGGAAGGCGAGGGCCTGCCCTAGTCCGCGGAGTCCGGCCGCCAGCACGCCCTGTCCCGCAAAGGCGCTTTGGAAGGTCAGCACTGCCTTCTGGCCGGGGAGATACTCCTCGCGGTCGAGCTCAAAGACCAGTCGGCGGGGATCCTTCAGGCGCTGACCGCCCTCGTTGGCCTCGTGCCAGAAGGTGAAGTCCAGGCGCGGGCGCTCCTTGTCGTCCTGGAGCACGAGCCGATAGGCGCCGGGGGCGACGCGGTTGGGGAAGCGGAGCCATCCCTCCTGGAGCTGTAGCTCGCCCTCCTGAACCTGGGTCTCCTGGCGTTCCCAGACGCGCTGGACGGAGCCATCCCGGCCCTCCTTCAACAAGTAGTTCCATTCCTGGCGGAAGAGCTTCCAGGAGAGTCCGCGGCCCTCCAGCGAGGCCTCCTGCCCCTGGGGGGTGACGCCCACCACCTTCACCCGGCACTCGTCCTGGTCATCGCCGGAGGGCTTCCAGGCGCCCACGTAGCAATCCGCCACATGGCACAGGAGGCTCTGGGAGGCGGTGACGCCCCGCTGGCCGTTTCCGGGCAAGCAGGTGACCGCCAGATTGACCTGCACCGGCGAGGTCACGCAGTCCTCGAGCCCCGACAGGGCGATTGCGCCCTGGTAATTGCCCTCGCCATCGGTGGTCAAGGAAACGGAGCCGGAGGAGGCGGGGCACGACGACGCCTTTTCGCAGCCAAAGAAGAAGTCCTCGTATCCCTTGGGGGCGAAGGTCTTATAGAGACACGCCGCGGAGGCGCGGCATTCGCCGCCGGCAACGGGTGTGCCGTAGTAGTATTCCGCCCTGCCGCCGACCTCCACGTATGCGGATTCGCCGCAGGTCACCTCGCCCTCCAGGGAGACCCACACCCGGTCCGGCAGCGTCTCGCCCACTTGGAAGAAGATGGTCTCCAGCGCATCGTCCTTTCCGGGAAGGCCCATCCGCGTCTGGTAGAGCCCCAGGGGCGCACTCGCGGAAATCCGCCACTCCAGGGAATACAGCCCCTCCGCATCCCCCGTCACCACGCGCTTCTCCACACACTGCCCACGGGAATCCCGCAACTGGAATTCCATGGGCACCGCGGGGGCGCCCACGCCCGATGCGTCCCGGAGGATCGCGTGGACCCGCAGCGCCTCGCCGGGACGGCAGATCTCGCGTTCCGGGAAGAGGAAGGCCTCCATGGCCCCGCCATTCTCCGGCGTGCCATAGCAATTGCAGAAGGCGCGGTCGCCCTCCAGGCTCGCCAGAATGAGTGCGGGTGCGTCGCCCTTGTCCGCCAAGGGAGTCAGCGGAATCCGGGCGATGCCCATTTCATCTGTAACCGCCTCGCCCAGAAGCTGTTGTTTTTCGCTATAGAGGCGCACCTCTGCGCCGGGAAGCACCCGCTGGTCCTGAAGGGAGCGCACGGCGACCACGGCGTCCTGGGGGAAGAGCGTGGCGGAGATCCCCAGGTCGGAGACCAGCACCATGGTGGATTCGCCGGAGTAGGATTCGGAACTGCCCTTGGAATCGGCGATGCGGAGCATGTAGATGCCGGGCTTCCGGGGAATGCCGGCCTTCTCCAGGTCCATCTCCAAGCGCTCCCGGCGGTTCTTCTCCAGCTTGACCGGCAGGTCGGTCTGGGTGACCAACCGGGAATACTGGCGATTCCAGCAGTTGTCCAAGAAGGAAAGGAGGCGGTTCTCGTAGGGTTCGTAGACCGAGACCCTCAAGTCGCCCTTCAGATTTTCCAGATTCACGGGGAAGGTCCAGCTGGGGGAGGACAAGGCGAACTGTTCGCCCCGGATGCCCAGCCTTGCAAACGACGGATGATCCGCTCCCACCACCACGGCGGAGGCGCTCTCCTTCCCGTTGTTCGCCGTGACCACATAGAGCTGCCCGGGCTCAAATTCGCCCGAAATCTCCACGGTCCAACCATAGCGATAGAAACTAAATCCCTCCGCGAGAGGCGGATCAATGGTTATGTCCTTCTTCTCGACCGACGGCCTCTTGTTGAAATTCAACTCCAGACACCGGCCGCGGTCCCCCCATTCGGCCTTCAGAATCGTCAAGGGCGCCTCCTGCTCCTCGTCCCCGATCGCCTCCGCAGCCCCTTCTTCCGCGGAGTCCTTTTGTAATGCCGCATCCGCTTCCGCCGGAACAGGATTTGCAGATACCTCCGGCGCCTTCTCCACCGCCATTCCCGGCGGCGGGGGCGGCGGAAGACTCGGGTGGTTTTCGCCGCCGGGCATTCCGGGTCCCTGGGGTGGTGGCGGCGGCAGCGGTCGCATCGGGCGCACGCAGGGCGCCTGGCAACTCCGCTTCCAGAAATAGAAATTCCCCGCCAAAGACACGACAAGCAACAGCACGACGAGGGCACAGCACAGCCCCCGGATTCCCCGTTTCATCCGTTCAGACCTCCCTAAAGAAACAACCCCGGACACACACGCATCCTAACACAACATACCGTTCCCGCGCAAACAGAAACAGCATCACGAAACGCCCCTCGGAACACCCCGCCGTTCCTCCCTCTCACCCCCTTTTCCCTCTCGACGCTCCACGCGCCGAATCCATCCGGAAAGCGACCGGGCACAGACGGCGAAAATCCCCTGTTCCTCGGAAAGCGAAAATAATGTATTTCCCCCGCCAAGGCCCACACCGAAAAAGGCCCCGGAAAATCCGAGAAATCCGGGGATTTTTTCAGGAAGGAGAAAGCGGCGCCCCGGCCCTCGCGCCGACCGCCCTTCCCTTCCTGCTGCAGGAGGGGGGTGGGAGGCTAGTGGATTCCCGCCTTGTTGAGGCGGTAGTTCATCATGCGGGGAGAGACCCCCAGCTCCCGCCCGGCGGCCGCGCGGTTGCCGTCGTGGCGCTTGAGGGCGCCCTCCAGGATCTTCTTTTCCACGGCGGCCAGCTGCTCTTCCAGCGTCTGGTGTTCGTCGGGGCGATAGGGATCCTCGGCGAATTCGGGGCGCTGAAGGGTCGGCGGAAGATTGTATCCGTGAATCACGTCGTCCTTGGCGGTGAGCACCGCGCGCTCCATGCAGTTCTCCAATTCCCGGACGTTCCCGGGCCAGGCGTAAGCCTGCAACATGTTGGCTGCCGGCGAGGAAATGCGGGTGATCCGCTTGCCGTATTTTGCGCTGAGCTTGCTGAGGAAGTGCTGCGCCAGCAGGATGATGTCGCCGCCCCGCTTGCTCAAGTCCGGCATAAAGATGGGGAAGACGGAGAGTCGGTAGTAGAGGTCTTCGCGGAAGAGCTTCTTCTCCATGAGCTCCTCCAGGTTCCGGCTGGTCGCCGCCAGGAAGCGGACGTCGCTGTGGAGTTCCTCGTTGGAGCCCACGCGGCAGAAGGTGCGTTCCTGCAAGAACCGCAACAGCTTCACCTGCACGGGGATGCTCAGGTCGCCAATCTCGTCCAGAAAGAGTGTCCCGCCATCGGCGGCCTCCGCACGGCCGATGCGGCGCTCTCGCGCGTCCGTGAAGGCGCCCCGCTCGTGCCCGAAGAGCTCGGACTCCACCAGCGCCTCCGGCAGCGCGGCGCAGTTGAGGACCACGAAGGGCTTGTCCTTTCGGGGAGAGAGCCCCTGGATTGCCTTGGCCACCAACTCCTTGCCGGTGCCGCTGCTTCCGCGGATCAACACCGTGGCGCCACTGCCGGCCACCTGGTGGATCTGCTCGTAGACGTCCCGCATGGCCTGGCAATTCCCAATCAGCCGCCCCGGATTGCTGGGGAGCATGTCCCGCAACTGGCGGTTCTCCTCCATCAACGCCTCACGCTCGGCACACTCCTCACGACAGGCCGCCGCCGCCTCCGCGGTGATGTTGGCAATGACCTCCAAAAACGCCACGTCCTTCACCAAGGCACTGGTGTCCGAACGCATCGCACAGTCCACCGACAGCGTCCCCACGACCTGCCCTAAATAGATCAGCGGCACACAGATGAAGGACAACGCCTCGTTGCCCACACGGCTCCGGGTCTTGTTCAAAAAACGACGGTCCTTCCGCACATCCAAGACCACCTCGGTCTTGCCCGTCTTGGCAACCAGGCCCGTGATGCCCTCGCCAATGTGGTAGCGGCCCAAGGCACGCTCCTCCGCATTCAGGCTGTGCGTCGAGGCCTCAATCCGAAGCTCGTCACCCTCCAACAACGCGAAGGTGCCACGCATCATCCCCAAATTCCGCTCCAAGACCTCAATGACCTCCTCCAAAAGACGACGGACATTCCGCTCGCGGACCACCACGGAGGTCACTTCCTGCAAAATCGATATCTCTTTGGAAATCATAAGAAAAAAGAGGGAAAGAAAGAAAAAGCCAAAAACCGTCTCGAATTTGAGCAACCACCATGCCAGCAAGCCGTCACGACAGCGAAATGTAATCCGCAAAAGCGCGTCTTTTACATTTTTTGTAACGCCGCCCGGAGGCGATTTTCGGATCCGCGCATGGCACGCCCCTTGCTATTTTTTTGCGCCCCGAGACTCCCCCTGGGAAAACGTGCAACCCCTTCCATGAAAGACAACTCCGACAACGAGAAATCCCCCTCCCCGCGAGACCGCATGCGTTCCCCGAAGGAGCGCCGTGGGGGTGGTGCAGTCGTTCCTGGGGGCCGCAGTGCCTCCCGGAACCGGGGGGACTCCGCGTCGAAGGAATCGTCCATCCCGCCGGAATGGATGACCATCCATATCCTGGGCGCCATGGAAGAGGTGGTCGGCGAATCCTCCATGGAGGGCATCACCTTCGTTGCCGATTCCACAGCGCCCGGCGACTGCCGGGAACTCCACGGAGGAAGGGCACTCATCCTCGCCTTCCCCGGAACCGACTTCGCCAGCGTCGTCGCCGCAGGCGCCGCCTACGCCTATGACCCCACAGGCGAACTCCTCCACAGATCCACCAACCCCGCAACACGAATCCTCCCCAATACCCCAGAGGAAAAGACCCTCAAACGGCTGATTCGCGAACACGTGGCCGTCACAAACTCCCCAAGGGCAAAGGAACTGCTGGAGGACTGGAAAAACCAGCGCGGGAACTTCGTGAAGATCGAGGCGACAAGATCTTGAAATGACTGTTACAAAAAATGTAACAGTCGAATCTTGACTTTACATATTTTGTAAAATCCACGGGGCGGTTTCCCCTCGAATTCCGAAAAACCGTCCCCCATGGCATATATTTTGCTCATTTGCGGCGACCGCATGAGCAGCGGGGGGGGAGTTTCCCCTTGTCTTTGATTTGCCCGCACGGCATCCCTCTTCCCTCTCCGAATCGAAGCCTGTGGGGGATTTTCGGCCTTTTTTTGCGCCGTGTCGGTCATCCTTGTCCCTTTGTTTTTTGCCTTCTGTTTCCCTGATTCCACCCCAAACGTTAAAAAGGAGCATCGTCCAAGATGAGCCAGTACATTGATTCCGTCCTCGCGGATGTCCGTGCCAAGAACGCCGACCAGCCTGAGTTTTTGCAGGCGGTTGAGGAGGTCCTGACCACCCTCGCCCCCGTCATTGACGCCAACCCCGCCTACCAGAGCCAGGCCATCCTGGAGCGTCTGGTGGAGCCCGAGCGCACCATCCTGTTCCGTGTTCCCTGGGTTGACGACAAGGGCATCGTCCGTGTGAACCGCGGCTATCGTGTGCAGTTCAACTCCGCCATTGGTCCCTTCAAGGGCGGCCTGCGCTTCGACCCCACCGTGAACCTGTCCGTCCTGAAGTTCCTGGGCTTCGAGCAGGTCTTCAAGAACTCCCTGACCACCCTCCCCATGGGCGGCGCCAAGGGCGGCAGCGACTTCAATCCCAAGCAGAGCCCCCACACTCCCGGCATGCGCTGCAGCGACATGGAGGTCATGCGCTTCTGCCAGAGCTTCATGAACGAGCTCTTCCGCCACATCGGTCCCGACACCGACGTGCCCGCCGGTGACATGAATGTCGGCGGCCGCGAGATCGGCTACCTCTTCGGCGCCTACCGCCGCATCCGCAACGACTGGACTGGCGTCTTGACCGGAAAGGGCCTCTCCTTCGGCGGCTCCCTGATCCGTCCCGAGGCCACCGGCTATGGCTGCGTGTACTTCGCCCAGAACATGGTTGCCGTGAAGAAGGGCACCCTGGAAGGCAAGGTCTGCGCCGTCTCCGGCGCCGGCAATGTCGCCAGCTTCGCCGCCAAGAAGCTCATGGAGCTGGGCGCCAAGGTGGTGACCCTCTCCGACCGCTCCGGCGCCCTCTACGTCGAGAGCGGCATCACCCCCGAGACCCTCTCCTTGGTCATGGAACTCAAGAACGTCCGCCGCGGCGAGCTCAGCGAGATCGTCAAGGAGATCCCCGGCGCCAAGTTCTTCGCCAAGGCGCGTCCCTGGCAGGTCGTGGAGCACGTCGACTGCGCCTTCCCCTGCAGCCGCCAGAACGAGCTGGACGGCTCTGACGCCAAGTACCTGCTGGCCCACGGCTGCCAGCTGGTTGCCGAGGGCGCCAACATGCCCTCCACTCCCGAGGCGGTCGAGGCCTTCCTGGAGGCCAAGATCCTCTATGCTCCCGGCAAGGCCGCCAACGCCGGTGGCGTGGCCACCAGCGGCCTGGAGATGACCCAGAACTCCGAGCGCCTCTCCTGGAGCGCCGCCGAGGTCGACAGCAAGCTGAAGGGCATCATGGGCGCCATCCACGACAACGCCTACCAGGCCGCCGCCAAGTACGGCCACGAGGGCAACTACGTCATGGGCGCCAACATCGCCGGCTTCACCAAGGTCGCCGACGCCATGCTGGCCCAGGGCGTGTAGAGCGCTCCCCCTCCCCGCAATCCCTCCGAGGCGGGAGGGGCCGGACATCCGGCTCCCCCGCCCGACTCCCCTGCCGCCCGCGGTCCCCTATGTGGTTCGCGTACGCGGCAGGGGTTTTCCTGTCCAACGGCACGGTGCAAAAAGACGCGATTCCCGCGAACACACGCGCGGCGCAAAAGGCGCCTTTTCGCGGCCGCAGGACGGACTATCCCCCCTTGCCATCTATGCACAAAATCCTCAAAAAACAACAGCTTTCGGAGAACGTCTTCCTGCTGGAAGTGGAGGCGCCCCTGATCGCCCGCGAGCGGAAGGCCGGACAGTTCATCATTCTCATGGTGGACCAGGAGTTGGGAGAACGAATCCCCCTCACCATCGCCGACGCCGATCCCGAAAAGGGCACCATCACCCTTATTTTCCAGAAGGTCGGCGCCACCACCATGCGCCTGGGCGCCCTGAATGTGGGGGACGACATCCCCGCCATCCTGGGACCCCTGGGACGCCCCACCGAAATCCGCGGCGAGAATGGCGAGAAGCCGGGCCGCGTGGTCTGCGTGGGCGGCGGCATCGGCGTAGCGCCCATGCACCCCATTGCGCAGGCCCTCAAGGCCGCCGGAAACCAGGTGACCATCATCATGGGCGCCCGCAACAAGGGCCTCTTCGTCATGGAAGAAGAGATGCGCCGCATTGCCGGCGACCGCCTGATCCTCATCACCGACGACGGCTCTTCCGGACGCAAGGGCGTGGTCACCGATCCCCTCAAGGAGCTCTGCGAGGCCGGCGAAGTCGACGAGGTCATTGCCATCGGCCCGCCCATCATGATGAAATTCTGCGCCCTGGCCACCAAGCCCTTCGGCGTCAAGACCACCGTCTCCCTCAACACCATCATGATTGACGGCACGGGAATGTGCGGCGGCTGCCGCGTCACCGTTGGCGGCAAGACCCGCTTCGTCTGCGTGGATGGCCCCGAATTCGATGCCCACGAAGTGGACTGGGACCAGATGATCCAGCGCATGGGCGCCTTCAAACCCCAGGAGGCCCAGGCACGCGAACACCTTTGCAAAGCAGGAATCTTCACGAAATGACTCCCAAGGAAAAAATGGCGATCCCCCCTCAGGCGATGCCTGAGCAGGAGCCCGGGATCCGTGCGCACAACATGAAAGAGGTCGCCCTGGGCTACACTCCCGCCCAGGCACAGCTGGAGGCCTCGCGCTGCCTCCACTGCGCAAACCGCCCCTGCGTGGAGGGCTGCCCCGTCTCCATCGACATCCCCGCCTTCCTGGAACAGGCCTCCACCGGCGATTTCGCCGGCGCATTGGCCACCATCCGGAAGAGCTCGCTGCTGCCCGCCGTCTGCGGACGCGTCTGCCCCCAGGAAAAGCAGTGCCAGAAGAACTGCACCGTGGGAAAGATCTTCAAGGACGTGGACAAGGCGGTTGCCATCGGACGCGTGGAGCGCTTCTGCGCTGACTTGGCCGCACAGGCAGACAGCGCCGCTCCCGCCGCCGCTCCCGAGAAGGCGCCCGCCACCGGCCGTCGCGTCGCCGTCATCGGCTCCGGCCCCGCCTCCATCACCGTGGCCGCCGACTGCGCCCGCGCGGGCCACGAGGTCACCGTCTTCGAGGCCTTCCACCAGCCCGGCGGCGTGCTCGTCTACGGCATCCCGGAATTCCGTCTTCCCAAGGCGATTGTGCGCCGGGAGATCCAGGGGCTGCAGAAGCTCGGCGTGCATCTGGAGACCAACTACGTGGTGGGCCGCACCCGGAAACTCACCGACCTCATGGAGAAGGACGGCTTCGACGCCGTCTTCGTGGGCGCCGGCGCCGGACTGCCCAAGTTCATGAACATCCCCGGCGAAAACCTCACCGGCGTCTTCAGCGCCAACGAATACCTCACCCGCGCGAACCTCATGAAGGCATACCGCGAGGGCGAGGCCGACACCCCCTACTGGCACGGCAAGCGCGTGGCGGTCCTGGGCGGCGGAAATGTCGCCATGGACGCCAGCCGCATGGCGCTGCGCCTGGGCGCAGAGAAGGTCTACCTGATCTACCGACGCTCCCTGGTGGAGATCCCCGCCCGAAAGGAGGAGATCCACCATGCGCAGGAGGAGGGCGTGGAGTTCCGGACTCTCCAGAACGCCAAGCGGGTCCTCGGAGACGAACAGGGCCGCGTCTGCGCCCTGGAATGCCTGAAATACGAGCTGGGCGAGCCCGACGCCTCCGGACGACGCTCCCCCGTGGAAATCCCCGGCAGCGAGTTCACCCTGGATGTGGACACCGTCATCGTCGCCGTGGGCAACGGCTCCAATCCCCTCATCCCCACCACCACTCCCGGCCTGGAGATCAACAAGAAGGGAAACATCGTGGTGAATCCCGAGACCAACGAGACCTCCATCCCCGGCGTCTTCGCCGGCGGTGACATCGTCCTGGGAGCCGCCACCGTAATCCTCGCCATGGGAGAGGGCCGAAAGGCCGCCCGCGGAATCAACCAGTACCTGGAACAGAAATAGGGAGAAGGGAGAAGGTAGGAGGGAGGAGATTCAACGCGCCTGCGGCGCTCTGCAAGCTGGCCACGAACCGCTCTCTTGCCAAGTGCTAAAGCGGGGGCGCGGGAGCGCAACTCCCCGTCCCCTCGATTTCCTCTTTCCCCCCACCACACACTCTTTTCCTAGCGAGTCTTGCAACGAACAGACGGCTCTTCGGACATGCGCCGAGGAGCCGTCTTTTTGCGTACCGCACGCCTCCCCGTACGCGCCTGCGCGCCAACATAAGCCCGCCCTTTTGCATTACAGTACGCCCCTATGGCAAGCACTGGTGAAAACGTAGTCCTGATGACGCATGTCTACCTGATTACAGGCACGGACACCGCGCGCATCCATGCCCGTGCGAAGGAGCTCTTCCAGGCGCTGACGCGACGTAAGATCAAAGAACAGAAAGCAAGCGAAGCGGGCGTCGAAAAGGGCAACGAACAGGAAGCAAGCGAAGCGGGCGTCGAAAAGGACCAGGAGCACTTCCGGATCCTCAACGACTTTCTGATCGACACCATTTCGGAGGGCGACGAGTCCCCCGCCAGCCAGATGCTCTCGAGGGTCATCTCCTCCCTCCGAGAACCGCCCTTCATGAAAAAACACGATGACGACGACAAGGTCATCTGGCTCAAGCGCTTCAACTACTTCGACGCGGGTTCCTCCAAATCGGATTCCTCCCAAAAGGACGACTCCCCGAAAGACGGCAAGAAAAGCGCGCCGAAGAAGTCCCGCAAGCGCCAGAAGCCCGGCGAGCCCCCCGAGATCGAATTCGACGAGGACGAGCCGGATACCATGGGCGTCCGCGCGCTCGCAAAATTCCTGTACAAATTCAAGCGCCCCACTCCGGAGGGCAGTGCGCCGACTCCGGATCCACGCCCCGAATTTCCCCACGACATCTACCTTCTCCTGGAGGGAACGGGCTGCGCCCCAGACAGTCCGCTAGGCATCATCTGCCAGGACCTCGGACAGGTGGAGGAATACAGCCTGCCCAGCTCTGACGCAAAGACGCCCAGGCCAAGAGACTGGGAAAAACAGATGGATGCCATGATCTCCAGCTACGCATCGCAGAAGGGCATCAACATCTCCAAAGAGGCGCGCACCGCCCTGGTAAACAACCTAGGCTGGAACGCCACCTTTGTCGACCAGGAGCTAGAGAAGCTGGTCTGCTACATGGGGGACAATGGCGCCACCCCCATCTCCGAGGAGGCCGTGCAACTCCTCGGCTCCGTCTACGATGCCCCGGAAAACTGGTCCCTGGGGGACCCCGTGGGAGCCCGCAATCTCTCCCTGGCTCTCGCCATAACGGAGAAAATCGTCAGCGTCAGCCGAAAGCCCCTGGAGAACGCGCGGATGATGCTCTACGCCCTGGCAAAGCAGTTCCGCTACTACATGGCGCTGCGACTCTGCCTGGCGGAGATGCGGTTTTCCAGCGGCACCGCCCTAGCGAACCACCTGAATGCCCTAGACCCCGCGGGCAAGAGGGCCATCGTGGAGAAATACGGCGAGGCCGTCGCAGGAAACCCGTGGCGCATCAAACACCTCGCCGACCAGTGCCTGAACTACACTCCCCAGGAGATGCTGCGCGCCATCCAGCGTCTCCGGGATGTCATCACCGCCATCAACAGCGGCGGCATCTCCAGCGAATTGCTGGCCCTAGAGAATTTTCTGTGTCAAACCCTGCCGAAGGAGGGCATCCGCCCATGAGCGAAACCGATAACAAGAGCCAGTTCGAGCGCAGCGTGGATGTGCTGATGTTGTTGAACGAGGCCATGAAGGAGAGCTACTCCGTGGACGAGGGCCTCCACAAGATCGTGGACTTGACCTGCCGTCTCATGGGCACCACCCAGGCGGCGCTGCTGATGCTGGACGAAGAGAAGGAGGCCTTCATTGTCCGGGCGCCCCTGGGCCTGGAGGGCACGCCGCTGAAGGACGGCGAGCCCCTGGAACTCCCCGAGCGCCTCCAGAATATCCTCTTCCAGCTGCGCAGCACCCACCAGATCAACTACATCAACTCCGGCATACAGGGGCTGAAATTCCCCATCATCGCCATGCCCATCTTCTTCAAGGGCAACCGCATCGGGCACCTGATCACCGGCGGGGCCACCGATCCGGAGCAATCGAAGAACCCCATGCGACGGAAGCTCTTCTCCCTCCTGGGACCCTTCGTCTCCCTCATCGTGGAAAACACCAAGGCCTCCGAACTCCTGGAACAGCACTTCGCCCTCAATGACCTGTCGCCCCTGCTCTCCAACGACCCCAAGGGCGCCGCGAAGGACGCCGCGAAGGCCACCAACCAGCTGCTGGTCACCAGCGTGCGCAATCCCGGAAAGATGGTGCGCACCCTGGCCGACGCCTTCTATCGACGGCTCCGAAAGGCCGGCTTCAACAACGGGCACATCACCGTGGCCGCCAGCCAGCTGCTGGCGGACATCGTCCACCCGCCCGTCGAACCCGCGGCCGCACCCCTGCCCGCCAAAGAAGAGCCAAAGAAATAAAACCCGCTCCCCACACACCCTTCCGGAAAATTCCTCCGGCGCAAAACAAGAACCCCCTTTCCCTACCTCCATACTGCCATGCCTCTTTGGGACGGACGCTTCCAGGAGGGCCCCGATGCCCTCGTTCTCAAACTCTCGGAATCCATCAGCTACGACCGCCGACTCTACCCCTTCGACATCCAGGGAAGCCAGGCGCACGCGAAGATGCTGGTGCGCCAGGGAATCATCCCCGCCGAAGACGGCGAGAAGATCCAGACGGGGCTGCTCCTGGTGCTCAAGGAACTGGACGAAGGGATCTTCCCCTTCCGCACCGAGCTGGAAGACATCCACATGAATATCGAGAGCCGGCTCACCGAGCTCATCGGCCCCGCCGGCGCACGCCTCCACACCGGACGCTCCCGCAACGACCAGATCGCCACGGATGAACGGCTCTACCTGCGACACGCCACCGACCAGATCCTCGCGGAACTGCGGCACTTCCAGAAGGCGCTCTGGACTCTCGCAAGCCAGAACCGTGACGCCATCATGCCCGGTTTCACACACCTCCAGCACGCACAGCCGATCCTCTTCGCACACCATCTGCTGGCATACCTGGAGATGACACGCCGCGACTGCCAACGCCTCGCCGACACCCGCCACCGCATCAACCGGCTGCCCCTGGGCGCCGGCGCACTGGCCGGCTCCACCCTCCCCCTGGACCGGAATTTCGTGGCGAAGGAATTGGGCTTCGAGGAGGTCCTCCAGAACTCCATGGACGCCGTCGCCGACCGCGACACCAGCCTGGAATTCCTGGCCGATCTCTCCATCATCGCCATGCATCTCTCCCGCCTGGCCGAGGACATCATCCTCTGGTTCAGCCAGGAATTCGCGTTCATCGAGATCGGCGACGCCTTCACGACCGGCAGCAGCCTCATGCCCCAGAAGAAGAACCCCGACATGGCCGAGCTCACCCGCGGAAAGACCGGCCGCGTCTACGGCGCCCTCATGGGGCTGCTGACCACCATGAAGGGTCTCCCCCTCACCTACAACCGGGATCTCCAGGAAGACAAGGAGGGCCTCTTCGACGCCATTGACACCGTGGAGCTGGTCCTCAAGACCCTCACCGCCATGATGGCAACCGTCAAGATCCGCCCCGCACGCATGCTGCAGGCCGCCTCCGACCCCGCGCTCATGGCCACCGACTTGGCCGAGGCGCTGGTGCGCCAGGGGATCCCCTTCCGGGAGGCGCACCACCAGGTGGGACGCTTCGTGGGCGCCTGCCAGGCGAAGGGCGTCGCCTTGGACAAGGCGGGCCTGGAGATGATGCGGGAGTCCATCCCCACCGCCACCGAGCAATTCCTCAAGCTCTTCGATCCCGCACACAGCACCGCCGCCCGCAATCTGGTCGGCGGCACCGCGCCCCAACAGGTCCGCGAACAGCTCCAGCGCTGGCAGACCCTCCTGGAAGAGGCCCTCCAGCCCTAAAAAAGACGCGCAAACCCTCCCAACTTTCCCCCACACACACCGTCCGACACACGAACACCATGAAAGCACACGGCTCCCTCTGTCTGCTGTTCCTCCTCGGCCTCCTGCTCCAGGCCGGCGACTTCCGTTGGGTCAAGGCGCCCTACCAGTGGCACGCCGGCGGCGTAGTCGCCACAAAGATCGTCGACCTCCAGGGCGAGCCCTTCCGCATCCACTACTCCAGCCGCCGCAAGGCGCCCATGAAGATCACCCTGGTGGATGCCTCCCAGGCCGCGCGCAAAAAGTCCCCCAAGACCGTGGTGGACTCCTCCCTCCTGGCAACCGCCGGCTATCGGGAATACTCCGGATACCAGAAGGCGTATCTCGTCATTGAGGGCGATCCGCGCGGATGGGACATCTCCCTGGATCTCTATCTGGACTCCCTCCAGGAATGGCGCCTCAAGACCGCCCTGGAAGACGAAGAGAAGGCCGTCTTCCGCAAGCGCGGCTTCTGGACTGGCGAGGGCACCCAGACCGTCGCCTTTGAACCCGGCGAGGCGCCCTGGCGCATCACTGCCGTAGGCGACAAGCCCGTTCCCATGAAGGTCACCGTGCAGTCCGCAGACGAGACCGTGCTCTTCCAGCGGACCACGCAGATCGCCGGCGGCGAGTCCGACGGATGGATCCACTCCGACAAGCCGGTCACCATCACCGTGGAGGCGGCGCCGGAACTCTCCTGGACCCTCGAGGCCGCCGTCGAAACCCGCAAATAAATAGCCCGGACGAATGGGTGACGCACCGAAAGATTTCAAGCTGGGGGGACTGGAGTTCCCCCGTCCCGAGCCCCAGGCGCCCCTCTCCGCCGTGCAGCTCGACGCGGTGGCGCGGCGTTCTGCCAGCGCCGGCGTCCTGGCGCTCTTCGGCTCCCTGGCGCTGCTCTTCCTGCTGTGGAGCGCCTGGTGCCTGGGATGGCTCTCCGCCACCCTGGCAAGCAATATCCTGGTCGTGTGCGCGCTCTCCCTCTCGGGCGGATACGTGATCCAGCTGGCGCGCTTCCACCGCGCGCTGGGGCTGCCCAACATGCGGCTGGCGGGATACATCACCCTGGCGAGCTACTGGATCCTGATTGCCGGAATCATATTCAAGGGAATCCTCCCCCTGGAGAGCCCCACCGGCGGGCTCTTCTCCCTGCTCCTCGCGCTGGAGGCGCTCATCTTCTATCTCACCCTCCGGGAGGCGCAGCAGGACGGCCGCGCCCTGACCCTGGCGATCTCCTCCACGCTCCTCCATCTCCTGGGATGGCTCCTGACCCTGGCCATCGTCCTGAAGGAAATCCTGCGATACCTGGACCTCTCCGGCATCGAGCTCCTGCAGGCACACTACTTCCCCTTCCCGCCAATCCTTTTCCTGGCACGCGCCCTCCAGAACCACCTGGGCACCGCCACCACACTGGCACTGGCGGAGGGCGCAATCCTCCTGGCGGCACTGCTGCGCGTGCACTTCTACCGCCAGGCGCTCCCGAATCGCCCCGCGTGCTCCCTCCTCAACCCCGCAGCACGCACCGCGCTGGCGCTCTTCGTGGGCGCAATCCTCTTCGCGCAGGGCGTCTACCACCATGTCCACCGCCAGTGGCTTGACCGACTCCCCGCCTGGGAGGCGAAGGCCCCCGCGATTTCCGCGGAGGAAGACCTGGCACAGGGGAGCCTCTCTCTCCGCCAGCGGGATCTGGGGACCCTCCTGGTCTCCCTGGAAAACGAGCCCCGCGAGAACGTCTCCCCCGACGCGCCCTTCCTCTGGCAGAACTTCTACGCCACCGCCCAAGGCGGCGAAATCCCGCCCCTGGCACAGTGGTTCCCGCCCGTGGAGGGCCCCGACGACGAGGACGCACAGGCGCTCCGCCGGGAGCTCGCCCTCCTGCAGCCCGCGCTGCAGACCCAGGAGGAACTCCTGGAGGCCCTGCCCTCCGCCCCCAATGCGCCGCTGGTCCCCGGGCTCTTCCTCCTGGAAGAATGGCGCTTCCTGACCGCCATGGAGCTGCGGGACGCCGAGGGCGCCGCGGACGCCCTGGCGGATTTCCTGACGCTCGCAACGCACCTCTACCAGCAGGGCTCCCTCGCCCAAAAGGAGGCGTCATGCCACTTCCTGGGACGCTGGGAGGCCATGGCACGCCGCGCAACCACGCTCCTGGACCACGGACGGCTCCTGGAAGGCGCAGCCAAGGCCGCCGAGCTGCTGGGCAAGACGCCCCTCGACGAGACCCTCCAGCAGGAGAGCCGCCACGACCACGAGGCAATCGCCACCGCGCGGGACACCCAGGGACACGGATTCTTCCTCGCCATGCCGCTGATCCCCATGCTCGCCGAAGCCGACGACCTGGTCCTCTGGCGGGATTTCCAGGAGACGCCTCCCGCCACCGGTCGCATGCGCGGGGGCTTCCATGCCCTCCTCCTCCATTTCCAGCAGCAGCGCTTCCAGAAGGAGGTCCTCCAGAAGACCCAGGGCACTCTGGCGCAGCTGCAGGAAGACCTCCACAGCGGCGCCAACGACACAGCCGCCCCGAAGGCGGACTGACCGCGGTCGGCTACATTGAGAAAACGACACCTCCGCCCTCCCCTTCCCTACCTAAACATACCACTATGCGCAACTGGCTTACGCAACTCATCCTACTCCCCCTCGCACTGGGCGCCTACGCACAGACCACAAACGGCTACATCGCCGGCAAGAACGTGATCCTGCGCTCCCGCCCCGCGTCCTACTACGAGCGGCTGGCCGTCCTGAAGGAGGGCACCCCCGTGGAGATCGTCTCCCGGCAGGGACAGGGCGATGGACAGTGGATGGAGGTGCGCGTCCCCGAATCCATCACCATCACCGGATGGGTCCAGACCGACTGCCTGGACAGCGACGGGAAGGTGATCCACCCGCCCTGCCCCGTCTACACCGGCGCCGGACAGCTCTTCACCGCCTTCTACAATGCCAAGGAGGGCACCATCCTGAAGCCCAGCAGCAGCGGCCGCAAGGATGGCCCCTGGATGGAGGTCGTTCTGCCCTCCGACGCCACCGCCTGGGTGAGCGGCGAATACGTCGCCCTCGGAAATCCCCCGCCGCCCCCCGCAGACGTCAAGCCCGCCGAAACACAGGCGGCGGCAGTCGCCGCAGCAGTCCTCCCCGCCGACAAGAGCGCGGAGCTGGCGAAGCGCCAGGAGGAATTGCGCCGTGGGGAGCAGGAGCTGGCTGGCCTGCAGAGGCAGGCGGAGGAGCTCAAGGCGCGTGCGGGCCGTCAGAGCGAGGAGGTCAGCCGCCTCCAGGAAGAGGCCAAGAAGTGGGAGAGCGAGCGCGCCCAGACCCGCCAGCGCATCGAGGACGCCGCCCGCGAGCGGGAGCGCCTCCAGAAGGAGCAATCCGAGCTCCAGGCGCAGCTGGAAAAAGAGCTCACCCAGGCCAAAGAGAAGGCGCGCCTGGTGCAGGAGGACTCCGCCAAATGGGAGAGCGAGGCGCAGCTGGCCGGCGAGAAGCTCCTGGCCCTCCAGCAGGAGGCGAAGCGCCGCGAGGAAGTCTACCGCGCCGAGGCCGAGGCCATGGCCGCCGAGCAGAAGCGCTCCGAGGAGGCCGCCCTGGCCGCCCTGGAAAATGTGAAGAGTGCCCAGAAGGAGCAGGAGGCCGCCCAGACGAAGCAGCAGGAACTCCTGCTGGCCATCGGCTCCCTCCAGAAAGAGGTGGCTTCCGCTGCCGACAAGACCCGGCAGCTCCGGCAGGAACGACAGGATCTCGAGGAGGCCGCCCGGCAGGAATCCGAGCGGCTGGAGGCACTCCGGCAAGAACAGCAGCGGCTCGCTGACGAAAACCGCCAGCAGCTCGCCAAGGCCGAGGAAGCCCGCCGGGAGCGGGAACAGACCCAGGCCGAGCTGGACCGCCTCCAGAACGAGACCACCGAATTGCAATCCCGGCTGGACGCCGCCCGACAGCAGCTCGAGGAGCGTCAGCAAGCCGCGTTGGAGGCGCAGAAGGAGTCCGAGAAGCCCTCTTTGGAAGAGCAGAAGCTCTCCGCGGGCCTGGACGCCATTCCCGTGGCCGCCCCCGGCGAAGTCACCCGTGTCTCCCTGAGTGGCATCGTGGTGCCCCTGGGCGCCAACGCCAACGCCGATACCTCCCATGCCCTCTGCAAGGTGGAGAACGGCAAATATGTCCCCCTGGCATACCTGAAGGCGGACCGCTTCCCCCTCAAGGACTGGGAGCTCCAGGAGGTCACCCTCTCCGGACTCCAGGAGATCCGCCGCGGCTGGAGCCGCCCGCTGGTCACCGTCAAGGGCATCGTCCTCAAATAAAAGAAACGTCCTGAACCATCATGAGAATCTTCGTTGCCGGCGGCGCCGGATACATCGGTAGCTGCACCACAGAATACCTCCTCGACCACGGACACCAGGTCACCGTCTTCGATGCCCTCCTGAACGGACACCGCGACGCCGTGGATCCCCGCGCCGATTTCATCCAAGGGAACCTCTGCGACCTGGAGGCCCTCCAGCGCGCCATGGACAAGGCGCAGCCCGAGGGCGTCATCCACTTCGCCGCCTTCATCGAGGTAGGCGAGTCCATGAAGGACCCCCTGAAGTATTTCCACAACAACGTGGGCAACGCCATCAACTTGGCGCAGGCCGCCTGTGACCACGGCGTGCGCAAGGTGGTCTTTTCCTCCACCGCCGCCGTCTACGGCATGGCGGAGCACATGCCCATCTCCGAGGAAGAGCCCAAGGCGCCCATCAATCCCTACGGCGAATCCAAGCTGATGTTCGAGAAGGTCCTCTCCTGGACCAATCAGCTCAAGGGCCTCAAATACACCGCCCTGCGATACTTCAATGCCGCCGGCGCCACCGCCCTCCACGGCGAGGACCACCACCCCGAAACCCACCTCATCCCCCTCATCATCCAGGCGGCAAAGGGTGAACGGAAGTCCATCTCCATCTTCGGCGAAGACTACGATACCCCCGACGGCACCTGCGTGCGCGACTACATCCACGTGCTGGATCTGGCACAGGCGCACCTGCTGGCACTGCAGTCCGACTACTGCGGCGCCCTGAACCTGGGCACCGGCGGCGGCAGCTCCGTCCGCGAGGTCATCGACACCGTCCGGAAGATCGCCGGGCACGACTTCCCCGTGGAGGTCGCCCCCCGACGCCCCGGAGACCCCGCGCGGCTCATCGCCGACTCCACCGCCGCCAAACGCATCCTCGGCTGGAAGCCGCAATACCAGGACCTGGAGACCATCGTGCGCTCCGCCTGGGAATGGCGCGAAAAGCACCCCCGGGGCTACGACGACCAGAAGTAGCCGCCACACCCTCCCCTCCGCCACACATGCTCCGGCGCGCCGCCATCCTCGTCCTGCGGGCACTCTGCCTGGTCCTGGCGGCATTCCTGCTGCATCGCCTCCTGGTCCAACAGGACAGGGGACTGTTGGAGAGCTTCCTCCAGGCCGCCACCTCCCTCCCCGGAATCGCCGCACTGGCACTCTACCTGTGCGTGCAATTCCTGGGCGCCTGGCGCTGGCAAATCCTCCTGCGCCCGCCGAAGCTGGAGCTGCCCTTCCTGCAGGCATTCCGCCTAACGATGGGCGGGAACTTCTTCAGCCTCGTCATCCCCGGCGGCGTCTCCGGAGACATCGTGAAGGTCGGCGCCGCCACCTGCGCGCATCCCGGAAAGGCCCCGGAACTGGCGCTGGTCGACCTCCTGGACCGCGCCATCGGATTGGCGGGACTCTTCGTTGCCGGCGTCTGCACCCTGGGACTCCTCCTGGCCACCGGCGGACTCGCCGCACTCCCCCGGCAGGCCGCACTGGCAGCCGCACTGCTCCTCGTCGGCGGACTCGCCGGAATCGCCCTCCTGGCGCTCCTGGCGCTCTGGTTCCTGAAACACGCCAGAAAAGCCCCCGCTTCCCAGATGCCGTCCACCGGCTTTCTCCGTCGGGCACTCCATCGTCTTGCGCAGGCGCTGTCGCTCTACCAAGACGCCCCCGCCGCCCTGGGGAAGGCGCTCTTCCTCTCCTTCCTCATCCACGCCCTCTTGGGACTGGAGCTCTTCTGCCTGGGCAACGCCCTCCCCGACGGCAACCCCGCGCTGCTCCCCTGCTTCCTCGTCGCACAACTCTCCAACGCCACCGCAGTCCTCCCCCTCACCCCCGGGGGACTCGGCGTGCGCGACACCGTGGCACAACGGTTCCTCCTGGCCTTCGGAACCGCTTCCCCAAACGCCACGCTTATCCCCCTTTTCCATACCATCGTCCTGACCCTGTGGGGACTCCTCGGCGCCGTGCTCTACCTGGTCACACCGCCCCCGAAACCCGCCACACGGTCGGAAGAATCCCTCAACCCATAAAAGGAAAAACGCATCCCATGAAACACACGGTCATCAAATCCGCCCTCGCCTGCCGGGACTTCGGCACCACTCTCACCGTCGCCGGATGGGTCCGCACCCGCCGCGACTCCAAGGGCGGCTTCTCCTTCGTGGAGATCAACGACGGCTCCTCCTTCGCGAACCTCCAGGTGGTGGCCCCCAAGGAGCTGTCCAACTACGACAGCGAGGTGCTGAAGCTCTATCCCGGCTGCGCGGTGCTGGTCACCGGCAAGCTCACCGAGAGCCCCGCCGCCGGCCAGGCCGTGGAACTCCATGCGGACTCGCTGCAGGTCCTGGGCACCTGCGATCCCCTGAAATACCCCCTCAGCAAGGGACGCATCTCCTTCGAAAAGCTCCGCGAAGTGGCGCATCTGCGCCCCCGCACCAATACCTTCGGCTGCGTCGCGCGAATCCGCAACTGCCTCGCCATGGCCACCCATCGATTCTTCCAGGGACGCGGATTCTACTACTTCAACGCCCCCATCCTCACCGCTAGCGACTGCGAGGGCGCCGGCGAAATGTTCCAGGTCACCACGCTCGACCTGGAAAAGCTCCCCCGGAATCCCGAAACCGGAAAGGTCGATCTGCAGCAGGACTTCTTCGGAAAGGCCGTGAACCTCACCGTCTCCGGACAGCTGGAGGCCGAGACCCACGCCTGCGCGCTGGGAAGCGTCTATACCTTCGGACCGACCTTCCGCGCCGAAAAGTCCAATACCACCCGACACCTCTCCGAATTCTGGATGATCGAGCCCGAGATCGCCTTCGCTGACCTCCAGGACAACGCCGATGTGGCCGAGGACTACCTGCGCGCACTCTTCACCGCCGTGGTCCAGGAGTGCCCCGAGGACCTGAAGTTCTGCGACCAGCGCATCGAAAAGGGCCTCTGGGACCGCCTCAACCGACTGGCTACCGCAAAATTCGCCCGCATCACCTACGATGAGGCCATCCAGCTGCTGGAGAAGAATGCCGACGCCTTCGAGTTCAAGCCCTACTGGGGCGCCGATCTCCAGAGCGAGCACGAGCGCTACCTGGCCGAGAAGGTCTTCAACGGCCCCGTCACCGTCATGAACTACCCCAAGGAAATCAAGGCATTCTATATGCGCCAGAACGACGACGGAAAGACCGTTGCCGCCATGGATGTGCTCCTCCCCGAGGTGGGCGAGATCATCGGCGGCAGCCAGCGCGAGGAGCGCCTGGAGGTCCTGGAGTCCCGCATCCGCGAGCTGGGCATGGATCCCGCAAACTACTGGTGGTATCTGGATCTGCGCCGCTTCGGCTCCGTGCCCCACTCCGGCTTCGGACTGGGCTTCGAGCGTATGGTCCGCTTCTGCACCGGCATGGCGAATATCCGCGACGTCATCCCCTTCCCCCGAGCACCCCGCGAAATCGAATTCTAAAAAAAACACATGGCACGAAAGGCACTCCTCCTGCTAGCACCGCTGGTCACCCTGCTGATCCTGGGTGGCGGATACTATTGGGTTCGACTCCACCAGGAGCCCCCCACACCACAGGAGGAGAATGCCGCGCCCATCCCCACCCCAGGCGCCCCCACCGGCGCCTGGACCCCCGACGGCTATCTCGACAAACAAGGCAACGCGCCCGCAGACGCCCCACAGGAGGACGCAAGCGGTCTCCCCGTAGCCACGACGCTGGAGGACGCGCCGGAGCCAGAGGACCTCGTGGATGACCGGATTCCCTCCGACCAGGAACTCCTCCAGGCCGCCGAGGCACTGACCGAAAGCGCACTATTGCGCGCACTGCTCTCCCAGGAGGACTTCCTCCGCTATCTGGCACTGGCCATCGACGCCGTCTCCCAGAGAGAGCTCCCGAAGCCCCCGCCGGGATTCCCCAATCCCCTCGCACCCTTCCGCGCCGCCCGAAACGCCGAGGGATGGCTCGCCGCCACCCCCGATACCCAACAGCGTCTCGCCCCCTGGATCAACGCCATCGCCGCAATCCCCGCCGAAGCCTTGGCGCAGTGGCTCCGTTTGGCGACGCCGAAGCTCCAGGAACTCCTCCGCGAGGCCGGAGACGCCCAGGCGGATGACTTCCCACAACGACTCTCCGACGCCCTCCGACACCTGGCCTCACTCCCCGAATTCGACTTCGATCCCGAACTCGTCCCCTCCGACCGCCCCGGGCTCTACGACTACAAGGACCCCGTCTTCCAAAATCTCTCCCTCCCCCAAAAGGCCCTCGTCCGGACCGGTCCCCAAAACTGCGCAAGTCTCCGCAGCCTCTGCGAGGAACTCCTCCAGAGGCTGCCCTGACAGTCCATCCCCTCACAACCAGACAACAAAAAAGGCATCCCGAACAAAAAAACGGGATGCCTTTTCGCGTTTCCAGCACAAATGCAGATCAGGATTCGCCAGACGACTCCTCCGATTTCTCCGACGGCTTGTCTTCCGCTGCAGAAGGCGACTCCTCGCGGCGACGAGTCACCGAAAAGGGCAGCCCCTGCACTTTCAACGATTGACGCAGAAAGACATTGAAGGCGGTCGTCAGGCTCATGCCTAGACTCCCAAACAACTCCTCCGCATCCTTCTTCAACTCCATCTCCAGACGGATGCTCAAATTGGTGGACTTCGGTTTCGTCATGCCACCTAATATAAGACAGGCTCCCCCACACACAACAGCAAAACCACACCGTTTTCTCGTAAAAAATCAAAAAATCACAATGCATTGCACGAAAATTTCCATACATCCTTGAGAAACCCGCAAAGCGGGGTATATTCTCTCCCGTACTTTGAATTCGACTGTTTCTTGTTTTTTTTACAAGTCACCGAACCTGCCGTCGTGCAAGGAGGAAATGAAAATGCTGAATCTTCTGGAAGAGGGTTTCAACCTGGGTCTGGGCGTGGCCTCCGTGGCCTGCTCCAAGGTGGATGATCTGGTGAAGGACACCCTGGAAAAGGTGGGCGTGAAGCCCGGCGAGAAGGAGGACCTGAAGGCGAAGCTGGTGGAGGAAGGAAAGGCCGCCCGCGAAAAGCTCTCCAAGTCCTTCAAGGAACACAGCGAAAAGCTGGGCGAATTCATGCCCCTCTCCGCAAAGCTGGACAAGATCCTGGAGAAGCTCGACAAGCTTGAGGCCGAAATCGCCGCCCTCAAGGCCGAGAAGTAACCCACACGCACTCATCCCTATTCCCCAAAAAAGGACGCCCCGCCACCCCCACCGGCGAGGCGTCTTTCTTTTTGCCATGTTCCTTCCGCCTACCGGCAGCACGGCACCACCGACCCCGCGCCGAAAGGGCGCCGCAGGCGGAACCCTATAGGCTAGCCCCTAGCCGCTAAGTCCCAAAGCAGGGGTACGGGGGCGGCAGCCCCCGTCCTTTGGGTATCCGGCTAGGGAAGGACCGCCTTGGGATATCAGCACTTTCGAAGCGGTATCGTCACCGCCGAAACTTTGGCGGAAATAGGAAGGCGGGGGAATATCCAAAGGACGGAGCGGCACGCCCCCCCCGCCCCCCGCTGTTTTCTTCCTTCTACCGGCGGCACGGCACCGCCGCCCCTGCGGCGGAAGGGCGCCGCAGGCGCTCTATAGGCTATCCCCTATCCACCAGTTGCTAGGTACGAATGCAAGCGCATGTGGGAATCGCATTACCTTATGCGCCATTCCTACAAGATTCCAGAATTTCCCTTTGTTCCATGCTGCAAGACCTTGATCCCGTTCGCGAAGCCGCCTTTTTCCGCATCTTCCAGGAATTCTACGACCTAGAGAAGGATGTCGGGAAGCAGCACGACATGTCGAACTACGACTTGTCGCGCCTGATTCCCCTGGCGGAGGCGGCGGGTCATCCGGAGGAATCCCTGAAGCTCGTGCATGTCGCGGGGACGAAGGGCAAGGGCACGACCTCGTATCTGACGGGCGCGCTGATCACGGCATCGGGGCATTCCTGCGGCGTCTTTTCCAGTCCGCACTTGGACACGGTGCGGGAGCGTTTCCAGTGGAATGGCCGATTGGCCACCTACGAGGAGCTGGAATCCCTGGCGATTCCGTTGTGCCAGAGGGTCCGGGAGGCGGGGCTGCATCCCTCGCTCTTTGAGCTCTTCACGGTGCTCGCCCTGCAATATTTCCGCAGGATGGGCGCCGAATACGCGGTGTTGGAGACCGGGATTGGCGGTCGGGTGGACTCCACGAACTACCCGCATCGAAAGGAGTTGGCCATCATCACGCCCTTGAGCTACGACCACATGGCGTTGTTGGGCAGCGACATCCGCCAAATTGCCGCGGAGAAGGCGGGAATTCTGCGGGAGGGGACCCCGGTATTGCTGGCGAAACAGCCCTACCCCCAGGCGGAGGAGGTCGTCCGCACGACTGCCGCGCGCCTCCACGCGTCCCTGCATCGCCCCTTGCCCCCGGAAAAGTGCCCCCTGGATTGGCTCCAGCTGTCCTCCACGCCACCCTATCTCAAAGAGAACTTCTGCGTCGCCTGGACGGCCGCGGGACTCCTGGGGCTCTCGCCACAGCGGGAGGCCTTCCGCCCCCCGCGCCTCCGCGCCCGCTTTGAGCGCATCCGCGAAAATCCGCCGGTGATTCTGGACGCCGCCCACAATGGCGACAGCGCCCGGCGCCTGCGGGAGGCGCTGGAGAGCTGCTATCCGGGCGTCTCCTTCCACTGCGTGCTGGGGAGTGTTCCGGGCAAGGATGTCCGCGGCATTGTGGAGGGGCTGAAGGGGCTGCGGGGGGACTTCATCCTGACCAGCCCCCACACGCCCCGTGGCAGCGCGCTGCCGCAATTGGAGGGAGCCGCCCAAGAGGCGGGCCTTCCGGTGCGGGAGGTCATTCCCGATCTGGAGAGCCCCGCGCAACTCCCCCAGGACGAGCCACTCCTCTTCACGGGATCCTTCTTCACCGCCCTCATCGGCGAACAATTCTTCGCCGGCGAAAAGCGCAACGGCGGCAATATCAACCTATAGCCTGTTGCACCTGCAGGACGCGTCGCTGAATGCGGCCCTTGAAGGCGCCCACCATGGCGACCATCATGAGGAAGGCCACGGGAATCACCCAGTAGACCGCGTTGACGCCCAGGATTGGCGCCACGAAGCACGCCCCCAGATGCCCCAAGCCCGAGCCAATCGAGCGCACCGCCTGGGCGTATCCGAACATGGCGCCACGGTTCTCGGGGAGAGTGACCTTCGCAATCCAGGCGGTGCAGACGGGCTCCATGCCGCCGCCGCAGAATATCATGACAAAGCGCAGGGGGATCATGGCCGCCACCGCCCAGGTGGTCGCCTGCCCCATGCCGAAGAGGGAGACGCGGGGGGTGAAGGGCACAAAGAAGGGCAATGCCGCCATCACCAGCACCGCCAGCGCCGCGCCCAGCCCCATCAACGTCGCCATCCGCGCCGCATGGCGATCGATGTAGCGCGCCAACAGGAATCCGGCCGTCACCGCACCCAGGGCGCCCGCACCCATGATCCAGCCAGTATAGAGCTCTCGTCCGGGATATCCCACGCCGCCATTGAGCAGTTCCACATAGAGGGCGATCTGCGACTGGTCCATGAGGCGCCCCAGAGAGCAGCATCCGTAGATCAGGAGCACGGGGAGTGCGGGGAGGACCACCACGGCCCAAGTCGTGCGGAAGCTCGTGGCCCTTGCCGCCTTCTGGACCGCGGCGCCCACCGCCTTTCGGAGGGGCGTGAAGTCCTCGCGGACAAAGAGGAGCACCAGGAGGGTGGTGACCATGAGCAGGCAGCAGGAGATATGGAAGGAATTCCGGAATCCGAAGCGCCCCGCCAGCACTCCCCCCAGGAGCAGCCCGGTCATGTCCCCGGAGTAGACTGAGCTGGAGAGGATCCCCAGCGCGTATCCCTGGCGCTTTTGCGGCGTGCAGCATGCCACCAGGGTCGTGGAGGCGGCGATGGTGCCCGTGAAACACCCCTGGAGGAAGCGCAAAGCCAAGAACTGCCAGACCTCCTGGCAGAGCCCCATGCATCCCAACACCACGGCGCCCATGCCCGCGGCACGCAATACCATGCGCTTGCGACCGAACCGATCCGCAAGCATCCCCCAGATGGGCGCCATGATGGCGAAGGCCAGCTGCGTCAACAGCGAGGAGAGTCCCGCATAGAGCCTCACACGGGATTCGCTGGCGCCCTCCGAGAGCTCCCGCAGAAAATAGGGCGCGAAAGGCACGGACATGGAGAATCCGCACAGGGAGACGAACTGCGAGAACCACAGCACCGTCAGGTTTCTACGCCAGTAGGGCTGACCATCCTGGTGGATTGTCTCTCCTTCTCCCGCAAATTCCTCCATGAGATCTCAGAGCCTCCGGAACCCTCGCGTACGCGCTCAATAGAAGTAGGAAATGCGCACTCCCGCCAGCGCGGTGGCCGCAGAGTTGAAAGCGTCGTCGCGAGCGGCCTCGCGGGAGCGTCGATCCGGATGGAAGAGGATCTCCGCGTAGGGAGTCACCGACCACCCGTGCCCCAAATCCCACGGGAGCGCACTGCGCCACATCAGGCTGTACAGCGCATTTCCGGCATTCTCGGAAGCGGTCATGCGGCGCATGCGGCCACTGTCGCCCCAGAAAAGCACCAGGGCATTCTCCCACTGGAGCGCCCCCTCCTCCGCCAAGGAAAGATGGCATGCCGCCTCCGTGGCAACGAAGGTCTCGTTCTTGCCATAGTTATGCTCCAGGGTGACGCCACCCGTTACCACCAACCGCCCACGACGCCAAATCTCCTCCAGATTCAGCCCCATGGAAAGGGAGCCGGAGTTCTCTTCCGAGTGTCCAGGATAGGTATTGTAGGTCCAGCAGATATCCACCGAGACGGGTCCCAGGGATCCGGTCTCCCGGAATGGCATGGAGTATCCCAGATAAAGCCGGCTGTCCTGGAAGTGCCGACGACGACCCGCCTTGCCCGAAAAGTCGTAGGTGGAACGCACGCCCACATACATGCCGCCCTCCATGAACTCCGCCTGCAAGCCCAAGACCGGCGAGGAGTTCTCACACCAGCCATCCCGGATGTACCGCGAGGAAAGACCACCCCCCAAGGACCAGTGCGGATCAAACTCCGCCTCCCTCGGCACAACAGCCGACGCCGGCGAAGAAACCGCCGCGGGAACAGAAGACGACGCGGGCTTCGGAACCAAAACAGGCTGCCCAAACACCGGATTCAAAAAAATCTGGCGAGCCTCGCGGGATTGCCCAAAGACCACACCCGCAAACAACAAAAGACAAAAAAAGGAAAGAAACAGACGACGCATGGAAGAAAACTCCTCGAATTCGACGCTGACACCACACAAAAAAGGGAAAAGCAAGGCCCGGACGACACCACCCACGCCGCCCAACCCCCAAAAGCCCCCCCCAAAAAAGGGAAACGCCCGTAATGTAATCGGGACCGCCCTCACCGGTTGCGCCCCCCAAAGGCCGACCCCTCTCGAGATGATATATTAGGAACATTACAAAAAAAACGCCGGCACACACCCCACGCCCTCACCCCCAAACCGCCATGAAACTCCTCCGCACCCCGACAATGCGTCGCATGCCCACCTACCTGCATCGCCTGATGCGCATGCAGATTGCGGGGGAGGAGTGGGTCTCCTGTGCGGACTTGGCGGCATACATGAACATTCCGCACATTTTGGTACGGAAGGACGTCGCCATGACGGGCTTGCGTGGCAACCGTCGCCACGGCTTCCGCGTCAACGAGCTCATTGATGCGATTCTGCGTTTTGTGGGGTGGGACAAGCCCTCCACGGCGGCGCTGGTGGGGGCGGGCGCCCTGGGGACTGCACTGCTGGGCTTCACGGACTTCCAGGCGTACCACTTCCGGATCACGTCGGTCTTCGACTCGGATCCCGCAAAGATCGGCCACCAGATCCACGGTTTCCGGATTCACGACATTGCGGAAATCCGGACGCGCCTCAAGGCGGATCCCCCGAAAGTGGGAATCTTGTGCGTCCCCGCAGTGGGCGCACAGCTGACCTGCGACATCCTGGTCTCCCTGGGCATCAAATATCTCTGGAACTTCGCCAACGTATGCCTGCAGGTCCCCCCCGGCGTCATCGTGCAGCGCGAGGTGATTGCCGGCGGCCTGGCGGTGCTCTCCGCCAAGATCAAGCAGACCGAACAGGGCGCCGAGGACTCCCCGCAGGAAGAGGAGTAGC
>CAVDSU010000003.1:0-41747 GCA_963611685.1 bacterium
ACGCGGGGTTCGCAGGAAGATCTCCAAAGGACGGAGGGGCTTTCGCCCCCCGCACCCCCTGAATTAGTAGCCCAAGGGCTCCGCCACCTTCAGCACATACCTTTCGCCCCCCGCACCCCCTGAATTGGCAGCTAGGCGCCTGTGCCTAGTGGCAAATTTGCAAGGTGCCTGCGGCGCTCTTTCGCGGCACTTGTGGCGCACCTCGGCGGTCTTCCTCCTTCCCCCTTTTTCCTTCCCGCTTCCTCCTTTTTCAAACAAAGAGATGCCCTTCCTTTCCTTTTCGGAACTCTCCCGTGTATTGCCTGGCGTCTGGCTTGTCCCTCCGGTGGACGAGTCGTCGGGCATTTTGTGCGTATCGGACGACAGTCGGAAGTTGCCGAAGGGTGCGTTATTTGTGGCCATTGCGGGGGAGTTGACGGATGGCCACAAGTATGTAGGCAAGGCAGTGGAGGGTGGCGTCTTGGGAGTCGTGGTGCAGGAGAAGCCCTCTGCGGAGGTCTTGGCGCGGATGTCGGAGGCGGGTTGTGCCTGTCGTCAGGTAGCGGATTCCCTGGTGGCCTACCAGCAGTTGGCGCGGTGGCATCGCGAGTGTTATCCTGGCGTGAAGGTAGTGGGCGTCACGGGGAGTTGTGGCAAGACCAGCACCAAGGAGATGATCGCCTCCATTTTGGAGGAACGTTTTCCCGGTGGCGTCCTGAAGACCGTGGGGTCCACCAACAACCATTTTGGCGTGCCGCGGAATCTCTTCCGGATTGACGACGCCACGAGGGTGGCCATTGTGGAGATGGGCACCAATCATCCTGGCGAAATCGCTTCTCTGGCGGCGTTGGCGCCCGCACAGATTGGCGTGGTCTGCAATATCGGTCGTGCTCATCTGGAGTTCTTCCATGACCTTCGTGGCGTGGCGAAGGAGAAATCCGCGATTTTGTCCGCCGTGACTCCCGGTGGCGTGGCCATTTATCCTGGCGAGGCCGAGGGCGCCGACATCCTTCGCACCGCAGCAAAGAATGCTGCGAGAGTCTTGCGTTTTGGCGACTCTTCCCAGGATGATCTCCAGTACCAGTATCTTGGATACGAGCAGGGGAAATTCCGTCTGCGTCTCCGCTGGAAGGACTCCGGCGAAGAGCGGGTCTTCCTGTGGAATCTGGGCGGCGAGCACATGGCGGCCAATGCCGCCTGCGCGGCGCTGGCGGCCACTGCCGCCGGATGCACTCCCGACCAGGTGGTGGAGGGACTCCGGAAGTGCGTCCTTCCTGGCGAACGGCTCCGTTTGGTGGAGCGCGACGGCGTCTGTTGGGTCAATGACGCCTTCAATGCCAATCCCACAAGCATGAAGGCGGCTCTGGATTGGTTTGCCGAGGTGGCCCCCCAGAACGCGCCGCAGCTGCTGGTGCTGGGCGACATGCGGGAATTGGGTGCGGGGTCCGAGGAGAGCCACCGCGAGGCGCTTTCCTATGCCCTGGCGAAATGCCCGAAGGCGGGCATCCTCGCGGTGGGCGAGGAGATGAAGAAGGCTCTCTCTGTCCTCCCGGACACCGCGCGCTGCCGTTGGGCGAAGAACGCCGCCGAGGCGAAAGACCTCCTGGGCGCCCCTGCTGTTGGAACCTGGATTCTCCTGAAGAGCTCCCACGGCGTGGGGCTGGCGGCATTGGCGCCAGCATAGTGTTTGCACGACTCTGGACAAGGGGGGCAATTCCGTGTTTTGAGGAGGAGGGCGCTTTGGGGAGACCCTTAGGAAGGGGGTATATTTTCCGGGTGCCCGGAGAGGACGGCCGCGCACGTAGCCGCGTTTCGTCGCTGGAAGAACCGCATCGCGATCCCGTTTCTTCCTCTATTCATTTTCTTTCCCTTTTTTCTGTTCCCCTTTTTTTATCATGCAATCTGTTGGCGCCCAGGAGTATCGTCTGCGCTTCAGCGAATGCGACCGTTATGGTCGGATGAAGCTGAAGACCTTCTGCGACTATGCGCAGGAGGTGGCGGGGATCCATGCCTCCGAATTAGGAGTGGGGCTGGAGGTCCTGTTGCCGCAGAAGCGCAGCTGGTTCCTCTCCCGGATTTGCCTGGAGATCGACCGCTATCCCGTTGTGGGGAGCCGTGTGCGCGTCACCACTTGGCCGGCGGGCTTCGATGGCCTCTTTGCCTTGCGTGAATTCCGTTTTGCGTGGGAGGATGGCGGGGTATTTGCGCGGGGGAGCAGTGGCTGGCTTCTGATGGATGTCGCCGCCATGCGGATTCTGCATGCCGAGCGTCTTTGTGGCGCGTTGTTGCCGCCTCCGCCGGAGGGCGAGAGCGTGGCCTTCCCCTGCCTGGGAAAACTCCCCGTGGCTCCCGCCGAGGAGAATCCCCGTCTTCGCCGCGTCATGCCCACGCAGATCGACGTGAACGGCCATTTGAACAATGCGGAATACGCCGCCATCCTGCAGGACTGCCTGGGGATGGGCGTCTATCCCGCGCGTCTGCAAATCAACTACAAACACAGTGTTCCGCCGGACAGTGAGCTGGCGATTTCCGGGCATGGAGGCGGGGAGGGGGAGGGCTTCCTCTTCACCGGCCGCCTGGACGGCGCCGTTTCTTTTGAGGCGGCGGGGACCCTTCATCAGACAGAACAAGGAGAATAATACCGATGGGATTTGATCGAGGCACAGTGACTTGCCGGATTTGCCTTTTGCCGGAACCCCTTCCCCAGGATGCCCTGCAGCGCTTCGCCGCCCAGGCGGCCTGTGCGGTGGACCAGGTCTTTGACGAACCCAGCTGGGGCTGGGTCACCGGCCGCTTTTTGCTGGAGACCGAGTTGCGGGAAGACAACGTGAAGTTCGGCTCTTTCCTGCATGTGTGCTTGCGTCAGGCGGAGCGGAAGGTCCCCACGGTCTTGCTGAACGCCGAGTGCAAGCTGGAGGAGATGGTCCAGATGAAGGTCCGCAATGTGGACCACCTGAACCGGAAGGCCATTCGTGAGATCAAGGACGAGATCCGTCAGCGGTTGTTGCCCCAGATGCCGCCCTCCTTCTCCGGCATCTATGCTGCCATTGACCCTGCCGAGGGATACCTCTATGTGAGCGCCACCAGCGAGAAGCAGCTGGATCTCTTTGCGGGATTCTTCTCCAAGGCCATGGGCTTCGATCCCCTCCCCATGACTCCCGATGCCCTGGCGCAGCTGAAATACGGTGTGGAGCCCGCTACTGTCCCTGCGGTGAACATCTCCCCCGACTTGGAGGACAAAGAGGGCGCCACCGGTCTGTTGGGCGAGAACTTCCTTACTTGGCTCTGGTTCTTCCAGGAGAGCCACAAGGGCATTCTGCCTCCCACGCGCCTGGGCGACTTCCAGCTGCTGGTGGATGGCCCTCTCACCTTCGTGGCACAGGGCGGCGGCGCCTACGAGAGCAGCCTCCGCAAGGGCACGCCCACCATCTCCGCCGAGGCGCGCAGCGCCATGATGGTCGGAAAGAAGCTTCGCAGCGCGAAGATCATGCTGGCGCGCAACAAGGGCGAGGAGTGGAGCTGCACCCTGGATGCCAGCCAGTTCATTCTTCGTGGACTCAAGCTCCCCGAGGGAGACGCCATGGATCCCGTGGACGTCTTCGTGGAGCGCATGACCAATCTGGACATCTTCCGCCAGATGCTCTTCGAACTCTTCCACCTCTATCTGAACACCGTCACCGATCCCGCCAAGCGCGCCCAATACCAGAAGGACGCCAAGAAGTGGGTCCAGGAGCACGAACAGCGCTAGGCGAAGCCGTGCGCGTGGCAGTCCGCTTTCCTTCTTTTATGGACGACTCCTCTGTTCCAGTCAGCGCCGCCCTTCCCCTGGGTGTGGGCATTGACCTCGTGGAGATTCCCCGCCTGGAGGCCTCTCTCCAGCGGACGGGTGAGGTCTTTTTGTCGAAGGTCTACCATCCCCGGGAATTGGAGGGCCTTCCCCCCAATCCCGCCCGCCGCCTGGAATTCCTGGCGGGTCGTTGGGCGGCCAAGGAGGCATTTTCGAAGGCGCTGGGGACTGGCATTACCGAGCGGTGTGCCTTGAAGGAGATCTGCGTGCTTAACCGGGAGGATGGCAGTCCCGTCATGACCCTGGAGGGTGCCGCGCTTTGCACTGCGGAAGAGCGCGGCGTGAAGCGGATCCTCCTCTCCCTCTCCCACGAAAAGAACTACGCCACCGCCATCGTTCTCCTTTTGGGATAGTGTCCCTTTCGAGCTTTTCTTTCCCGCAATCCGAATATTCCTGCGTACGCGCGCACACGCCCTCTGAAAAAAACCATGGAATCCCCCGTTGATCTGCATCAAGAAGTCCTTCCGGCCATTGCGGAGAGCCTGCTTCGCCGTGGCTGGCGCATGGCCACAGCCGAGTCCTGTACCGGCGGGATGATTGCCGCCGCCTGCACGGACTTGGCGGGCTCCTCGCGGTGGTTCGATGGCGGGCTGGTGACCTACGCCATTCCCTGGAAGGAGCGCCTTTTGGGAGTGGAAGAGGAGACTGTCCGTGTGCATGGCGTGGTCTCCGAGGCCGTGGTGGCGCAGATGCTTCGCGGACTTAGGGAACGCCACGGCGTCCAGGCGGGAGTGGCGGTTTCGGGCATTGCGGGTCCTGGCGGCGCCGAGCCCGGGAAGCCCGTGGGCACTGTGGCGGTGGGCGCCTTCGCGGGCGAGACCGCGGTGGTGGAGATGCGGCATTTTTCGGGGGACCGCGGACGGGTGCGCCAGTCGGCCGTCGAATGCGCTCTGTCGCTCCTGTTGCGGATTCTCCGGGCACAGGAGTGCGGTGCGGCGTCTTCCGGTGGGCGCAATTAGCCCAATCGAGGCGCTTTTTTGGGCGTCTGGTGCGGTTTTGCGAAGAAAATTCCTGAAAAAGCGAGGGAACCCATTTGCAAAGCAGCCAATCCTCGTTATCTTACGCAATGCGCCGAGATTCCTAGAAGATCCGCCTGCGGGAGGGCTTCGGGACGCGAGGCACATACATCCTCTTTGAAGCCTACATAGCTCAGTTGGTAGAGCGCATCCTTGGTAAGGATGAGGTCTTCGGTCCGATTCCGAATGTAGGCTCCACATTTTCGGAAGCATGGACGGGCTGTATAAGTCCTCCATGCGTTTCGTCTATAAAGGGGTCTCGGGTAAAAAACTGTCTTCCCTCCTCTTTCCTTAGGAAAAGGAGGGAGAGAGGGGTGGCATCCGAGGGCTCCCTTGATCCTTTTTTTTCTTAGTCTGAATTCATTGAAGTAACGCAAGCCGCATCCGGCGGCGCTTCGCAACCAAAAAACGAGGTAGCAAAATGGCAAAAGAAACCTTCGTGCGGGATAAGCCCCACTGCAACATCGGCACCATCGGCCACATCGACCACGGTAAGACCACTCTGACTGCCGCCATCACCATGGTGCAGTCCGCCATCTACGGCGGTGAGGTGAAAGACTACGCCCACATCGACAACGCTCCCGAGGAGCGCGCTCGTGGTATCACCATCAACACCTCCCACGTCGAGTACCAGAGCGCCAAGCGCCACTACGCTCACGTGGACTGCCCCGGACACGCCGACTACATCAAGAACATGATCACTGGTGCCGCCCAGATGGATGGCGCCATCCTGGTCATCGCCGCCACTGACGGTGTGATGGCCCAGACCTCCGAGCACGTTCTGCTGGCCCGCCAGGTGGGCGTCCCCGCCATCGTCGTCTTCATGAACAAGACCGACATGGTTGACGATCCCGACCTGCTCGAGCTGGTTGACTCCGAGGTCCGCGACCTCCTCAACAAGTACGACTTCCCCGGCGACGACACCCCCATCATCCGTGGTTCCGCCCTGAAGGTCACCGAGCTGATGTCCTCCACTCCCGCCGACAAGGCCAAGGAGGTTGCCGAGACCAGCGATGTCACCAAGTGCATCCGCGACCTCATGGAGGCCGTTGACAGCTTCATCCCCGAGCCTGTCCGTCCTCTGGACCAGCCCTTCCTGATGCCCATCGAGGACGTCTTCTCCATCGAGGGTCGTGGTACCGTCGTGACTGGCCGTGTGGAGCGTGGTGTGATCAAGGTCGGCGACGCCGTCGAGATCGTTGGTCTGCGCGACACCCAGAAGACCACCGTCACTGGTGTTGAGATGTTCCGCAAGATGCTGGACCAGGGCCAGGCCGGTGACAACATCGGCTGCCTGCTGCGCGGCACCAAGAAGGAAGATGTCGAGCGTGGTCAGATCCTGGCCGTTCCCGGCACCATCAAGCCCCACACCAAGTTCAAGTGCCAGGTCTACGTGCTGACCAAGGAAGAGGGCGGCCGCCACACCCAGTTCAAGGATGGCTATCGTCCCCAGTTCTACATCCGCACCACTGACGTGACTGGTGTCTGCCACCTCGAGGAAGGCGTCCAGATGATCATGCCCGGCGACCACGCCACCATGACCATCGAGTTGATCGCCCCCGTCGCCATGGAGTTGGGTCTGCGCTTCGCCATCCGCGAAGGCGGCCGCACCGTGGGTGCCGGTAACGTCTCCGAGATCATCGAGTAATCTGGAACGGAAGGATCCTCCGCTTTAGTTGCTGGCGTGAGCCGGTGGCTGGAGTGGGGGTGCAAGGTGCCTCTTCCGCCGGGCTTCGGTCCATGCGGAGGGGGCTCTTCTTCCCCTCCCAGGAAACATCCGTTGTTGAAGGAGTCGTAACAATGCCCTCCGAAATCATTCAGATGGCGTGCACTGAGTGCAAGCGCCGCAATTACACCACGACCAAGAACAAGCGCAATACCCCTGGTCGTCTGGAGATGAAGAAGTATTGCAAGTGGGACCGCAAGGTGACCACTCACCGCGAAGTGCGGTAGCACCTGGCGTTTTTTTCGTCGGGCGTCAAGTCTTTTTTTCCCGCAGGAGAGTAGCTCAATTGGTAGAGCAGCGGTCTCCAAAACCGCAGGTCGCAGGTTCGATCCCTGTCTCTCCTGCCATTCCTTTTTAAATCCATTCCTTCCCTCGCAGGGGGATTTCCCGGGCCGTGGCGTCGGGAGTCTTTCCTTCCAGAGACGTATGACCAATCCCATCAAGGCAATCCAGAATCTCTATTTCGAGACCGTGGCGGAGATGAAGAAGTGCACCTGGCCCACCAAGAAAGAACTTTGGCGGTCCACGGGCGTCGTGCTGACCAGTCTCGCCATCCTCACGGTGATGGTCATGGTCTTCGACTGGGTTTTCCAGTGGGGCGTGCGTCTCATCGCCGGAATGAACTGATCTTGGTTCCTCTGGTCGCCTCCGTTTTGGTTGCGGGGGGATAGGCGGAGGGATTCGTTCTTTTTTTCTGATATCCTCGATTGTTTATGAAAGACATTGACAAGACACAGAGCCACTGGTACGTCCTCCAGGTCATGAGTGGACAGGAGAACCGTGCTCTGAATCTGATTCAGAACCAGCGTGATCTGGATGCGCGGGACGGCTTTGATGACGGCGTGGACGACATCAAGATTCCCATGGACAAGGTTGAGGTTTCCCAGAACACCTCCAAGGGTTCCAAGCGGATTGTGGTGAAGGAGCGCAAGCGTTATCCCGGATACATTTTGATTCAGGCTCGTCTCTACACGGCTTCCGGCGAGGATGGCAACGAGGTCAAGCTGAATCCCGATGTGTGGGACATGATCAAGAACACCCAGGGAGTCATTGGCTTTGTGGGTGGTGAGCGTCCTGTGATGCTTAGCCAGGCCGATGTCTTGGAGATGCTCCGCAGCGAGGAGGAGAGCGAGACCGCGAAGCCGAAGGTGCTCTTCAAGGTGGGCGAGAATGTCTCCATCAAGAAACAGGGCGCCATGGAGGGTCTCAGCGCGGTTGTGGAGGATGTGGACAACGAGCGCGGCCGGTTGAAGGTCTCCGTGAATATGTTCGGACGCGCCACGGTCATCGAGGTCGGTCCCGACGAACTGGAGAAGGCCAACTAGTTTGGCAGCGAAATCATTTCCCTGTGGAAAGCCCCTGTCGATGGAATTCGGCAGGGGCTTTTTTGTTGGCTATGGGGAGGGGTGAAGTGCCTCTCTTGGAGTGATGAATGTGCTATAGCGGGGGGGAGATGACGAGTGGATTCTTTGGGGATTCCGGAAAAGGGGCTGTCATCTGCGGCAGAGCTCATGATATGCACCTTGAACGACGGTCATTTTCCTGTGAAGATGATTCTCCTTTTCGTGGCTCTTGCGGGACAGGCTTTTTTTATGCCCAGGAGGTGGTGGATTACCGTGCCATTTTGGAGCGTGCCTTTGAGGTCGTGGCGACGGGGTCCATGGAGTATGAGGGGAGTGTTGGGATGAGTTTAGGGAAGGGGCGTGTGAAGTCCATTGTTTTCCAGTTACGGAATGCAGATGGCACGGTATGTCGGAAGATAGAGTGTCTGAGGAATGGTGGGAGAGTATTGCGGGGGGATCTGAGCCGGGGATATTTATCAATACGGAGTACTACACGGGTGAAGGGTATACCGATGTTTTTTGTAACACGGACCAAGGCCTATGGCATTCGGACGCGGGAAGGGGGGCCTAGGAAGAGGATTTCTAGGGGGTGGGCTTTGGGATTTCAAAAGAGGCGTTCGGTGTGCCCTGTTGGATTCTCCGCGTGGATAGCCAGGAGGGACATGAAGGAGCTCTGGCTGTGGCGGAACATGTGGTGGAACGGTCTGCGTATCTTGTTCTTCGGGAACGACTTTTTGATGCCGATGGGCGGATGATGATGGTGGTGGAAAGGGAGAATTTTGATCTCTCTCCGGAGTTCATGCCGGATCATTTTGAACTCCCAAGGATAGAGGAACTGAAGTTCGCCAGGAATGGAGAAGAATATCTGCAGTCCCGTGAAGGACGTTACGCTGCAGTGTGCTCTAAAGGGAGATGCTATGGTGCAGAATGGCCTGAATCCCTCTCAGGAGAGTTGGCTTATCCGGCGCTGGAATGCGGTGCGTCGGAATCCGTGGCGGGCGGCGTTTTGGGGGCTGGTGGTGGCGTCGTGCCTTTGCCTGTGGGCGGCGGGGGTGTTGCGGAGGAGGCGGTGAAGATGGGGGGAATAGGGGATTCGTTCCGCTCTAGAGGGATAGTTTCTTTTGCGGTTTCTTGCTTTCGAGGGCGGGGTGCCTTCCGAGGGATAGGTGGAACCGCAGTTGGCGGTTGGCAATTAGCAGGTCAGATAGGATGTTTTGCGGGCGTGCCGCCGAGGTTTTGGCGGTACAGTCGCCGCAGTTGGGGCGGCGATACGATGCAGGCTACTCTACGGGCAGGAGTCTTGTTTTTTTGCTTGCCGGCTGTGCCAAGGAGAGCGGCATTTGCCACTTCCTTTTTTCTTCCTTCTTCTTTTCTCCTCTCTTTTGGGGGGATTTAGCGTATTTCGGGGAGGGGTTGTCGGAGGGCATCGAGGGCAGCGGGGAGGTTTTCCGCCTGGTTTACCATTTGGACCTGTGCTTGGGGCTGTAGGGCGAGGAAGTCCTGTGCGGAGGGTGCGTCCAGGATATCGTTGACGAGGATGGCGGTGTGGCCTGGTGGGAGAGTGAGTCCTTCCAGGGCGTATTCTTTCATGGGGTGGTGCCAGATGGGATCCCAGGCGACGATGGTCGTGCAGGGGAGTCCGGGGTCCTGGCAGAATTCCTTCAGGGCGGCGTTGGCGAGGAGTCCCCCGGCGGAGACCATGAGGATGGGTGGCTGGTGTTCTGTTGGGCAGAGTGCCAGGAGGTCGGGCAGGTGTTTCCGGAGGGTCTCGGGGGACCAGTTGCCGGCCTCGATGCTGAGGAGCTCATATCCTGCCTGGCAGGCGGGAAGGATGCACTCGCGGGCGTCGTCGTCGATATTTCCCGTCAGGTGGAGGATCCATTGTCCCTTGGGATGGGCGGGCAGGAATTGCCAGGAGTTTGGCTGGTCGCCGTCCAGGGAGACGATTGCGCGTGTCTTGTGGTAGTACTGGTGTTGTTTTGCGACGCATCCCACGGCGAGGACGACCAGCAGTGGGAGTGTGGCGGCCAGGGCGGACCACGGGAGGAGCCTCGGGAATTCCCGGCGGCATTTCAGGAGCATCCATCCCAGGCAGGCGAGTGCGGCCAGTGCCAGGCAGGCTTGGATGCTGGTGTAGGTGCATAGCGTGCTGAAGACATCTCCCACGGCAAGGCAGAGGAGTCCGGCGGCGAGGCATTGGAAGAAGACGGAGCCTTTTCGGAATCCCAGGTGGAGTGCACAGACCAGGATGGTGAATTCGGCCCAGAAGACGAAGAATGCGAGGGGCATTCCCCAGTCTCCCATGACGGTGAGGTATCCGTTGACCAGTCCGCGGAGCGAGCTGTGTCCCTGGGGGAGGGGTTGGTACCATCGGCAGTATTGAAAGCCGCAGGGCTCTCCGTCGTCTTGGGTGCCGATGGCCCATTTGTCCAGGATCATCCCCGATGCGTTGTACCAGATGATGAGGCGGTTTCCGACAGAGTAGTCCTGGAGGTCCCCCACGGCTTTGATTCGCTGGAATCCGGAGGGCGTCAGGGCCACCAGCAGCACGAAGGGCACCAGCAGCGGGAGCAGCAGCCGCCATTGCTTGCGCGCCAATAGCGCTACTGCTGCGGCCAGGGAGACCAGCCCGCCGCGGGAGTAGGTGAGCAACATGGCCTCCAGGAGGCAGAGCACCAGGAGGTATCCCGGAATCGCCGCCCAGAGCCACTTGCGCCCCTGCAGACGGCTCCGCAAAATGCCCAGGATCCCCAGGATCACAAAGACGGCGAAGAGCAGAATCGGCGCCGTCACATTGGGCGAGCCCCCGAAGAGCTGCAGACGAAGTTGGTCCTGGTAATAGTAGTCCATGGGCGTACTATGATGCAAAAAAAGAAGTAGGGAGTAGGGAGTAGGGAGTAGGTTTTCCTGGGCGCTGCGTGGCTATTCCGGTGCTGGCGCCGTGGCGTGCCGTCTTTGTCCTGCTGTCGTGTCTTTGTTTTCGGGGTGTGTTGTGGGGTTGCAAAAGTTTTTGGAGGGCATATAGTACGCAATTGCCTTTCGAGTGGCAGGTGTGACGATTTCTGACAGGAGTCGTCGCAAGACAACGAAAAAGTGACATTTTCCGGGAGAGAACCTGCCATCTCTTACCAGAGGATGTCCAAATTAGGAACAAGACAATGGCTAAAAAAGTCACGGGTGTGGTTCGCCTACAGATTCCCGCCGGTGCCGCCAATCCCGCCCCTCCTGTGGGTCCGGCATTGGGTCAGGCTGGCGTGAACATCATGGCGTTCTGCAAGCAGTTCAATGCTGCTACCCAGGCGCAGGCCGGTCTGGTGATTCCTGTGGTGATCACGGTCTACCAGGACCGTTCCTTCACCTTCATCACCAAGTCCCCGCCCGCTGCTGTTCTATTGAAGAAGGCTGCTGGAATTGCTTCTGGCGCCAAGACCCCCGGCAAGGAGAAGGTCGGCAAAGTGACCCGCAAGGACCTCGAGGCGATTGCGGAGACCAAGAAGGCCGACATGAACTCCCGTAGTATGGACGCGGCGGTGAAAGTCATCGCCGGAACCGCCCGCAGCATGGGCATCGAGGTGGTGGAATGAAAAAGAGAAGCAAGCTCTATCGTTCCCGCTGCGCGAATCTCGACCGCAGCAAGAACTACCTCTTTGAAGAGGGCGTGAAGCTCCTGAAGTCCATGCCGACGGCGAAGTTCGACGAGACTGTCGAGCTGGCGTTCGTGCTGGGCATTGATCCCCGTCAGTCTGACCAGATCGTGCGTGGAGCCATCGTGCTTCCCCGCGGCACCGGCAAGACCCAGCGGGTGGTGGTGGTGGCCGATGGCCCTGCCGCCGACGCCGCGAAGGCCGCAGGTGCAGACGAGGTCGGCTACCAGGAACTCCTCCAGAAGATCAAGGGTGGCTGGCTGGACTTCGATGTCCTGATCGCCACTCCCGCCGCCATGAAGGAAGTGCGTACCTTGGGTCGTGTGCTGGGTCCCCGTGGACTCATGCCCAATCCCAAGACCGGCACGGTGACCGATGATACCGGTACTGCCGTGAAGGAAGCCAAGGCAGGTCGTGTGGAATACCGCTGCGACAAGGCCGGCTGCGTGATGATGCCCGTGGGCAAGCTCTCCTTCGAGGCCGACGCCATTCTGGAAAACATGAACACCGCGTTCAAGACCATTCTGAAGGCCCGTCCTGCCGCCGTGAAGGGGCAGTACATGCAGGGAGTCACGCTGTGCTCCACCATGGGCCCTGGAATTCCCCTGGACGTGAATGCGAAGCTGAAGGAGAAGTAAGCGATGAGACCAGAAAAAGTTCAGATGTTGGAAGTGGTGAAGGGTCTGTTGAAAGACAAGCCCGTTTTCATCATTGGTTTCGACGCTCTGACCGTCGCCGAATTCAGCGAATTCCGCACCAAGCTCGCCGCTCTGGGTGGTGAGGTCCACGTGGTCAAGAACACCTTGATTGCGAAGGCCGCCGGCGCCCTGGGCTACGACGCCTTGGCCGAGCGGAAATTCACCCTCGCCAGTGCTGTGGTCAGCGGAGACGCGGACCCCGTCGCGTTGGCGAAGGCGGTGAAGGATCTGGCAAAGGAAGTCGTCAAGGAGGACAAGTCTCCGAAGGTCACCATCAAGGCTGGCTGGTTCGAGGGGCAGTTGCTCTCCGCGGAAGACGTTGTCGCCCTGGCGGATCTCCCGCCCCGGGAGGCTCTCCTTGGCCAGTTGCTGGGGCTCCTGCAGGCTCCTGCCGGTCAGTTGGTTCGCGTCCTCAATGCGAAGTTGTCGAGTGTTGTGTACGTCTTAAATGCTTTCTTGCAGAAGAAAGAGCAAGCCGCTTAAAACAGAGGAAACTACTACAATGGCTGATGAAAAGATCGAGTTGACTGCTGAGATGGAGCAGTTCGTGAAGTACATCGAGGGTCTCACCGTTTTGGATCTCTCCAAGCTGGTGAAGGGTCTGGAGGAGCGCCTGGGCGTCTCCGCCGCCGCCCCCGTCGCCGTGGCCGCCGCCGCTCCTGCCGCCGCTGCCGCTCCCGCCGAGGAGAAGACCGAGTTCGATGTGATCCTGGCGGATGCCGGCGCTCAGAAGATCCCCGTGATCAAGGAAGTGCGTGCTCTGACTGGTCTGGGCCTGAAGGAGGCCAAGGACCTGGTCGAGGGTGCTCCCAAGGCCATCAAGACTGGTGCCAGCAAGGAAGAGGCCGAGCAGATCAAGGCGAAGCTCGAGGCCGCCGGCGCCAAGGTCGAGATCAAGTAGTCCGACGCCGTCCATGTGGGACGGCATTCGACACCGCCGCAGGGCGCAAGCCCCGGTTTTATTCCTGGGGATGGAGGCGTGAGCCTCTGTCTTCTGGGGGTCCGGGATGGGCTCTGCGGCGCTTTTGCGCCCTGGAGACGGGGCGCCCCCGGCTCTCTTGGACAGGAGCGTAGTCCTGTCCTGGAGACCCGGGGATGCCTGGGGAGGAGTTTGTTTATCTTCCTGGGGGTCCTTTTTTTTGAGTTCTTCCGCGGGACTTTAGCGGGGTGGTGAGACCAAGTAGATCGCCCCAAGAGTTATCGGTTTTTGCGGGAGGCGTATTTTTGTTCCGTGGCGTGGGCTTCATGGGAGGAGTGGTTTCTTCCCTGCCGGGGTTTCCGCGGAAATTTTGTCCTTTTTTTGTCAACCCACTGCGGATTCTCCGTGGTTCCTGGGGGGCATTTGTTTTTTTTGCCTTCTAGGGATGCGGGGGTTCGTGTTTTTCCACCCTTCTTTTTTCACAAAGGAGCAAGATGAAAGGCGAGCGCATCAACTTTGGCCGTCTGAAGGAAGTCCTTCCCATTCCGGATCTGATTGAATTGCAGACCAAGTCCTATGCGGACTTCCTGCAGATGGGGACGGCCCCCGACAAGCGGAAGAAGGTCGGTCTGCAGGAGGTGCTGGAGGATACCTTCCCGGCCGACGGATCCCACAGCAAGAACGGCTTTGGCGTGGAGTTCAAGAGCTATGAGATCGTGGAGGGCGACAACGACCTCTCCGAGCTGCTGAAGTCTGGCGGCACCTACCAGGGCGACCTCTTCGTCACCTTCAGCATGAAGGGCGCCAGCAACAAGGACATCCACGTGGAGCGCCTCCGCATGGGGCACATCCCGCTGATGACCCCCAGCGGCTCCTTCATCATCAACGGCAGCGAGCGCGTCATCGTCAGCCAGCTGCACCGTTCTCCCGGCGTCTGCTTCGAGACCACGCACCATCCCAGCGGCAAGCTGATCTACAGCTACAAGATCCTCCCTGACCACGGATCTTGGCTGGAGGTCCAGTTCGACATCCGCGACATGATGTACATCTACCTCGACCGCAAGCGCCGCCGCAGAAAGTTCCGTGTCTCCACCTTCCTGCGCGCCTTCGGCTATGACAACGACCGCGACATCCTGGATGACGTCTATGGCGTCCAGGAGAAGACCGTGGTCTCCCTGCTCAAGGAGTCCGACCCCTCCCACTTCACCACCGTCGAGGACATTCTGGATCCCGAGGACAAGGAGAACGTGTTGCTGCAGGGGCTGGAGGCCCTGGATCCCAGCGCGCTGGACCGCCTGAAGGAGGCCGGCGTGAAGAAGATCCTTCTGGTGGACACCAACGAGATTGGCGACTACTTCATCAACTGCCTGGTCAACGACCGCAAGGAGGGCTTCCGCACCTGTGAGGACGCCCAGAAGGAGATCTACAAGCGCATGCGCCCCAGCGATCCCGCCAACGCGCAGAATGCCAAGGGCCTCTTCGAGCGCATGTTCCAGGATGAGCGCCGCTACGACCTGGGCCTGGTGGGCCGCTTCAAGCTGAACCAGCAGCTGGGCGTCAAGGTGGATGCCCATGAGCGCACCCTGACCAAGTGGGATATCGCCGCGGCCACCCGCGAGCTCATGCGCCTCTACAAGCACAACGGCAAGCAGGACGACATCGACCACCTGTCCCGCCGCCGCATCCGCACCATCGGCGAGCTTTTGCAGAACCAGTGCCGCGTGGGCCTGAACCGTGTGGCCAACGCCGCCCGTGAGCGCAAGGCCAACCGCCACAGCGAGAATGGCTCCGTCAACATCAGCAGCCTCATCAGCACCAAGGGCTTCGAGAGCGCGGTCAACGACTTCTTCCAGCACAACCAGCTCTCCCAGTTCATGGACCAGACCAACTGCCTGTCCGAGCTGACCAACAAGCGTCGTCTCTCTGCCCTGGGTCCTGGCGGTCTGACCCGTGACCGTGCCGGCGCCGAGGTCCGTGACGTCCATGCCAGCCACTACGGCCGTATCTGCCCCATCGAGACTCCGGAAGGCCCCAACATCGGTCTGATTTCCAGCTTGGCGCTCTATGCGCAGCTGGACGAGTTCGGTTTCATCCGCACTCCCTACTGCCGTGTGAAGGACGGCAAGGTGGTCACCGACAAGAAGGGCAATGCCGACATCGTCTACATGAAGGCGGACGAGGAAGAGCAGCACGTGATTGCGCAGGCCAATGCGCCCCGCGACGAAGAGGGCCGCTTCATCAACGAATACGTCCTGGGCCGCAAGGCCGGTGAGGCCGGCGAGTTCCCCGCCAAGGATGTGGACTTCATCGACGTGTCCCCCAAGCAGATGATCTCTGCCGCTGCCAGTGTCATCACCTTCTTGGAGCACGATGACGCAAACCGCGCGCTGATGGGCTGCAACATGCAGCGTCAGGCCGTTCCTCTGATGAAGCCCGAGGCGCCTCTCGTGGGCACCGGCATGGAGGGCGTCATCGCCCGCTACTCCCACGCCATCCAGGCCGCCACCCGTGACGGCGTGGTCGCCTGGGCCGACGGCTACAAGGTGATCGTCACCCCCAACGGCAAGTTCCCCGAGGGCAAGACCGCGGCGGACTACGTGCAGAATCTGGACACCCCCGAGGTGCAGGTCTACCTGCTCTTCAAGTTCCTGCGTTCCAACGCCTGCACCCTGGTCAACCAGCGTCCCATCGTGGTCACTGGCCAGGCCGTGAAGAAGGACCAGCCCCTGGCGGACGGCGCCTGCACCGACGGCGGCGAGCTGGCCTTGGGCCGCAACGTGCTGGTGGCCTTCATGTCCTGGCGCGGCTACAACTACGAGGACGCCATCATCATCAGCGAGAAGCTGGTGCAGGAAGACGTCTACACCTCCGTGCACATCAACCTCCAGGAAGTGGAGGTCCGTCCCACCAAGCAGCAGACCGCCAACAACTCCAGCGTCGAGGAAATCACCCGCGACATCCCGAACGTCTCCCAGGAGTCCTTGAGCAACCTGGACACCGAGGGTGTGATTCGCCTGGGTGCGGTTGTGAAGCCTGGCGACGTGCTGGTCGGCAAGGTCACTCCCAAGCAGGAGACCGACTTGGCTCCTGAAGAGCGCCTGATGCGGGCCGTCTTCGGCGAGAAGTCCAGCGACGTGAAGGACACCTCCCTGAAGACCGAGCCCGGCAACGACGGCGTGGTCATGGATCTGCGCCTGCGCCGGAATCAGGATCCTGCGAAGGTGAAGATGAACAAGGAGGAGTTGCGCAACAGCCAGAAGGAGACCCGCGAGCGGTATCGCAGCAAGCGTGCGGACATCCTGAACGACCTGGTGAACGAGTTGCGTTCCGAGTATGCGGGCAACAAGATCTCCCAGGAGATCACCTACCTGAATCCCGAGACCCAAGAGAACGAGATCATCATCCCCGCCGAGCGCAAGATCACCATCCAGATGCTGAACAAGCTGGCGGAGAACTACGAGCGCTTCCAGATGCACGACGGCGAGGTGAAGACCAAGCTGGAGGAGATCTTCAAGAAGTTCCGCCCCAAGCTGCGTGAGAACGAGCGCTGCTGCCAGGAGGCCATCGAGCTTCTGCAGAAGAACGAGGGCGCCGATCCCGGCAAGATCACGAACGTGAAGGTCTACATCGCCAGCAAGCGCCGCCTCTCCATTGGTGACAAGATGGCCGGACGTCACGGAAACAAGGGTATCGTCTCCAAGATCGTCCCCGTGGAGGATCTGCCCTTCATGGCCGATGGCACCCCCGTCGAGATTGTCCTGAACCCCATGGGTGTGCCTTCCCGAATGAACATCGGACAGGTCTTCGAGACCCACGCCGGCTATGCCGCCAAGATCCTGGGCATCAATGTGGCGACTCCCGCCTTCGATGGCATGCCCGAGGAGCGCATGACCGACCTGCTGGAGCGCGCCCGTCTGGTGAAGGTGGCGCAGGCCGCCGGACAGACTGTCCCCGAAAAGACCCTGGCCGCCCTCCGCAAGGTGGAGGGCCGCGATGTGGAGAAGGCCAAGGACGACCTCCGGAAGCTGATCTCCGCGGCCGGCTGGAATGTCGGCAAGCGCGACGACCAGGCCTGCACCGGCGGAAAGGTCACCGACGCCAATGGCCGCGACCGCACCGACGACTTCGTGGACATCGACGGCAAGACCCGCCTCTACGACGGCCGCACCGGCGATGCCTTCGACCAGCGCGTCATGGTGGGACAGATCTACATGCTGAAGCTGGACCACCTGGTGGTCAACAAGATCCACGCCCGTGCGGTGGGTCCCTACTCCCTGGTCACCCAGCAGCCCCTGGGCGGCAAGGCGCAGGGCGGTGGTCAGCGTTTCGGTGAAATGGAGGTCTGGGCTCTGGAGGCCTATGGCGCCGCCTATACCCTCCAGGAAATGCTCACCGTCAAGTCCGACGACATCAACGGCCGTACCAAGATCTACGACTCCATCATGAAGGGCGAGAACGAGCTGGTAGCCGACGTGCCCGAGTCCTTCAACGTCCTGTTGCGGGAAATGATGAGCCTGTGCCTGGACGTCGTCATCCATCGCGCCAACGCCAGCATGGCGTAGTTTCCGGCGGATCCCGAATCCCCAGTTACGTGTGGACGGAGGGAGGGGCGTCAGGTTTTTCTCCTGTCGCCCTCTCCGTTGTAACAAACCTTTTTCTTGAGGAATAAAAGTGGATACTCTGATTAACAAGACCGGTTCCGCCGCCGAAGTGGACGTGATGAAGGACTCCAACAGCGTCTCCATCGGCGTGGCCTCCCCGGAGACCATTCGCAAATGGAGCCATGGCGAGGTCAAGAGCCCCGAGACCATCAACTACCGCACCTACAAGCCCGAGAAGGGCGGCCTCTTCTGCGAGCGCATCTTCGGACCCGTCAAGGACTACGAGTGCTCCTGCGGAAAGTACAAGCGCCTGAAGTTCAAGGGCATCACCTGCGAGTACTGCGGCGTGGAGGTCACCCAGAGCCGCGTGCGCCGCGAGCGCATGGGCCATATCGAGCTGGCTGCCCCCGTCTCCCATGTCTGGTTCTACAAGTGCGCGCCCTCCCGCCTGGGGCTGTTGCTGGACATGCCACAGAATGCCCTGGACAAGGTCCTCTACTACGAGGACTACGTGGTCTGGAATGCCGGTGACACCGATCTGCACGTGAAGCAGATCCTGTCTCCCGACGAATATGCCGAGCTCAAGGAGCAGTATGGCGATTCCTTCGAGGCCGGCATGGGCGCCGAGGCCATCGAGAAGCTGCTGGAGCAGATGGACCTCCCCACCCTGAAGGACGAGCTGACCTCCGAGCTTTCCGGCACCCGCAGCAAGCAGGTGCGCAAGCAGATCGTCAAGCGGATCCGCCTCATCGAGGGCTTCCTGAAGAACAAGATGGACCCCCGCTGGATGATCCTCCATGTGCTGCCCGTCATTCCCCCCGATCTGCGACCCCTGGTGCCCCTCGACGGCGGACGCTTCGCTACCAGCGACCTGAACGACCTCTATCGCCGCGTCATCAACCGCAATACCCGCCTCAAGAACCTCCTCCAGATCCCCACTCCTCCCGTCATCATCCGCAACGAAAAGCGGATGCTCCAGGAGGCCGTGGATGCCCTGATGGACAACGGCCGCCACGGCCGCGCCGTCACCGGCACGGGCAACCGTCCCCTGAAGTCCCTCTCCGACATGCTGAAGGGCAAGCAGGGCCGTTTCCGTCAGAATCTGCTGGGCAAGCGTGTGGACTACTCGGGCCGTTCCGTCATCGTCGTGGGCCCCGAGCTGAACATCAACCAGTGCGGTCTGCCCAAGGAGATGGCGCTGCGCCTCTTCGAGCCCTTCATCATCCATCGTCTTCGCGAGCAGGGCAAGGTCCAGACCGTCCGCAACGCCAAGAAGTGGATTGAGGAGCGCCGCAAGGACGTGTGGGATGTGCTGGACGAGGTGGTCACCGGCCATCCCATCCTGCTGAACCGCGCGCCTACGCTGCACCGAATCTCCATCCAGGCCTTCGATCCCGTCTTGATTGACGGACAGGCCATCCGCCTGCACCCCCTGGTGTGCGCCGCCTTCAACGCGGACTTCGATGGTGACCAGATGGCCGTCCACGTGCCCCTTTCCAACGAGGCGCAGCTGGAGGCGAAGCTGATCATGCTGTCTCCCAACAACATCTTCTCCCCCGCGGACGGCCGTCCTCTGGCGCTGCCCTCCCAGGATATGGTGTTGGGCGTCTACTACCTGTGCTACGAGGACGAGGCCAAGAAGACCGCGTTCCTGGCCAAGTCCAAGGCCGAGCAGCCCTACTACGACACCTACGAGGAGGTCATGCAGGCCATGGAGGCCAACCGTCTGGCCAACGAGAACAACCACAATGCCCGCGAGCCCATCGCGGTGGGTCTGGACATCCACGACTTCTTCAACTTCAAGAATCCCTACTACCGCTCCGACGAAGAGAAGGCGCGCATTGCGGCCCTCACTGGCGAGGAGAAGGAGCGCCAGGATCGGGAAGACCGGAAGATGATCTGGGGCGACCGCAAGGAGAAGTGGATTGTCACCACTCCCGGCCGCATGATCTACCACCAGATCTGGCCCGAGGTGCTGGGTTTCTGGAACCAGATGGCCCCCAAGAAGAAGATCCAGGAGATGATCAAGCAGTGCGACGAGGTCTGCGGACACGAGGCGTTGCTGCCGCTGCTGGACAAGCTCAAGAACCTGGGCTACTCCTGGGCAACCCGTTCCGGCTTCTCCATCGCCATTGCCGATATGCTCATTCCCGCCGACAAGCAGGAGCGCATCCGCAATGCCGAGAAGGAGGTGGACAATGCGCGCATGGAGCAGGAGCGTGGTTCCATTGACGAGTCCGTGCGCCGTCAGAAGTGCATCGACACCTGGACCAATGTCCGTAGCGATCTTTCCAAGGCGTTGCAGGAGACCCTGAAGGCCAACGGTGGCCGTCCCGGCATCAACTCCGTGTGGGCCATGATGGATTCCGGAGCCCGAGGCTCTGCGGACCAGGTCACCCAGCTGGGCGGCATGCGTGGTCTGATGTCCAACACCACGGGTGAAGTCGTGGAGACTCCCATTATCCACAACTTCCGCGAGGGCCTCACCGGTCTGGAGTACTTCAACTCCACCCACGGTTCTCGAAAGGGTATGGCGGATACCGCTCTGAAGACCGCAGACGCCGGTTACATGACCCGCCGTCTGGTGGACGTGGCCCACGACGTGATCTGCACCGAGGAGGACTGCGGCACCACCAACGGCATCTGGCTCACCGCCCTGAAGGACGGCGGCAAGGAGAGCAAGTCGCTGGCCGAGCGCATCGTGGGGCGTTTCTCCGTGGACAACATCTACGACAGCTCCAACAACCTGATCGTGGGCGCCGGCGAGGAGATCACTCCCTTCATCGCCGCCCGCATCAAGGACGCCGGCTACGAGAAGGTGCACATCCGCTCCGTGCTCACCTGCCAGTCCGAGCGCGGCGTCTGCGCCAAGTGCTACGGTCGAAACCTGGCTACCGGCGAGATGCCCATGGAGGGCGACGCCCTCGGCATCATCGCCGCACAGTCCATCGGTGAGCCCGGTACCCAGCTGACTCTGCGTACCTTCCACTCCGGTGGTACCGCCTCTACCTCCGCGGCTGACAAGGAGATCCGCGCCACCTGGGAGAACTCCAGCGAGCTTCGCGGCAAGCTGGATGCCCTGAAGGCGAAGGCGGAGTCCTCCAAGTGGAGCGAGGAGAAGCTGGCCAACGAGCAGAAGAAGCTGGAGGAGAAGGAGAATGTCGCCTTCCTGTCCTTCGACGGCATTGACTACATCGAGGGCAAGGGCGAGGACAAGAAGGAGCGTCTGGTCGTGGTCTCCCGTGACGGCCACATCCGCGCCAAGAATGCCCTCTTCTCCCGCGACAGCAAGGTCCCCATGATGGGTGACGTGGACCTGAAGGTCTTCGACATCCCCTACGGCGCCATCCTGAAGGTCACCGACAAGCAGCTGGTGAAGCCCGGCGAGATCATCGCCACCATGGACCCCTTCACCACCCCCGTGGTGGCTGGCAAGAGCGGCAAGGGTACCCTGCAGTTCGAGGACTTGATCGATGGCCAGACCATGCGCAAGACCTTCAACAAGCAGTCCGGCAAGCACGAAATCACCGTCATCCAGCATCCTGAGGACACCCACCCCGCTCTGAAGATCGTGGATGCCAAGGGCAATGTGGTGGAGACCATGCCCCTCTCCGAGGGCGCACAGATCCTCTTTGCCGAAGGCAAGAAGGTCAATCCCGGTGACTTCCTGGCCAAGACCCCCAAGACCCAGGCCAAGACCGCGGACATCACCACCGGTCTGCCCCGTGTCGCCGAGCTCTTCGAGGCCCGTCGTCCCAAGGAAGCGGCCGTGCTGGCCAAGATTGGCGGCTTTGTCCAGATGGGCAAGCAGGTCAAGAACAAGCTGAGCGTGTGGGTCGAGGATCTCGAGAGCGGCGAGCGCGAGGAGCACCTGGTGCCCGCCGGCAAGCGCCTCGTCGTCAACAACGGCGAGTACGTGGAAGCCGGCGCCTGCCTCACCGATGGCTCCCCCGTCCTCCAGGAGTTCCTGGACATCTGCGGCCCCCAGCGCCTCCAGGCGCTCCTGGTGGAGTCCGTGCAGAGGGTCTACCTCTCCCAGGGCGTGGGCATCAACGACAAGCACATCGAGATCATCGTCCGCCAGATGATGCGCAAGATCCGCATCACCGAGCCCCACGACACCACCTTCCTCTACGGCGAAACCGTGGACATGCGCGCCTTCAATGCCGTGAACGACAAGGTGGTCGCCGAGGGCAAGGTCCAGGCTGACGGACAGCAGATCCTCCAGGGTATCACCAAGGCCTCCCTGGCCACCGACTCCTTCATCTCCGCCGCGTCCTTCCAGGATACTCCCCGTATCCTCACCGAGGCCGCGACTCTGGGACGCGTGGACTACCTCCACGGCTTCAAGGAGAACGTGATCATGGGACACCTGATCCCCGCCGGCACCGGCTACTACAAGGTCCAGAACCCCGTGCTCAAGACCTTCGACGCCGACGGCAATCCCTTCGAGATCACCGACGACGGATCCCACACCGCCGAGCCCGGAAATCCCTACGACGACCAGGATATGGATCTCGGAATCGGCATGGGCGTGGCCAACGAGCAGGATCTCTCCGACAACGACCTCAATATCGGCGGCGCCAAGGACGCGGGAATCTTCTCCGGGTCCCTCGACAACGACGCGGGAGTCCTGGAAGACCTGTAAAAAAAACACGCAGCGCGCTTCCTAAAGGAGGCGCCGGTGGCCTCGCCTTCACGCTTTTCAGCGCGGGAGGCGGGACCACGCTTCACAGAATTCTGCAATACCACACGGGCCGCCGAGGAACACACCCTCCCGACGGCCCGCGTTTCGTTTTGGACAGATGCGCCCCAGTTCGTGGGTAGCTGGGAGTAGGCAGTAGGCTAAAGCGGTGTCGCAGGCGCCTTTCCGCCTACAGGGCAGGCTACCCCACCAGGCAAAACTCTTAGTTTTTGTTTTTGCCGCAATCCGTCGGCGCGTTTTGTGGCGCATCTGCGCGCCAATTTGGGCGTGCATGGCGCACGCGCCGGGTTTTCCCGGTGCGGGATTTCGCCTGCGAACCCCCGGCCTAACTTCTCGCAGACCCGCCGTAGCCTTGGCGAAGGCGGGCTCCTTCCTTCTTTTTTCCCATAAAGAGATGTCGGACTTTCAGTTGAATCGCATTCCTTGGGATGGTGTGGGGTCACCATGCTTCCGCTTTCAGATTCCGCTCGTGGACATTCAGGGGTATTGGACTCCGGAGACCCGTACTCCTCGGATGACTCTCCCCTGGTGTGTGGAGCTCCTTTCCGCCAGCCAAAAGAACTTCCCGGCGCTGGTCTTTTTGAACAGTGCGGGGCAGTGCCGTGCGCTGGTGGCGCTGTCTGGCCTGGAGCGAGAGACCCGGATTGTGGCGCAGATGAATCAGGAGGAGTGCACCTACGATGTGACGGTGGAGACTCTCCCGCCTGCGGCGGGCGAGGAGTTGGTGCTCACCGTGGATCGCCGTCCGATTCCCTGGATGCAGGCGCTTTCCGAATGGCGCGAGGGCCTGGGGCTGCCCGCACCGCATATCCCCGCGGGCGCCTGGCGGCCCGTCTTCTGCACCTGGTATGCGGTCCACGCCACAGTGGACGCCGCCTGGGTGGAGGAGAATGCGCGGATTGCCGCGGAGCTGGGCATCGGCACCATGATTGTGGACGACGGATGGTGTTTTGACCAGTGCAAGCGGGTCTCCCCCCAGACCATCGGCACCTGGTATGAGAATATCGGCGATTGGCGGGTCTCCCAGGCGAAGTTCCCGGATTTTGACGACCATGTGCGGCGGGTTCAGAGCATGGGTCTGAAGTATCTTTTGTGGGTGACGCCCTATCTCATCGGAACCAAGAGCCAGGCCTATTCACGGGAATTCGCCGATGCGCTGCTGCCCGGCGAGCCCAAGGAGGGCTGCCGTCTGCTGGATGTGACCCGACAGGACAAGACGCCCCTCATGGCCGAACGGCTGAGCCGACTCCTTCGCGAGACCCCCATTGACGGCTTGAAGGTGGATTTTTTGGATCATATCCCGCCCTCCTGGGAACGGCCCGTCGGCGCGGCCGCCATGGGCTTCGTGAGGGAGCTCTCCCGACAGATTCGGGAGGCGCGCCCCGAGGCACTGGTGGAGTTCCGGCAGTCCTACTGCACTCCCGGCATGGCGCCCTACGCCACACAATTCCGGTGCTGCGATGTCCCCTTCGATTTCATCGACAACTTCCAGCGGCTGGCACAGCTCCGCGTCGCTCTAGGCGATGGACTGCCTGTCCATGCGGATCCCATCTACTGGGCGCCTGGCGAGCGGGACGTGAATGTCTCCCGGCATTTGATCGCCTCGCTTCTGGGCACCCCCATGCTCTCCATGGACCTGCGGCGCCTCACGCCCCGGGAACGCCGGATCATCGCGTTCTGGCTGAAATTCTACAACGAGAATCTCCCCGCCTACCAGACGGGACGGTGGATCATCCGCTATCAGGCGGAGGCCGTGGGCTATGCGCTGCTGCAGGCCCCCGGACGCCCTCGCATCGCCATTCTTCAGGAGCCCTCGCTGCTGACGGAACTGCTGGGGCAGACCGCACAGGGTGACTTCCTGCTGAATCTCTCGCGGGAGGACCTCCCCGTTCCCAACGCCACGACACTCTTTCATCCCTCCGGAGAAGAAACCGCCGCCGGCATCCTGCCGGCAGGCGGGGCGGCGGCGCGGGCGTAATGCGGGCGCAGTTGCGGGCGCAGTTGCGCCTGCAGTTCGTGGGTAGCGGGTAGCAGGGAGTAGGCTAAAGCGGTGGTGCAGGCGCCTTTTCCGCCGAGGCTTCGGCGGTACGGGTGCCGCAATTTTGCGGTGGAATTGTTTTGGCTTTCCCTGGTGGGCGAGGAGGTGACTAGCCCGCCAAGAGGTGGCGAATGAGCTCTGCGAAATCGCAGTGGAAGGGCATGTCGCCTTTTGCTTGGTTTTCTAGCATTTGCCGCAGTGTTGTGGTGGAGAAAGCAAAGGGGAGGTTGCCTTTTTCGTAATTTTGGAATAGGACATCTCGGAACAACGGGATGTGCCGTGAGGTGGGGAGGGGCGTTTCAAGGTGTCTTGTTTGGCGGCAATGGTTGACCCATGTGCGAAGGCGTGTTGCATCAAGGTGCGTAGCCAGAAAGTCTTCGGAATTTTGCCGTGAGAACAGGAATGCGGGAATTCCTTGTGGCCGTCTCTCGTATTCGTCTCTGCAATTTCTTTCGTTGCGAGCATAGATATCGTAGTCTACCCAGATGTGGATGGTATCGCGAGGATTGTCTTTTTTGACTTGGCGGAACTTTGCCACTGCCTTTGCGTAGAAGCCGCTGCCGATGCAGACAGGATGGAGGACTGCGCGCACGCCGAGTTCGCGGAGAGTGCGGTTTAGCTCTTGGATATACGCGTACTCGGAGAGTCCTTCGCACACAATGATGAGATATTGGTTTGGGGTGCGTGCCATGGTGGTCTCTCCATGGGGGTTATAGACATGGGAAAGGGATGCCGGAGAAGCGTCCTTCCAGGTATCGTTTTCGGAAGTTCGCCATATTTCGGAGACCGTGGAATTCGCAGAGTCGTGTCACGGAGGTGCCGTTTTGGAGATTTTTATCGATGATCCCGATTTCGGAGACGCGTAGGTGTTCGTGATCTAGGAGGTCGGTGTTTTGGGCACTGAAGAGAAGTTGTGCGTTTTTTGTGTTGTATCGTCTCTCTTTGAAGAGTTGGAGGATAGCAATGATGAGGAGGGAGTGCAGTGAGGAGTCGATTTCGTCAATGGCGAGGAGAGATCCCGTGTGGAGTGCAGCTAGGCAGATCCCGAGGAGTCCGAAGGCGGCGCGGGTGCCCATGGATTCCTCTTCAAAGCGGAATTGGACTTCGTTGCCTTGCGCGCTGTCGTGGTAGGTTAGAATGGCGTCAAGGAGATTCCCTCCGGCGTCGTTGAGGGCGGGGAGGTATTCCATGCGCCGGATCCCCAAATCCATTTTGCGCAGAAGTTCGTCAATCTCACGAAATGCCCCGGCGACTCCTTCGCGCCCCCCCATGGCGGCTTGGAGCTGGCGAAGGCCGTCGGCACTGGAGAAGGCGTTTCCTGGGAAGACGCGGATTTGTGTGGAGAGCGTTTCGTATACCTGAGAGAGGGTCTGATTCAGACCGGGGTAGTGGGTGGCGAACTTATAGAGGATGCTTCCTGTATGCTTGCCATTCTGATCAAGGCACTCCACTCGATAGATCTCTTCTAGCTTCGATGCCTTATACTGCCCTCGGACGATTCCCTCGAGGGCTATTTGGCCGTTTGTTCGGGAGTAGAGCGTCGCCCCATTGCAGGAGAGGGATTCCGCTAGAAATTCTTTGTCGTCGTAGCAAGTGGAGTAGGTGAACGGCTTGCCGGAGGCTAAGATGCCAGAGATTTCAAAGGACGTTGAGGACTGGTCGTCGTGAAGCTTATTGGGCATGTATAGGTTGGCAGAGTGCCCTTGAAGGAGCTCCTGGAAGACCCCAAGGGCTTGCAAAACTGTGGACTTCCCGGAGGCATTCGCCCCAAAGAGACCTAGCACGGGGACTGCGCGTGCATTTCGAGTCTCTAGAAAGGGAAGCGTTGACCAGTCACGATGCCCATTGGGGGCCTTCGATTCTCCGTAGGATAGGTCGAGATCCAGATGGAGGATAGAGCGAAAGTTTGAGATGGAAAAATGGTTGATCATCGGGCTATCTCGGCTTGTTTTATCGTAAAAAAAACGCATTTTGCCAAATATATGCAATTTTTTGGTTTATATAGCGGGATCTTTGCAGAATCCTACACTTTCTTCAAGAGTTATACCGTACGCAAGCATAGGAATATTCCCGCGGATCGAGACATGCGCCGCAGTTCGCAGTTGGCAGTGAACAATTTGTAGCGGGCGCTTCGCGAAAAATTCCCTGCTTTTGCAGCGGTGCCGATACCGGCTTCGAAGGCGCTGTTAGCCACAGACGGCTCTTGCCTAGCCGGACACCAACCAAAGGACGGAGGGCTGCCGCCCCCGTGCCCCCGCCTTTGTTAGTACCTAGCAACCAGTGGCTAGTGGCTAGTCTATAGGGTGCCTGCGGCGCTACGGCTCTTGCCTAGCCGGACACCAACCAAAGGACGGAGGGCTGCCGCCCCCGTGCCCCCGCCTTTGTTAGTACCTAGCAATCAGTGGCTAGTGGCTAGCCTATAGGGTGCCTGCGGCGCTCTTCCGCCGCAGGAGCGGCGGTACTGGTATCGCCGTATGGGTGGCGGCGCTCTTCCGCCTACCGGCGGTCCCATTTTAGCGATTCATCTATTGCGGAATTGCTGGTATTTTGCCACGGCTTTCACAATAAACGCCGTCGGGGGGCGTTTTTGGGCTGTTTTCGGCGTGGGGTAGGGCGGATGGCCCTTTCTCGTTCGCGCATTTTGTCAAGGTCACACCAGGACACAACCATGGATCGAACACGCACTCTCACCCTTTTGCTGGCACTGCTGGCGATCTTTTCGGCGGGGACGCTGGTCTTCGCGCTCTTTTCCTATCGTTCCTACCAGGGGTTGCTCCAGGAAATGGCCGCCCAGGAGAGCGTGCAGCCCGTGGAGTCCTCGGAGCCCGTGGTGCTTCCTCCCGTGGTGTTGCAGCAGGGTGTGGAGACCAGCGAGGAGGTTGCCGGGCTGAATGAATACATCGCCAAGCTGGAGGAGCAGAACCGCACGCTCCGCCAGCAATTGTCGAGTGCCAGCAGCCAGCAGCAGAATGCCCGTCCAGAATTTGGCGGCGGTCGTCGTCGTCATGGTGGTCCTCCCGACATGGAGAAGTTGAAGGAGAGTGATCCCGAGCGCTACGAGGAGTTCCAGAAGCGCCGCCAGGAGATGGATCAGCGCCGCCAGGAACAGCGCCAGCGTCGGCAGGAGTACTTGTCCTCCGTGAATACCTCCCGGCTTTCCCAGAGCCAGAAGGAGACCCTTCAGAACTACAAGGATCTCCTTTCCGAGATGGACGAGGATACCCAGGGCGGCCCTCCGGATTTCGACCGCATGCGGGAGATGATGGACATGCGTGAGGAGGTCCAGGAGATTCTCTATCAGGACCTCGGCGACCGTTTGGGAACCGATGGGCAGGCCCTCTATGAGAGCGTCCAGGAACTCCAGTCTGTCATGGGCGGCAATGGTGGTCCCCGTGGCGGCGGTCCTGGCGGTGGAATGCCCCCGGGCCCTCCTCCCCAGTGACCGTGAGAAGTCCGGAATGCAGGGTGTGCTTCTTGCAGAACCCGCGTTTCGGGTTATGGTACGGCGCTTAACGATTTGCGTGTGCCCGTAGCTCAATTGGATAGAGCGTCAGCCTCCGGAGCTGAAGGTTACAGGTTCGATCCCTGCCGGGCATACCACTCTGTGAAAAATCCCCCGTGGACAAGGAGTCCGCGGGGGATTTTTTTGTTGCGTGGGATGGGGAATTCCGCGTGTTTTGGGGGCGTCCGTCGAATCTCATTTCGGGGTGACGAATGCGGCGAGGAATTCCTGGTTTCCGTTTGGTCCGAGGATCGGTGAGGGGACGGCTCCCCGTGGAATCCAATGGAGGGTCTCGCGGGCGAAGTCCTGGATTTTCCTGACGCACTGCCTGCGGATGGATTCGTCGCGCACGACGCCCTGGGAGCAGATGTGCTCGCGTCCTGCCTCGAATTGCGGTTTTACGAGGACGGCGATCCAGGCGCCGGGCTTCAGGAGCGGCGCGCAGGGTGGCAGGACCAGCGTGAGGGAGATGAAGGAGACATCGCCCACCAATAGATCAATGGGCTCGGGAATCAGCGACGCGGAGAGCTCCCGCGCGTTGACGCCCTCCAGGGAGATCACGCGGGGGTCGTTTCGGAGCTTTTCGTGGAGCTGGTCGTGTCCCACGTCCACGGCATAGACCCTTTGGGCGCCGTGCTGGAGGAGCACATCGGTGAAGCCGCCGGTAGAGGCCCCCAGGTCCAGGGCGACCATATCCTGTACGGGTGGGTGGAAGGCGTCCAGGGCCGCCAGGAGCTTCTCTGCGCCGCGTGAGACATATTGCGGGGGCGCATCCAAGGCGAGGGTGGTGCCTTCCTCCAAGGGCTGTCCGCACTTCCGCAGCGGCGTGCCGTCGGACAGGTGGATCTTCCCCTCCTGGATGAGGCGCTGCGCGACGGCGCGGGAGGGGCAGAGTCCCTGTTGGAACGCCAGTTGGTCTGCGCGGATGCGTGCCATTTGGGGGAGAGTGTGTGGAGGGGGTGGCGGCTAGATGGTCTCTCCCTGGAGGGGCGAGTGCGTCAGCAGGGGCACGTCGGGGTTCTTCTCCACGAAGTAGTTGACTGCCCAGGCGTCGGGGAAGAGCAGCACGGGGAGTTCCTCGTGATCCATGCCCAGCCGCACATTGCTGCCCAGGTAGGAGCCGCGGAACTTCTCGGCGTCGGCCTGGTTGGCGAGCCAGCGGATCTGCGTATACGGGGTCTCTTCCAGGCGGACCTCGGCGTTGTATTCGGTCTCCATGCGGTGCTTCACGACCTCGAACTGGAGCTGTCCCACGGCGCCCAGCAGGGGCGCGCGGTTCACGTCGCTATGGAGGTGGTAGACCTGGATGGCGCCTTCGTTGAGGAGCTGCTCCAGTCCCTCGGTGAATTGCTTATACTTGGAGGGCGCGGCGTTTCGCAGGAAGCAGAAGACCTCGGGGGCGAAGCGGGGGATTTCGTTGTAGACCAATCCGGGGATGGTGGAGAGGGTATCGCCGATGCGGAAGCTTCCGTGGCTGACCAGTCCCACGATGTCGCCGGGATAGGCGTTCTCGATGGAATCGCGTCCCTGTCCGAAGAGCTTCTGGGGATAGGAGAGCCGCAGGGGGCGTCCGCCGCGGGGATTGGGGACCGTCATGTCCTTGACGAACTGTCCGGAGCAGACGCGCACGAAGGACATGGAGTCCCGGTGGTTGGGATCCATGTTCGCCTGGATCTTGAAGATGAATCCTGAGAACTCCTGTCGGGTGGGGGGGATTTCGCCCTGGGAGGACTTTCGGGGCAGGGGGGGCATTCCGTGTTCCACGAAGTAGTCCAGGAGGAGCTGGACGCCGAAGTTGTTGATTCCGGAGCCGAAGAAGATGGGCGTGACGTCGCCGGATTTCACCAGTTCGTCATCGAAGGTATCGCCGGCCATGTCCAATAGCTCGATTTGCTCGCGCCATTCCCGGAGCATTTCTGGGGGGAGGAGTGCGTCGAGCTGGGGGTCCATGGGGCCGGTGGTCTGGGAGGCGGCCTTGGCGGCGCCGTGTTCCTGGTTGGAGAAGAGGTGCAGCTGGTGGGTGAGGCGGTCGTAGACGCCCTTGAAGTCGGGTCCATCGCCCAGGGGCCACGTGACGGGGAAGACATCCAGTCCCAGGGTCTGCTCGATGTCGTCCAGCAGCTCCAGGGGGTTCTTGGCGGGGCGGTCCATCTTGTTCATGAAGGTGAAGATGGGGATTCCGCGGAGACGGCAGATCTCGAAGAGCTTCCGGGTGCGCTCCTCAATGCCCTTTCCGGCGTCGATGACCATGATGACGGAGTCCACGGCGGTGAGGACGCGGTAGGTGTCTTCGGAGAAGTCGCGGTGTCCGGGAGTGTCCAGCAGATTGATGCAATAGCCCTTGTATTCGAATTGCAGGACGGTGGAGGAGATGGAGATTCCGCGCTCCCGCTCCAGGTCCATCCAGTCGCTGGTGGTGTTCTTCTGGTTCTTCTTGGCGCGGACGGATCCGGCCTCCTGCAGGGCGCCGCCGTAGAGGAGCAGCTTCTCGGTGAGGGTCGTCTTGCCCGCGTCGGGGTGCGAGATGATGGCGAAGGTGCGGCGCCGCTGGATTTCGGATTCGAAACTCATGGAAATAGGGAGAAAGGAGAAGGTGGTAGGGAGGAGGTATGTAGGGTCGCTGTGCGGCTCTTTGGCGGTTGTCGCCGCGGAATTCGCCGTCATCCGTGCCGCCGAAGTCCTTCGGCGGAGGAATCGCGTGGCGTCCGTTCGAACTTGCTAGCCGCGGGTGCGCTTGCGCCGTGTGGTGGTCTGCGGGGCGTTTGGCAGGAGTGTCTTGAGGTATTGTCCGGTGTAGGAATGTGGGCACTGCGCCACGGTCTCGGGGGTTCCGGCCACCAGGAGGGTCCCGCCCTGGTCTCCGCCCTCGGGCCCCAGGTCCAGGATCCAGTCGGCGGTCTTGACCACGTCGAGGTTGTGTTCGATGACCAGGATGGAGTTTCCCTGGTCTCGGAGGGACTCCAGGACCTTGAGGAGCTGTTCGATGTCGGAGAGATGGAGCCCGGTGGTGGGCTCGTCGAGCAGGTAGAGGGTGTGTCCCTGGGAGCGCCGGGAGAGCTCGGTGGCCAGCTTCACGCGCTGCGCCTCGCCGCCGGAGAGCGTGGTGGCGGGCTGTCCCAGGTGGATGTATCCCAGCCCCACGTCCCGGAGGGTCTCCAGCTTTCGGAGGAGCCGTGGCTGCGCCGAGAAGAATTCGCAGGCCTCGTTGACGGTCATGGAGAGGACCTCGGCGATGCTGCGGCCCTTGAATCGGACGGCCAGGGTCTCCTCGTTGTAGCGCATGCCGTGGCACTGTTCGCAGGGCACGTAGACGTCGGGGAGGAACTGCATCTCGATCTTCTTGATGCCGTCGCCGTGGCATTCCTCGCAGCGCCCGCCCTTGACATTGAAGGAGAAGCGGCCCGGCGTGTATCCGCGGACCTTCGCGTCGTTGGTCTCGGCGAAGACCTGTCGGATCAGGTCGAAGAGTCCGGTGTAGGTGGCGGGATTGGAGCGCGGGGTCTTTCCGATGGGCGTCTGGTCGATGACGATCATCTTGTCCACATTCTCCATGCCCTCCACCTTCTGGCAGGCGCCGGGCTCGTCGTCCTTGATTCCCAGATGCCGGTTGATGGCGGGTTTCAGGATGTGGTTGACGAGGGTGGACTTTCCGGAGCCGGAGACTCCGGTGATGCAGCAGAGCAGTCCCAGGGGGATCTTGACGGTGAGCTTCTTCAGGTTGTGGGCGGTGGCGCCCTTCACCACGAGGAATTTCCCGTTGCCGGGATTGCGGAGTGCGGGCACGGGGATGGCGCGCTTTCCAGAGAGGAATTCGCCGGTGACGCTTCCGGGGGTGTCGGCGACCTGTTGCGGGGTGCCCTGTGCCATGAGGGCTCCGCCCTGACGTCCGGCGCCGGGTCCCAGGTCCACGATGTGGTCGGCGGCGCGCATGGTATCCAGGTCGTGTTCCACGACGATGACGGTATTTCCCAGATCGCGCAGGTGTTTCAGGCTATCCAGGAGCCGGTCGTTGTCGCGTTGGTGCAGTCCGATGGAGGGCTCGTCGAGGATATAGAGGACTCCCACCAATCCGGAGCCGATCTGGCTGGCCAGGCGGATGCGCTGGGATTCGCCGCCGGAGAGGGTGCCGCTTTCGCGGTTGAGGGTCAGGTAGTTGAGTCCCACCGTCTTCAGGAATCCCAGGCGGTTCCTGACCTCCTTGAGGAGCTCGTCGCCAATCTTGTGCTGGGACTCGGTGAGCTCCAGGCGTTCCAGGAATGCGAGTGCGCCGTCGATGGAGAGGGCGCAGAATTGGCTGATGTTGAGTCCGCCCAGGGTCACCGCCAGGTATTCCGGCTTGAGGCGGGCGCCATGGCATTGGCTGCACTCCTCGTAGATGGAGCTCTCCTCCAGGCGTGCGCGCAGCTCCTCGTTGTCGGTCTCGCGGAGGCGCCGTTCCAGATTGGGGATGACTCCCTCGAAGGGCTTTCGCCAGGGGTGCATCTTCCCGCGTTCCCAGTAGTCGAAGGCGATGGCCTCTTCGCCGGTGCCGTAGAGGAGCTTGTGGCGGATGTCCTCGGGGAGCTTCTGCCAGGGCGTGGTGAGGGAGAAGTGGTAGTGTTCCGCCAGGCACCGCAGGTAGTGGTTGTAGAGCATGATGCCGTAGCGGGGACCCCGTCGCCACAGCGGGATTGCGCCGCGCCGGATGGAGAGCGTGGGGTCGGGGACCACGGCCTCGGGAGTGAAGGTCAGGTGCTTTCCCAGTCCGTCGCAGCCGGGGCAGGCGCCGAAGGGCGAGTTGAAGGAGAAGTTCCGGGGCGCCAATTCGCCGAAGGAGAGCCCGCAGTCGGGACAGGCCAGATTTTCGCTGATCCACTCCTCGCGCCAGCCGCCCGGCGCCTCGGCGTCTTCCCATAGCACCCCCAGGAGGCCCTTGCCGTGCTTCAGCGAGAGCTCCACGGAGTCGGTGAGACGGCTCTTCTCCCACTGCCCGGAGACCAGTCGGTCCACCACCGCCTCCAGGGAGTGCCGGAGGGTCTTGCCAAGCTTGATGTCGTCGTCCAAAGAGACGATCTTGCCGTCCACCCGCGCGCGCACAAAGCCATCGCGGCGCATCTGCTCCAGGACCTCCACGTGCTCGCCCTTCTTGCCGCGGACGTAGGGCGCCAGGAGCATCACGCGGATGCCGGCGGGGCGGCTCATGAGCTGCTGGCAGATCTTCTCGGCGCTCTGGGTGGCGATGACGCGTCCGCATTTGGGGCAGTGCGGGGTCCCCAGGTGTGCGTAGAGGAGTCGGAGGTAGTCGTAGATCTCGGTGGTGGTCGCCACGATGGAGCGTGGCGAGGAGGAGGCCACGCGCTGTTCGATGGCGATGGCGGGGGAGAGTCCGGTGATGCTCTCCACCTGCGGCTTACCCAGGCGGTCCAGGAATTGCCGCGCATAGGCGGAGAGGCTCTCGACATACCGTCGCTGTCCCTCGGCATAGAGGGTGTCGAAGGCCAGGGAGGATTTTCCGGAGCCGCTGGGACCCGTGATGACCACCAGCTTGTTGCGGGGGATATCCAGGGTCAGGTTCTTCAGGTTGTGCTGGCAGGCGCCTTGGATGTGCAGGCAGTCGTCCATGGACAGGCAAAAAATAAGGAAAAACGAAAAGTGTGGTCGTACCCGCGCGCAAGGGGCGCTGCCCCCTCTTCGCGCTCCCCCCCGGGAAAGTCCCTTAATTTAATTCCATAAAGAGGGGACCCCTCCACGCTCCGAAGAACACAAATGAAAAAGTCCCCAAGAAAGCACCCGGTTTTTTCAGGCGAAAGACCCAGGTTTTAAAGAAAAACCGGAAAAATCCTTAAAAAAGCTGGAAAAAAGTGGAAAATTTTTCATAAATCGGTGTTTTTTCCTTGAAAAAATCAAAGTTATGCAATAAAGTTTCCTCGTGCCACCCGAAGATGGCATGTTTCTTGATCCCCTTCCGGTCGTCACTTCCGGCGGCTTGGAGTAGTCACCAACAATGTCAGAAGAGAGGTTCTCCCGATGAAAGCTAAGTTCTGGGACGTGAAGACCCGCAAGGAAGTTGAGACCGAAGTGCTCGAGTGCGTCACCTATGACAACGGCCGTTCCGCCTACAAGGGCAAGACCGCCGATGGCCGCAACCTGACCCGTTTCGTCAGCAAGGCCGATGCTGCCAAGTTCAAGGGCGGCAAGTGCACCAAGTGCAAGAAGTAAGCCTGTGGGGTTGACGTCAACCCTCTTTCTTCTTGAAAACTCCGGAGGCCGACAACGGCGCCGGAGTTTTTTTGTGCCCACGGCATCCCTTTGTTGAAAAATACGCCGCCCATGCCCGAAAACGCGCCGGATCATTCTCTCATTCCCGAGGAGGAGCTCCGTTTTCAGGCGATCCATGCCTCGGGACCGGGCGGGCAGGGCGTCAATACCGCCTCCTCCGCCGTGGTCCTCCGGTGGAATCTGCGCGACTCCGCCGCATTGCCCGAGGACGCCAAGGCGCGGATGGCGCAGCTCTGCCGCAGCTGGCTTACCCGGGAGGGCGAGGTGGTCATCGACGCCCGGGAATTCCGCAGCCAGCTCCAGAACCGCCTGGCCGCCCGGGCACGCCTGGAGGCGATGGCGCAGAGGGCGCTGAAGCCGCCCCGGAAGCGCCGAAAGACCCGCGTCCCGAAAGCCGAGAGGGAGCGCCGGATGCAGGCCAAGAAACGCCGCGGCGAACGCCTCCGCCAACGCCGCCCCGATGCCGGGGAATGAACCTATGCCCCCGCGAAAAAACGGCGGTCGCTGTCCGCTTTTGTCATGCGGGGAAATTGGGGGTGTCAACTTGTAAAGGTCTGAAATCCCGTTATATTAAGCGACCGCATTTCTCCCAACCCCTTTTTTGATCCCATATCTCTACTAAATCAGGAACCTACTGAATGCCTACTATCAATCAGTTGATCCGCAAGGGCCGCGCCGTGAAGCCCGCCAAGAGCCGCGTGCGCGCCTTGGACAAGTGCCCCCAGCGTCGCGGCGTCTGCATGCTGGTGACCGTCCGCACCCCCAAGAAACCTAACTCCGCTCTGCGCAAGGTCTGCCGTGTCCGCCTGACCAATGGCCAGGAAGTCACCGCCTACATCGGCGGCGAGGGTCACAACCTGCAGGAGCACAGCGTCGTGCTGGTGCGTGGCGGACGTGTCCGCGACCTGCCTGGTGTGCGTTATCACGTGGTTCGTGGCAAGCTGGATACCCTCGGCGTCGACAAGCGCCGCCGCGGCCGTTCCAAGTATGGCGCCAAGCGTCCGAAGCCCGGTGCCGACGCCAAGAAGAAGTAGGATTTGCAGCACATCGAGGTAGCATAGAAAATGAGAAGACGTCAGGCTGAAAAGCGCACTCTGATTCCCGACGTGCGCTATAACAACGAGCTGGTCGCCCGGCTGATCAACACGGTCATGCTGAAGGGCAAGAAGTCCACCGCGCAGTCCATCGTGTACGGTGCCTTCGATCTGCTGAAGGAGAAGAAGAGCGACGTGGAGCCCCTGGACATTTTCCTGGCGGCTCTGGAGAACGCGAAGCCCCGCCTGGAGGTCAAGAGCCGCCGCGTGGGTGGCGCCACCTACCAGGTCCCCCTGGAAGTCCCCGCCGGCCGCCAGGTCGCCCTGGCCATGCGCTGGCTGGTGACCTACTCCCGTGGCCGCAAGGGCATGGACACCTGCCACGCCCTGGCCGCCGAGCTGATGGATGCCTATAACAACACCGGCAACACCATCAAGAAGCGCGACGACGTCCACAAGATGGCCAACGCCAACAAGGCGTTTGCCCACTTCCGGTAGAAATACCGATTCTCCCTAGGGAGGGTCCCCCCGGCATTGAGATCCGGCGGAGCTCTTCCTGGGGTCCCCCGCGAAACTCCCCGACGACCTCGCCGGGGAGTCTTTCGCATGCAGCGGGAGGGGCTGACGGTGCCCTCTCGCGAAGTCACAACTTCCTCTCCGGCGGAATCATGGCGCTGCAGGACGATTCCATCCGAAACATCGGCATCATCGCCCATGTAGACGCCGGAAAGACCACGCTGACCGAGCGGATTCTCTTGGAGACGGGAGAGCTCTCCGCCTGCGGCGCGGTGGAAGAGGGCAACACCGTCAGCGACTACCTGCTCCAGGAGCGGGAGCGCGGCATCTCCATCGTGAGCGCCGCGGTCACTTGCCCCTGGAAGGACAGGCAATTCAACATCTTAGACACGCCGGGGCACATCGATTTCACCGCTGAGGTGGAGCGCTCCCTGCGCGTCATTGACGGCGCAATCATGGTCTTCTGCGGCCTGAGCGGCGTCCAAGCGCAGTCCGAGATGGCCTGGCGGCGCGCGAAGACCTACTCCCTTCCGGGACTGGCATTCGTCAGCAAGCTGGATCGTCCGGATGCCCGGCTGGACGCGGTGGTGCAGCAGATGGGCCATCTGATGGCGCCGCTTCGGCCACTGCCTCTCATGAGGCCGGTCTGGAATGCGCAGGGAACTCTGGTTGCGATTCTGGACCTGCTGACTGGCGAGCGACTGGGTCTCCAGGGAGAGCTCTCCGCCGAGGAGCGGGAGCTGCAGCTCTGGGATGGCCGCGTGGCCCTCATGGAGATCCTGGCCGAGGAGGACGAGTCCCTCCTGGAATACTACTTGGATCGACGCTTTCCGCCTCTTGCGGCAGTGAAGGCGGCCATCCGAAAGGGCACCCTCCGGAATCGGCTGGTCCCCGTGCTCTGCGGCTCCGCGAAGCTCGGCTGGGGAGTCCCCCAGCTGCTGGACGCGGTGGCGGACTTCCTGCCGTCGCCCGCCGAACGCCTCCGGACTCCCGCGGGCAGGCGGTGCTTTCCTGCGGGGCGGGAGGGGCTGTCGGATGCCGAGGGTCATCCCTACGCCGTCATGTCCGTCATCAAGACGGTCCGGACCCCCTGGCCCGGCGACTACGTGGCGGTCCGCCTCTACAGCGGCACTCTCCGCGCGGGCATGGCGCTCCGGAATGTGAATCGCTCCGTGGGCTGGACGCCCGGCGCCGTCTGGCGGCTCCACGCCGCCGATGCCCAGGAGATCCCCGAGGCCGTGTCCGGCGAGGTGGTCGGACTGGCCGCCTCGCCCGGCGACGCGATTCCGCCCTTCCGTGCCGGCGACACGCTGGTGGAGGAGGGCGCGCCCGCCATCCGGCTTGCGAAGATGCACTTCCCGGAACCGGTCCTCTCCCTGGTCCTCGAGGCCCTGGGCCCCCAGGACCGACAGGATCTGCCGAAGGCGCTGGGCGCCTTGGCCGAGGAGGATCCCACCCTCCGCTGGAAGAAGGGCCCCCGCGACGGACAGTGCACCGTCTCCGGACTGGGAGAACTCCATCTCCAGGTGCTCCGGGAGCGGCTCCTCTCCGAATACCGGGTCAAGACCCGCGCCGGAAAACCCCTGGTGGCCTACCGCGTCACCGTGGAATCCCCTACGCAAATCGCACGGGAGTTCCGAAGACAGCTTTCTCCCACTCTGACCGTCCAGGCACGAGTGGGAATGACATTCGAGCCGCTGCCACCCGACAGCGGCGTCCAGGTGGAGATGCCGAACGACCTCTCCGCCAACCTGCCAAAAGAACGGCTCGATACCGTCCTCCAGGCAGTCACCGAATTCGTCCAGGGAGAAAACCCCACGGGCTATCCCTTGACGAACACGCGCATCACAGTCCAGGAGGTGTCCAGCCAACAGCCCGACACTTCCGAACCGGTGTTCTTAACCGCTACCAGACTGGCTTTGGTCGATTCCCTCGAACTGGCCCGTCCGGTCGTGCTGGAACCTGTGATGCGGCTCGAAGTGAGCTCCCCCACCGAACAGATCGGCGCAATCCTACAGGACCTCCGGGCACGAAAGGCACGGATCCTCCAGATGGATGCTCTGCCCGACGGAGGGGCCCGCGCAGTCGCCCTCGTTCCCGTCGCACAAATTCTCTCCTACGCTACCAGCCTCCGGTCCCTGACCGGCGGACGGGCGCTCTTCTCCGCCGAGCCCGCAGCCTTGGAAAGACGACAGGAACAGGACAAATAACCAGGAAAAGGACATGGCTAACAAGCAAACCATCCGCATCCGGCTCCAGGCCTTCGAAAACACGATCCTGGACCAGTCCACCGCGGACATCGTCGGCACCGTCAAGCGGACCGGCGCACAGGTGGCGGGACCCATCCCCCTGCCCACCAAGATCGAGCGCTTCACCGTCAACCGCTCCCCCCATGTGGACAAGAAGTCCATGGAGCAGTTCGAGATCCGTACCCACAAGCGGGTGCTGGATATCATCAACCCCACCGTCCGCACTGTGGACGAGCTGCGCAAGCTCTCCCTGCCCGCTGGCGTGGAAATCGTCATCAAACTCTAAGCCCAGGAGACGCGGAATATGAAGAAAGGTCTCATCGGCAAGAAGTTGGGTATGACGCAGGTCTTCAACGAAAAGGGACAGCTCGTCCCCGTCACCGTGATTCACTGCGGACCCTGCACCGTCATCAGCGCCAAGACCGCCGCCAAGGACGGCTACAGCGCGCTGCAGCTGGGCTTCGGCACCCGCAAGGCGAAGAATGTCTCCAAGGCCGTCCTGGGCAACGTGAAGGCCGCCGGTCTGGAGAGCAATCCTCCCGAAGTCATCAAGGAAATCCGTCTGGACAGCGATCCCACCCAGAACCCCGGCGATGTGCTGAAGGTCGAGGATGTTTTCGCCGTTGACGAATACGTGGATGTCACCGGCACCACCAAGGGCCGCGGCTTCCAGAGCGTCATCCACCGCTGGCATTTCGCCGGTGGTCGTGAAACTCACGGCGGCGCCTGGACTCGCAGAACCGGTTCTATCGGTATGTGCGAGAAGCCCGGCAAGGTCATGAAGGGCCATCCCATGCCCGGTCACATGGGCAATGTGAACCGCACCACCCAGAACCTCCAGGTCGTGGGTGTGCGCCCCGAGGAGTCCCTGCTCCTGGTCAAGGGCGCCATTCCCGGAGCCAACGGTGGCGTGGTCTACGTGCGCAGCGCCGTCAAGAAATAACCCGGGAGGATGCCAACAATGTCTAATCTGAATATCCTCAACCAGCAGGGCGCCGACACCGGCGCAGCAGCCACCATCGAGGAGAGCTGGCTGGTCCGCGACAAGGGCGAGCAGGCCGTGAAGGACTCCGTGGTCGCGTTCCTGGCGGCCCACCGCAGCGGTACCGCTTGTGTGAAGAACCGCGCTGCCCTCAGCAGCCGTTCCCAGGCGAAGCCCTGGCGTCAGAAGGGCACCGGCCGCGCCCGTAGCGGCGGCAAGAGCAGCCCCATCTGGAGAGGCGGTGCCGTGGCCTTTGGCCCGGTTCCCCGCGACTACTCCAAGTATGTGAACAAGAAGGTCCTGAAGCTGGCTCTCCAGCGTGCCTTCACGGATCGCCTGGACGAGGGCGACGTGATCGTGGTGGACGACCTGAAGTTCGAGACCCCCAAGACCAAGGAGATGACTGGTTTCCTGAAGGCGGTCAACGCCGGCGAGGACGCCCTGGTGTTGGTGGACGACTACTCCGAGAACGTGGATCTGGCCGCCCGGAACCTCCAGCAGGTCCTGGTCCTCAAGGCCACCAGCGTCAACACCTACCTCCTTCTTCTCTTCAAGAAGATCGTCATCACCAAGGCCGCCCTGGTCAAACTGGGTGAGCGTCTTGCATAAGGAGTGAACACGATGGATAAGACCTTCAATCCTTACGATGTGGTTTACACCGTGCTCATCACCGAGCGCGGCACTCAGCTCACCGACAAGTTCAACAAGTACCTCTTCAAGGTCAACCCCGCCAGCAACAAGGTGCAGATCCGCGCTGCCGTCGAGGCCATCTTCCCCGAAGTGAAGGTGTCCGGCGTCAACACGATGAACTACCTTGGCAAGTCCAAGCGGATGCGTTCTGCCAAGATGGGCAAGCGTCCCGACTGGAAGAAGGCCGTGGTGACTCTCTCCGAGGGAAAGATCGAGCTGCTGTAATTGTCACTCACACAGGAGAAATCTCGCAATGGGAATCAAAGCATACAAGCCTACCAGCCCCGGACGCCGTGGCATGGTGGTGAGTGACTTCTCTGAACTCACCCGCCGCACCTCCGAAAAGTCCCTCACCGTGGGCAAGCGTTCCACCGGCGGCCGCAACAACCTGGGCCGCATGACCGTCCGCTTCCGCGGCGGTGCTGTGAAGCGCTGCTACCGCATCATCGACTTCAAGCGCTACGACAAGGACGGCGTGCCCGCCAAGGTGGCCGAGATCGAGTACGATCCCAACCGCACCTGCCGCATCGCACTGCTCCACTACGTGGACGGTGAGAAGCGCTACATCCCCGCCCCTGTGGGCGTGAAGCAGGGTGACATGCTGATGAGCGGCGCCACTGCCGACTACAAGCCCGGCAACAACATGCCTCTGGCCAACATCCCCGAGGGCGTGAACATCCACTGCATCGAGCTGGTTCCCGGCAAGGGCGCCCAGCTGGTCCGCTCTGCCGGACAGTATGCGGTGCTGCGCGCCAAGGAGAACGGCTATGCGCAGGTGCGCCTGCCCTCCGGCGAAGTCCGCCTCGTCAACCTGAAGTGCCGCGCGACCATCGGTCAGGTGGGCAACGTGGAGCATGGTGACGTGAAGCTGGGCAAGGCCGGCAAGGCCCGCTACCTGGGCTTCCGCCCCCACGTCCGCGGCGTCGTCCAGAACCCCGTCGACTCCCCCATGGGTGGTGGCGAGGGCCGCTCCTCTGGTGGTGGACATCCTCAGTCCCCCTGGGCGCAGCTCTCTAAGGGCTTCAAGACCCGCAAGCCCAACAAGCAGTCCAGCAACTTCATCGTTTCCAGGAGGAAGAAGTAATGTCCAGAAGCATCAAGAAAGGACCTTTTGTCGACGATTCCCTCCTGAAGAAGTCGGAGGCAATGGCAAAGAGCGGCAAGAAGGACGCCATCAAGACCTGGAGCCGTCGCTCCACTATCCTGCCCGAGTTCGTGGGACAGACCTTCTCTGTTCACAACGGCAAGACCTTCGTCAATGTTTTCGTGACCGAGAACATGGTTGGTCATCGCCTGGGCGAGTTCGCCGCAACCCGTATCTTCCGGGGACACGGACAGATCTCCGGCAAGTAGCCTGAGATCAACGAAAAAAAGGCCATCCGCGCCATACGGCACGGGTGGCCTTTTTTTGTATCCGGCGGTTCGCCGGATACAAAAAAGGAGGAAGGAGGAAGGAGGAAGGAGGAGTTTTGGCCAGGGTTTCGCAGGCGAAACCCCGCGCCGGGAAGACCCGTCGCGTGCGCCAAGCGCGCCCAAATTGGCGCGCAAGTGCCGTCGGTGGGCGGCCTTCCGTGCCTTCCGTGGTTAACCCCAACCACAGAATACGCCGAAACGGCTGTCGCCGACACGGAAAGGAGAAAAGAACAACCTTCGGTGTGTTTCCGTGTCCGCGCAAGCGGCCTTCTGTGCCTTCCGTGGTGAAAACTAACCACAGAATCCACCGAAACGGCTGTCGCCGACACGGAAAGGAGAAAAGAACAACCTTCGGTGTGTTTCCGTGTCCGCGCAAGCGGCCTTCTGTGCCTTCCGTGGTGAAAACTAACCACAGAATCCACCGAAACGGCTGTCGCCGACACGGAAAGGAGAAAAGAACAACCTTCGGTGTGTTTCCGTGTCCGCGCAAGCGGCCTTCTGTGCCTTCCGTGGTGAAAACTAACCACAGAATCCACCGAAACGGCTGTCGCCGACACGGAAAGGAGAAAAGAACAACCTTCGGTGTG
>CAVDSU010000003.1:41828-49744 GCA_963611685.1 bacterium
ACACGGAAAGGAGAAAAGAACAACCTTCGGTGTGTTTCCGTGTCCGCGCAAGCGGCCTTCTGTGCCTTCCGTGGTGAAAACTAACCACAGAATCCACCGAAACGAACGGGAGCTCTTTCTTGCGAAATCCGCGCCAGGAAGAAATGCGTCGACGGGAGGTGCGTGCCGTGGAGCGGCTCAAAAGGCGGCGCTATTTTACCGCAGAGGCCTCGGCGGCGGCATCGGCATTGGCGGCACCGTCGTGGAAGAACGCCTGCGGTGCCTTGTGAAACCAACCACTAGCCACGAATTGCGAAGTACTTGCGTATGTTGCGCTGTCCAACCAGGAGGGAGCTGTTTCGGCTGCTTGGGATCCAGGTGCTGTTGGTGGGATTGGTGTGGTGCGTATATTTTTGGGGACCGGGGTGTCCTTTCCGGCATTTTTGGGGGATAGACTGTCCGGGCTGTGGGGTCACGCGGGCGTGTCTTTTGGCGTTGCGTGGGGACTTTTCGGGCGCCTGGGGGATGCATCCGCTCTTTTTGCTGGTGGCGCCGCTGTGGTTCCTGCTCTTTGGCGGGATTTTCTTTTCGCAGGGGAGTGTCTTTCCGCGCGTGCAGTCCGTGGGGCTAGTGGGGATCCTGTCGGCGTTCTTGTTGCGCTGGATGCTCCTGCATTGCCTCTAGGAGTCGGGGCAGGGCGGTCGTGACATTTCTTCTCCGGGAGCCGAATATCAGGGATGCTCTTGCGGAGGCGAGGTGTAGGGATGGAGCCAGAAGTCGGAATCGAACCGACGACCGCCTGATTACAAGTCAAGTGCTCTACCAACTGAGCTATTCTGGCGCATAAATTGCAAACCGTGTTAATTTAATCGCAGTCCGCATTTTTTGTAGTCGCCTCTCCCTGGCATCCACCCTATTTGCTAGCCTCGTCATGAAGTCGTCATTCCTCTCTGCCCTCACGGGACTCCTTCTCCTCTGCGTTCTTTCCTTGTCGCTCTCGGCGTTGCCCGTCTCGGCTTACCGAATTGCGGTGGCGCGGGGGGCCACTCCCGCGGAGGAACAGGCGTCCTTGGAGTTGCAGGAGTTGCTGGAGAAGAGCTGTGGCGTGCGGCTGGACCGGATTCCCTATGACGCCTCGTTGACGGGACCGCTGTTTGTGGTGGGTCCCACGGCGGAGGGAATGGGCCTTTGTGGCGTGGCGTCCCTGGATGCCATGAAGCCCGACGAGATCCACCTGAAGACCGTGGGCGAGCGGCTCTATCTCTTTGGGGCGCGTCCCCGTGCCACGCTCTACGCCGTTTATGAATTTTTGGAGCGGAGCATAGGCGTGAAGTGGCTTTCTCCGGAGGCCACGCATATCCCGTTGCTTTCGGGAGGCTGGGAGGTCCCGGTTTGGGACTACTGCTATGCGCCGTCGATCTATGTGCGGGCGGTGTCGACCAGCACCAATGGCGGCGATCCCGCGTTCCATTCGCACATGCGGGGAAACGGGCAGTATCAGCCCAACGACATCCGCTATGGCGGCTTCCGGGATCTGGCATTCCTTCCGTGGTTCGTCCATACCTTCCAGGTGCTGATTCCCCATGAGCTCTATTTCGACGAGCATCCCGAGTGGTTCTCCTATCGCCGAGGAAAGTTCTTCCTCATTGGCGCGGGGCGTCAGCGCAACAGCCAGCTCTGCATCAGCAATCCGGAGTTGCGGAAGGAGGTCGTGCGTCGTGCCCTGGAGGGCCTGCGTTCCGTGAATGGCGAGATGCGCTTCTTGTCGATCAGCCAGAATGACAACGAGGACTACTGCCTCTGCAAGAAGTGCACCGAGATGGCCGAGGAATTGGGGAATGTCACGGATGTGTACATGACCCTGGTGAATGAGGTGGCCGAGGCCGTGGAGAAGGAGTTCCCGCATGTCCTGGTGGAGACCCTCGCCTACAAGTTCACGCGCCAGCCCCCAAAGACCGTCATGCCTCGCGACAATGTGGCGGTCCGACTGTGCACCATCGAGGCCTCCAGCTTCCATAATCTGGACGATCCGGAAGGCCCCAACCACGCGCTCTACGAGGACTTCGAGGGATGGGCGCCCGTGGCGAAGCAGCTCCTGGTCTGGGACTACACCATCGTCTTCCGGAAGCTCTGGCAGCCCCATCCGAACTGGAATACCTTCGCCCCCAATCTCCGATTCTTCCGCGATCATGGCGTGATCTCCGTCTACGAGCAGAATGGCAGCGGCCCCAATGGCGGAAAGGCCGCGGATCTCCCGGAATTGCGCAGCTGGGTCCTCTCGAAGCTCATGTGGAATCCCGACCAGGAGGTCTGGACTCTCATCGACGAATTCCTGGAGCCCTTCTACGGTCCCTGCGCGCCCTTCGTCCGGAAATACCTGCAGGAGACATGCGCCCTGGCAGACGGAAAGGACGGCTGCTATACCGTCACCACGAAGTGGCTCCCCGATGAAGTCCTTCAGGAGCTCTGGCTGGAGGGCGAGGCGCTCTATCAGGAGTATGCGACGGATCCCGTCTACGGCAGCAGGATCATGGCGGCGGTTCTTCCCCTCGCCATGAGCGCCGCAGAACGGGGACTCCTTCCCCCAGAACCCTGGACCTTCCAGGAATACGCCGACGAATTGGTCCGACGACTGGACTCCCTCGGCATCACCACACTCACAGAACACGCCACCACCCCCGGCTATACCCCCGAAAAGTGGCGGAAGCACCTCCGCCCACGCTGGTTCGCCTTTACCCCCGATGCCCTGGACGCGGAGGATGCGCTGGCGCCGGAAGCGCCGGAGGCGCCGGGGGCGCAATAAATTGCTAGTACTTAGTAGGTTAGTGGTTAGCTACTAGTTTCTTTTGTGCCTGCGGCGCTCTTCCGCCTACCGGCGGTACGGTGCCGGCTTTGGGGCCGCAGTGCGGCGCGGGGTTTGCCGGAAGATCTCCAAAGGACGGGAGGCTAGCCGCCCCCGTACCCCTGCTATGGCACAATCGTGCCGTAAGTGCCTAGTAATTCGTGAATAGTGGCTAGCTTATAGGTGCCTGCGGCGCTCTTCCGCCTACGGCAGTGCTATTTGGTAGCTTCTCCTTTGCGCGCCAATTTGGGCGCGCTTGGCGCACGCGTCGGGTCTTTCCGGCGCGGGGTTTCGCCTGCGAAACCCTGGCCTGACTTCCTCCTTCCTCCTTCCTCCTTTTTTTGTATTGCGTCTTCGTGGCGAAGACGCGCTACATTATCTCCGTCTTCTCCGTTCCGGTTTCTTGCGTCTTTCACCCAACAACCAGGAGGTACGATGAACGTAATTATCTGCAAAGACAAGCGTGCTGTGACGAAGGAGGCGTACAAGTTTGTGCGGGAGCGTGTGATGAACTGCCGCGCGAAGGTCCTGGGGTTGCCCATTGGCAGCACCTTCGAGGGTCTCTATAAGGAGTTGGTGAAGGGGTGCAAGAAGGGCGAGATTGACTTCTCCGACGTGCACACCTTCAATCTGGACGAATACATCGGCATGGGCGCCGACGATCCCCAGAGCATCCGCTACTTCATGAACGAGAAGCTCCTGAAGCATGTGAATGTGAAGCCCTGCAATGTCTACTTCCTGGATGGGCTCACGGCGGATATCGACCGTGAGTGCGCGGGCTACGAGGAGGCGATTGTCTCCCTGGGCGGCATCAAGCTCCAGATTGTGGGCATTGGCCGCGATGGTCACATCGGTTTCAACGAGCCGGGGACCTCCCTCACCAGCCGCACCCACATGATCACGCTGGCGCAGAGCACGATCTCCGACTACGCGGGACTCTTCTTTGGCGGTGACGAATCCAAGGTGCCGCCCTGGGCGCTCTCCATGGGCGTGGGGACGGTGCTGGACAGCGACGAGGTCCTGATGCTCGCCGTGGGAAAGAACAAGGCGGACGCCATTCACGGCATGCTGGAGGGTCCCATTACCTCCATGAATACCTCCTCCGCCCTGCAACTGCATCCCAATGTGACGGTCATCCTCGACGAGGAGGCCGCCTCGAAGCTGAAGTACCGCGACTACTACCACCGCATTGCCCCCGGCAATGAGGAGGCGATGCTGAAATACTTGGCCGCCGCCCGCAAGCGCGCCGGCCTGAAGTAGAGTAGCCCCACGCATTTCTCACCCCGGGGGTGGTGCGCTCGCCGCCCCGGATTTCTCGCACTCCCTGCCGTCCGCGGACCAAAGAGCCCTCCCTGGCGTCCGCGGGCGGTTTCCTTTATCCCCCGGAAAGGGGGTGGCGTCTTTGTAGGGCATTTGGTTGTTTCATGGACGAATTGTTGCGCGTATCGGATTTGACGGTGGAGTTTGACACCGACGAGGGGGTGGTTCATGCCGTGAACCACGTCTCCTTCTCCCTGAAGAAGGGGGAGTCCCTGGGGGTCGTGGGGGAATCCGGCTGTGGCAAATCGGTGAGTGCCATGTCGATTCCGCGGCTGATTCCCTCGCCGCCGGGTCGGACGGTCTCGGGGAGCATTGTCTTTGAGGGGCAGGAGCTGGTGGGGATGGCTCCGAAGGAGCTCCGGAAGCTCCGGGGGAGCCGCATTGGCGTGGTCTTCCAGGAGCCCATGACCGCCCTCTCGCCTCTCCATCGCATCGGCGACCAGCTCCGCGAGGCCATCCGACTGCACAAGATCCTGCCCCGCGCCGAAGAAGAGGAGTTGATCCGTGCATGGATGGAGCGCGTCGGCATTGCGGAGCCCGAGCGCTGCCTGCAATGCTACCCCTTCCAGCTTTCCGGCGGAATGCGCCAGCGCGTGATGATTGCGCAGGCAATGATCTTGGAGCCCTCGCTGGTCCTGGCTGACGAGCCCACCACCGCCCTGGACGTCACCATTCAGGCACAGGTGCTGGAACTCCTTCGACAGGTCACGCGGGACTCCTCCCGCTCCCGGGGACTCCTCCTGATCACCCATGACCTGGGGGTAATCTGGGAGATGTGTACCCGCGTCATCGTCATGTATGGCTCCCGCATTGTGGAGGAGGCCCCCGCGAAGGAGCTCTTCGCTTCCCCCGCACATCCCTATACACAGGGACTCCTGGAGTCCAGTCCCTCCCTCCAGAAGGATCCCGCGCACTTGAAGAGCATTCCCGGAAGTGTGCCGAGCCTCCTCCATCCCCCAAAAGGATGCCCCTTCGCTCCACGGTGCCCACGCGCAACCCCACAGTGCCACCAGGATATGCCCCCCATGACGACCCTGGCCCCCGGACACGCCGCGGCGTGCTTCCAAATGTGAAAGACGTCCTGCGAAAATAACGAAAGGACGGTGACTGCCGCCCTCGCTTCCTCCGCCTGCAATGTTCATATAGGCAGTTGCAGGTGGGGTCTTGGAGTTGCAGGGCATTTTGTGATATGTAGCGGTGTCATGCGTTGGCGGGAGCGGCGTATTTTGTCATGTTTTTTTTGATGGTATGACTTGTGTTTTGGGGATTTTTGTGGATAATATGGATGTGGGCTCATACAGTATGTGCTGTATCTCTGTATCTCTTTTCCCCCCCCAAAAAAAATAGGAGAAAACAATGCGTAAACATTTCACTCTGATTGAGTTGCTGGTTGTCATCGCAATCATCGCCATTTTGGCGGCGATGCTGTTGCCCGCGCTCTCCAAGGCCCGTGAGAAGGCGCGTGCCATCAGCTGCACCAACAACCTGAAGCAGATCCAGCTGGGCAACATCCTCTACACCAACGACTACGACGACTACCTGCCTCCCGTCGCCTACGATCCCGCTTGGGCGGGCTGGGGCTATCCTAACATGGGCTCCGACACCAGCCGCACCTGGTTCACCTACAACCCCATGATCCCCGAGACCCCCATGAACTGGTCCGAGTGGTATGGCAAGGATCCCAAGGCGAAGGACCTCGAGGCCGGCGAGGACAAGTCCTCTTGGCACAAGATCCTGCACTGCCCCTCTTGCCCCACCAGCGAGCGACTCTTTGGCAACATCGGCTACCAGAGCAACATCTGCATGAGCCAGCACTCGGTGATCTACAATGGAAGCTCCACAGCTTGGGACAAGTACTGCACTTGGCATCGCCTCAGCTCCATCAAGTACCCCTCTATCTTCGTCAACATCTTCGACGGAACCAGCCAGAACCCCTGGAAGCAGGCGTTCTACGTTCACGGCAGCCTCATCAACGACACCTCGAAAGGCTACTACTTCCGCCACTCCAAGATGCTGAACATGAGCTTCGGTGACGGACACGTGGAGGCCATCTCCGACGTCAAGGCATCGAACCGCTATGTCGAGCGCGACTACTACTGGTATCCCGGATACGACGATCCCTACGGCGGCGACAGAATCATGCAGTAGAATACCTAGCGCATGACGCGCAACAACGGGCCCTCGGCTTTTATGCCGGAGGCCCGTTTTGCGTTTCTGGGGAGGAGGCAAGGGAAAGCTGGTGGGTGGGGCTTGTGGGCGGATTTGTCGGCGATAGGAGCTTTGGGGCAGGACTGGTGGAGTCGGGTGGGGAGGGGAAAAATATCCAAATAATGCAAGATTAACCGAATTTTTATAATTCAGCTCTTGTTTTTCCATTTTTTTTGCTTAAAATATAGACAAGACTGATTTCTAATGTTGTTTTTTATTCATAGTCTCCCCAAAAAAGTCAACTCACAATCCTCCTATCATGAAAAGATCTTTCACCTTGATTGAGCTTTTGGTTGTCATTGCGATCATCGCCATTTTGGCGGCGATGCTGTTGCCCGCGCTCTCCAAGGCCCGTGAGAAGGCGCGTGCCATCAGCTGCACCAACAACCTGAAGCAGATCCAGCTGGGCAACATCCTCTACACCAACGACTACGACGACTACCTTCCTCCCCTCGTCTTCAGCCCGACGACGGGCAACTGCTGGAACGAGAACACCGAGCCTGCCGGCGTCGATGACAGCCTCACCTGGTTCACCAGCAACCCCATGATTCCCGAGTCCCCCATGAAGTGGAAGGACTGGGCTGACAAGGATCCCCTGGCGAAGGATCCCACCAGTGGCGAGGACAAGTCCTCCTGGCACAAGATCATGCACTGTCCCTCCTGCCCCACCAGCGAGCGCATCTTCGGCAACGTTGGCTACGTCGCCAATGCGGCAATGAGCTATCTGCAGTGCTACTACGGCGCTGGCGACTGGTTCAACTCCTGCACCTGGCATCGCCTCAGCTCCATCAAGTATCCTTCCGTCTTCGTGAACATCATGGATGGTACCCGTCAGGGCCTTTGGGGTGGACGAATCTACATCCAGGGCGAGCTCGTCATCGATGCCAGCTGCCGCAACTACTACTTCCGTCACGGCAAGATGATCAACGTCACCTTTGGTGACGGACACGTGGAGGCCATTTCCATCAACAAGGCCACCAATCGCGACTTTGCCTTCAAGTACTACTGGTATCCTGGATATGACAGCATCTACGGTGGCGAAAAGTTCCTCGACTAACAAAACGAGCTAGCGAACTAGCCATGCAACAACGGGCCCTCGGCTTTTATGCCGGAGGCCCGTTTTGCGTTTCTGGGGAGGAGGCAAGGGAAAGCTGGTGGGTGGGGCTTGTGGGCGGATTTGTCGGCGATAGGAGCTTTGGGGCAGGACTGGTGGAGTCGGGTGGGGAGGGGAAAAATATCCAAATAATGCAAGATTAACCGAATTTTTATAATTCAGCTCTTGTTTTTCCATTTTTTTTGCTTAAAATATAGACAAGACTGATTTCTAATGTTGTTTTTTATTCATAGTCTCCCCAAAAAAGTCAACTCACAATCCTCCTATCATGAAAAGATCTTTCACCTTGATTGAGCTTTTGGTTGTCATTGCGATCATCGCCATTTTGGCGGCGATGCTGTTGCCCGCGCTCTCCAAGGCCCGTGAGAAGGCGCGTGCCATCAGCTGCACCAACAACCTGAAGCAGATCCAGCTGGGCAACATCCTCTACACCAACGACTACGACGACTACCT
>CAVDSU010000004.1:0-48550 GCA_963611685.1 bacterium
CAGGAAACCAATGATGTTTGCAGGAAACTGCAGTCCAACTTCTACAAATCGCAATCTTATCTTCGCAAACAAATCAAAGAATTCGGCAAAGATTTTCAAGACATCGGCTCACTCTCTCTAGAATCTGACAGAGGAAATATTGAAGACAAGGAACCAAAGCCAATAGAAGACAAAAACCTTGAATCGTTCATAAAATATACACAAAAACCAGGTATTTCATCTTCTAAATGGCAAGCACTATATCAAAGAAACTTAGTCAAAAGAATAAATGAACTCAAGACGATATACAATGAGACTGAGACCTACATACAAAATGCCAACTCGTCTCGTTCACTCAGACAAATTTCTGACTTTAGGCTTAAATATAATGAAGAAATTTGCACAACATTAAATGATATAAAAATCATTTACAATGACTTACCATTTTGTGTATTTGTAAAGAAATCGTACCAAGATATTCTAGATTGCGAACACTGGTATGGTGACGACGAAGATAAAATGGTGAATGTTGGCTATGATCTAAACACAAGAATTTCTGGCCCAGAGATGCTCAAATCCTTACGTTCTCCGTACGCTTCAGATCTTTACATGCAACTTCTCAATCACTTAAAGGCAGAATTAGAATTCGCTCTATATGACATGTTTTTCCCCAACAGATATGAAAAGTTAAAAACTGGAGCAAAGCTTTACGAAGTTAACGAATTCTCCAAAAGTCCAATGGAAGACAATAAGGTAAATGAGTTAGCGCCTACAAACTAAAAAAAGCCCATTTAGCCACACAATCAATTGCCTCCGCGGCCCCTGGTGCGTATTAGTGCGTGCCGGGGGGCTTGGGGTGACGGAATTTGGAGGGTATGCGCCGAATCTCGCGGCGTACCGTGCCCGCGCATGTGGCATAACAACTTTGTCAACAAACAAAAGGTAACCCTTTCCCTCAAAAACCTATCGCATACGCAGTGTCACTTCATAACAAAACAAGACATTTCATACCACTAACATTACGTCCTTTTGCGCACCGCGTGGTTAATTATCCCATACGACCTTCTATTGGCAACAGTCGTTGAAAACACTCCATAAAGAACTCTCGGTTCCAGACTTCCAGTTCGCGTGTATCAGCCACAAAGGGTCTCACATCTGTCTTAAGATCTTCCATATCCACTTGGGCGAGACGATTCACCAACATTTCGTGAACTTTTTCTGCGGTCAAAGGCTCTGCTTGATCATAATCTCCCGACTGTCTAGCGCGCCTTTCCAAATGTGAGAGACGATACTCCGGATGTCGTCCGGCATACCATGCCAAATCATACCAATCGCGTCCTTTTACCCGTGACTTCCAGGAGCGAAAGAGCACCGCATGAAGCTTTCCTGCCAACAGATCCGGCAGCACATAGGAACGCACAGGAAAAGATACAGGCTGATGAAGATACTTGATTTCCGTATCAAATCCCGGGGGAGGTTGCACATCCACCTCAATCTTGATCTTCATTTCGCCATGGGAATGGACACGCCTTGCGAGAGCCACATCCACGCCAATCGAGAGCATTTGAGCCCGTGTGTTACTCTTGAGAAAGCCCGACTGAATATTAGCCCGACCAATCTTCAGCTTCTGACTAAAAACTGCTGTCAAACCATACGAAGCAAATTCTGCCTCCAGCCCCGGTGCATATTTTGAAAGATCAAAATCCGAGTTTGGAGCAAGCAAAGAGAAATCCATATCCTCTGAACCACGATGCAATCCGTATAACAGCCGCAAAGCTGTCCCGCCATAAAAGGCTGCGTGATTGAAAAAATCACTCCTTGACAACGCCAGCAAGGCTACAGACTGCATTATCTCACGCAACGCATTAACACATTCCTGATCATCCTGACAGGAATACGACTGCAACATTTCTTGAATAATGGGGTGAGTCATAGGCGCTTCAGAAATTCTCCCAGGGTCTTGAGTCTTCCACACATAAAGGGTGCCAGTTCGGCGACTCGCGTGCGTCGGAATCTTTGGAGGGCCTCCTCGTCTATGCGGAGGTCCTCGAAGAGATACTGTTCCACGGCGGTGCCATCGAAGCGCTGATCAAAAAGGACCTTATCGAAGAGTGCCTTTTCGGGCGTAGCGATCAAGAAGCGGTTCTGTCCCTCGCCTGCCAGCGTCACCCCCAGGGCATACGCCCGAGAGCGACAGTATCGATAGCGAAAAACTCCGAATGGCGTCGAAAATTCCCGTCTACGGCCCCTGGCGATGGAAGTCACCAATTGCACCGTCTCGGGAATCAGCCCATAATATCCCAGGGCGAAGTCCTCCGACACATAGCTCGGACCATAGATTCGATTCGCCAACGCCCCACGAGAGAGTGTCTCATGGCGCAACTGTTCCGGAAACACATATAGCCCACGACGCACTGGAATAATCTCGCCCTTGCGCGCCATCGACGAAATCTTCGCCCCCTTGTGACGATAGCCCGCTAGACACTCATTCAGCTCCAATGCCGTGAAGACATCATTCGGGATCTTTTCTCGCACATTCACGATTGTCATGCCTCAACCTCCTTCTCCATAAGATAATACAGACTCGCCAAAACGCCATCCATATCTGTATGGAAAATGAAGCAAGACTGCATTTTCTATACAAGTTCTTTGGCATCTGTCACCCCCAAATAATCTTAAAAGTCGGCCAAAGCGCAACTACTCCTCGACAACACAGAGATGCCGCAAGGCATTCCATCCACGGCTGTGCGGCGAGGTCCGCGTTGTAGGCTAACGAGCAGTGGTAGAGGATCGTCCTCTCGGTCAAGGGGGGGCAAGCCATCCGAGGAGAAGGCGAATGGGCTCACGGCGTCTCAATTCCCCAAAATCCTACATTTTGGGGGGAATCGTGGAATCCCGCATAGAACCAGCGAGTTGCGCGGTTGTGAGGCTCTTGGGAGGAGAATATCGGGGGACTTGGGGTGACGGCATTGTGGGGGATGATACATTTAGCTCGCTAGGAGGGCAGGAGTCGTTTGCGGGATTTTGAGTCCTGCGTGCCTGCCGAGTTCTGACGAAGCAAAGCCATGGCGAGAGTATTGAAGGTCATTCTGGTTGCGGTTGCGGTGTTTGTGGGGTTGTCCTGTGCGGGGTGCTATGGTCTGTACAGGTTCTTCAAGGCGCTAGAGAAGGCGCCGCTCGTGCCGGAGAATTACACGGAGACTGTCCGGACTGGCGGCAAGCTTGAGGCGAAATACTTGTCGATGGGGGAGCACGCCGTGGCGTCCGTTGAATTTCCGGCATGGATGTCCTTCCAGAAATTCGAGCTATTCTACCCTGCCGACATCGCCGACATGGAGGGGCCGCTCCCGGTGATCGTCTATGTAAACGGCACCGGGTCGCACGCCTCCAGGTATCCGTCCTTGCGGAGGCATGCGGCGTCCTGGGGCTTCCTCACCATCGCAACGGAGGAGACGCACGCCTGGTACGGCTTCTCCGCCGAGATGTGCCTCCGCTTCCTGGAGTCGCTCAACGAGCTGAAGGCGCCGGACGGCAACGAGAACGCATTCTACCACAAGATCGACCTGGACCGCATTGGCATCACCGGACAGAGCCAGGGCGGCTTCGGCGTGGTGAACGCGATCACCATCCATCGTCACGCAGGGAACTACAAGGCCGCGGTCATCTTGAGCTGCAATGCGCAGTCCAACGCGGGGCTCCTGTGGGAAGCCGATGCGTCCATGATCCGGGTCCCCACGCTGATTCTCGGGACGACCGGTCCCCTAGACGCCGCCCTCGCGAGTCCGGACTCGCTCCGGCTCCTATACCGCCAAATTCCCGACAACGTGGACAAGCTGCTCGCCCTCCGAAACGACGCCGACCACGGGGAATCGCTATACTACATGGACGGCTATGTGACTGCGTGGTTCATGCGTTACCTGCAGGACGCCCCAGACGCCTCCGAGGCATTCACGGGCGACGCACCCGAAATCCAGCGCAACCCCCTCTACCAGGATATCGAGTCAAATCTGAAGTAAGGAGGCGATGCGCTTTCAAGCGCAATTAGGAATGAGCCCGCCTTCGCCAAGGCTACGGCGGGGCGCGCAAGTGCCTTAAGCCCCGGCACGGGGGTACGGGGGGCGCAAGTCCCTCCGTCCTTTGGAGATCTTCAACGGGAACGCGCCGTTGGGAGAAGTGCGCCGCACCGCCGATAGGTGGAAGAACTTAGGCGGAGGGGACGGGGGGGCTAGAAGTGATTCTCGGCGAAAGAACGGCCACTCCCGGTTTTGAGATACCTCTCGAAAGCGTGTGCCTTCTCTGCCGTGTCAAAGGCGATATAGGCCTCAAGGCGCCACGGTCGATCCGAAGCAGTGGACTTCACGCCGCCCTCGTTATGCTTGTCCAGACGCGTTGCCACGTCTGTGGGGTATAGCCGATATACCGGCGCCCCGAACGGGATATGCTGCGTAGGATATACGTGAAGAACATGACGACGGAAAATATGAGATAAAATAAACGCCGCCGCCCTCCGAATAAGAGAAAATGCCTAGGTGTACTGCGGAAGGGACGCAGGCAAATTTGGGAAGAGGGGCCACGCCGTCGCGAATCCCCCTTTCGGGGGACCGCGCTGACTAGCGTCAGCTGCTTTCGCTATGGCGGGCAAATTTGCCCGCGTGTGGCGCGGGCAAATTTGGTGGAGGCGCGGGGAGTTGAACCCCGGTCCTGGAGAGACTTCCTGCAGGTCTCTACATGCTTATCCCGTCGTTGATCTTAGTCCACTGATTTGGTGGCGGGCGCCCGTCAATGGAAGCAGCGTGCTGTTCTTTCTCGCTGGTAGCCCCCGCCTGCCCGGGGCCCCTGGCCAGCCTGATACATGCGCCTCGACCGTCATCAGGTATCGCGGAGGAGACGTCGCGGGCTATGCCGCGAGTGCGTACTGGTTAGTGTTCGCAGTTACTTTTTTGACCGATGATTAAGGAGGCCAACGATCATCCTCCGCATGCAACCCGCTTTCCGCCTTTTCAGTCGAGACCGTTTCGCCCCCGAAAGGAATAGGTGAATAGGGATTTTGGCGTACTATAATCCCGTAGAGGGATTTTCGTAGAGGCAGAGGGCTTCCGTGCATTATATTCTCTTGTCGTCACGCGCGCCCGTAGGAGAACTATGCCCTTTTGGGGATAGGGGAAGGCAATTTTCCCGTATCGGATGCGTTTTGCGCAGTTGCCCGCAGGACGGATGGGAGTCCTTTCGCCTTTTGCTTCCCACCCCTGCCCTGCCCTTTTTTTCCTTTGTTTTCGGAGGTCGTTCAGATGAGTCACAGCCAGGAAGACATCCAGAGATTTCTTGCGCACATCCGGAAAACCATCGCGGACAGCGAGAACCTGGTCTCGCAGGCGGAATTGCGGATTGCGGAGACGGACCGGATGCTGGAGCGCCAGGGGTTGACTCGTGAGCAGGTCATGAAGCTACGCTTTACCGAGAGCCAGAGGGAGGCGGCCAATGCGGAGTTGAAGCGCCGCGGCATGGATCCCCTGGAGAAGTGGTCCGGCATGGAGGACTCCTCCCCACAGGACGCGATTCGTCCCGCCAGCGACTACGCCAATGCCGCGCCGGCCTCCGCGCCGTCCGGCGACGCCCCCACGGCTCCCGATGGCGAATTGGAGAATCGCCAGCGGAAGTTCGGCATGATGATGAAACCTTTCCAGATCTGATGTGTAGTCAAGGATGACGTAGTCTTTTTTTCTCATCCTTGAATCCACAGGAGAATGACCATGGAAATCAACAAGATCGCCAATCGAATCGCGGATGGCGTGCAGTCCGCGCAAGAGCAGGGCATCCAGACCGCGCAGCAGCAGGAGGGCGCCTCCGCCATCCTGGGCGGCGAATCCGTGACCGTGACCCGCGGCGCCTCCAGCGACTTGGAGCGGCTGGTATTGCGCTTGAAGAGCGAGAGCGCCGAGACCCGCCAGGATTTGGCGCAACGGCGGATCTCGCTGTTGTCCACCGTGCTGGACGGCATGGCGGAGCGCGTCTCCCAGAAAGAGCGCGACGCCCTGTTGCAGATCGAGGGTCTCGAGAGCGCGAATGCCGCGCTGAACTCCGAGATCGCCACTTTGGCGGCCGCGAAGAACGCCGCGCTTGCGAAGCGCGACGCCCTCCAGGCGCAGATTGAGACCCTGGAGAAGCTGACGGAGAACGAGATCAAGAATGGCGAGGAGCACCGTGAGTTGGTGGAAGAGCTAAAGCGCCAGAAGGCCGAAGAGGAGGCCAAGATCGCCTCCTTCGAGAACGCCATCGTTTCCAAGACTGCGAGGATTTCCGCCAACAGCGCGCAGATTCCCGCGCTGATCTCCGCCGTGGGCGCCGCGCTCCTCCGTGAAGTCGCATCCGCGGTGAAGGCGGCGGCGGTTTCGGACGAGCTCACGGAGCCGGAGAGGACCGAGAGTGCCTCCGAGCGTGAGAAAGCGGAGAAGAAGGCGGAGCTCAACGACCCCGCCGCGGCGCTCCGGGAGGCGCTGGACCGCCTGGATGCCGAGATTGCAAAAACCCTTGAAGAGAACCAAGCCATAAAGGCCTGAGGGCCGGGAGACAAATGCCATGCAGCAGAAAATTGACATCGCGAAGATTGCAGAAGCCGCCCGGGCGTTTTCGCAGGACGGCGCTACCCTCAAGCAGCTCAAGGGCGTGACCAACGAGGAGCTGGACGCCGTCTACCACCTCGCCTTCGGCTACTACCAGACTGGCCGCATCGAGGAGGCGGCGAAGCTCTTCCGGTTCCTGGTGCTCTTCGACCACCTGAACGCCAAATACTGGTTCGGCCTGGGCGCCGTGCAGCAAGTCGCGAAAGACTACCAGGACGCCGTGGTCTCCTACGGCTACAGCTCCTTCCTGGACCTCTCCAATCCCAAGCCGCAGTATCATGCCGCGGAGTGTTTCCTGGCGTTGGGCGACAAGCGCAGCGCCGCCAGTGCCATCGAGGCCCTGGAGGAGTTCTCCGCCGCCGACACCGACGCCGGACGCACCTACCGCGCCAAGGCCGCCGAGCTGCGCAAGCGCATCGGCGAAGAGGCCTTCGCCGATCTTGAGAAAGAAGACCAGAAAAAGGCGTAACCTTTGCGCCTCCGCAAGTGTAAACCGTTTGGAGGTACGAAACAATGCCCGAAATCAATTCCCTCAATAACGCCGCGGCCCAGCAGAAACTGGCCGCCGAAGACCTGACGAAGCTCCTGGGCGCCAATACGGAAAAGGCGAAGGAGATCATTGGCAAGACCGTGGAGATCCTCTCCGGCGCCAGCGTCCGCGTGACCCGCGGCGGCGCCGCCGGCGTGGACGGCAACTCCGAGCGCATCACGGGCGCCACGGGTGCGCCGGCCCTGGACGACCCCGGCGACGCCAAGAATGTGGAGGCGAACCTGGAGAAGCTCATCGCGTATCTGCAATTGGAGAGCGAAGAGCAGCAGGCCGCCGCCGCCAAGGAGCGCATCGAGAACCAGAAGGCGCGGCTGGACAGCGAGCACAAGGACCGCATGGCAAAGATCGACGAATCCCTCAAGAAGATCGACGACGCCGAAAAATCCCGAAAAGTGAGCCGTTTCTTCAGCTGGCTAAGCGCCATCTTCTCCGTGATCGCGGCGGTCGTCGTGACGGCGGTGACCGGCGGTGCGGCGGCGGGCTTCGCCATTGCGGGCGCGGCGCTGGCGGTCGCCTCGTTGATTGGCGAGGAGACAGGATTGACGGACAAGCTAACGGAGAGCATCGCCAAGAGCCTGCAGTCCAGCGGCATGTCCAAGAATGACGCCCAGCTAAAGGCCGCGCTGATCGTGAACCTGACCATCATGGGCCTGGGGCTCATCTGCAGTGTGGGCGCCATGGTGGGCGCCGTCAAGGCGGGTGCGGACACCGTCAAGAACATCGGCACCCTCATGAAGACCGTGCAGAACATCTCCACCATCGCCAATACCGCGGTGGGCCTGGGAGGCATGGCCTCCGGCGGCGTCTCCACGGCGCTGAACTACCGCGCGGAGTCCTCGAAGGCGGAGGTCACCGAGCTCCAGAAGTTCCTCGCCATGATGCAGCAGCAGCTGGAGGAATCCGAGGAGGAGCTCCAGAACCTCCTGCAGCTCATCCAGCAGAGCGTCGGCAAGATCGCCGAGCTCATCGCGTCGGCCACCGATACCAGCGGCGAGATCGCCAAGAACATCGGCGCCATGGCGTAAGCACGCCATTGCAGGCGCAGCAATTTCGTCCCCATAGCATAGGAGGACACGAAGATGAATGTCAATGGAATCCATGCGGGCGCCGTGAATTTGGAGGCGCTCCTCACTCCCCTGGGGGAGGTCCAGAAGTCCACCGACGCCGCCACCGGCAAGGAGACCCTGACCCTCTCCGTCCGCGCCGACGGCGCCACCGGCGCCTACACCGTGGACTTTCCGCAGATCGAGTCGCCGGGCGCCGCAACGCCCGAGGCGTTGAATGACCTGATTGGCAAGCTCCAGGCGGACGGTGGGCTGAAGCTCACCAGCGAGCAACTGGACACCCTCAAGACCGAGGCGGAAAAGACCCTCGCGAAGACGGCGAGCGCCATCCGGACCGTGTCCGCCTCCTCCAAGGGCGGCGTCATGTTCGACATCTACAGCCTGATGGCGTTGCTCATCGAGGTCGCCCAGAAGCAGAAGGAGGCCAACCGCGAGAGCCAGCGCGCCCAGAACACCGCCATGCAGAAGGCGATCCAGGACCAGGCCGACCAGCAGATGGCCGCCGCCCGCATTGGGCTCATCGTGGGCGTCGTCTGCAGCGCAGTCACCGTGGTGGCCTCCGCCGCCACCATGGCCGTGCAGTCCCACGCCTTTGGGCAGCAGCAGCAGATCACCCGGGACTCCGGGCTTTCCGCGGGCAACACGAAGGTCTCCGCCCTGTCCAACTCCGACACCGTCGCCCACGCCGAGGCGCATCTGAACACCGTGGAAGCGAAAGTGGGCCCCGAGGTCTCTGCGCGCGTGGAGGCCGAATTCGGCCAGCAGCTCGTGGATGACCAGGCCGGCAATCTGGGCACGAATTTCCAGAATGCCCGCGCGGACTTGTCCGCAAAGGGCGCCGCGCGGACCACTGCCCGGACCGAGCTGCAGACTGCGCAGGCGGAGTTGGAGACCGCGCAGGCGAACCGCCAGAATGCGCAGGCGGCCCTGGACTCCAAGAAAGCGGAGGTGAATCTCGACGCCAAGGCGGCGCGTTTCCAGGAGCTGGATGCCCTCCACGCTCAGAATCCGAATTCTGGCGAGGGCCTGGTGAAGTGGGCGTCCGCGAAGGCCGACTACGACATTGCGAAGAGCGCCGTTACGCCTTTGCAGGAGGCCGTCGCCGTTGCCGACAACGCGGTGACCTCTGCCCAGAACAAGGTGAACCTCAAGCAGAACGACGTCCTTTTGGCGAACGAGGCATACGCCACTGCCAAGACGAACTTCCAGAATGCCAAGGCGGACTACGTGAAGACCGTCCAGGATGTGGGCGACCAATACGCCGAGAGATACCAGAGTGCCCTGGAGCGCCAGTCGAATCCGTCTGCCGGCGCCGACAAGGCGCAGCTCGCGCAGGATGTCCAGACCGCCCGTTCCGAGATGGAGATGGCGCGTGCCTACGAAGCGAAGTTGCTGGCCGCGGACGACGTCATGACTCCCGCCGAGCAGAAGGAGATGGTCATGGCTGCCCGCGCCGAGGCCACCGCCACCTCCAACCAAGTCATCAACCGCCTGGACTTCAAGCAGTTCGAGCATCGGATACAGGTCCTCGCCGGCGTAAACGGCATCATCTCCTCCCTGGGGCAGATGGGCCAGAATGTGGCACAGGGCATCAGCGGCATGAAATCCGCCGAGGCGACCGCCACCGGCGCCGAGGAGAAGAAGCAGGAGCTGCTGGCGGAGCAGAGCAAGGAGCTCTACGACGAAGAGCAGAAGCTCATCGACTCCGTGCTGCAGCTCATGCAGGCCATCTCCCAGGCCGAAACGCAATCCATGCGGGACGCCATCCAGGCGTAGGAGAACGCGCTCCATGTCGGACTTGATCCAATCCCAGGAGATCCAGGGCGGCGCCGTCTACGGCGTCAAGCAGATGGAATACACCGTAGACGGCGTCTCCGGAAAGGACTACACCGCCGCCCTGACGGCGGCCGCCTTCCGGCAGTCCGTCGCCATTGAGGACGCCACCGCCTCCTACGCGGAGGTGGTTCGGCAGCGTCAAAAGAAGGTCTCCGAGCTCGCCGAGGCATTGGCGATCCTCACCGACAACATCGCCACCCTCAAGACCGGCAAGAATGTGAGCAACGACGACTGGACCACCAGCACCGCCGCCATGGCAAAGGCCGCCGGAATCCTCGACAAATACGGCATTTCCCACAACATCACCATTAGCAGTGATTTCGGGCAGTCGCAGGGTCGCATCCAGCGTCGGTATGCGCAGAAGACGCAGACGAACGTACAGTACGAGATGGACAAGGAGGACAACAACCTCCAGCAGGATCTCGTCACCCTAAACTCCTTCGTCTCCAAGCGCGACAACGCCTACTCCACCGCCTCGAAGCTGGTGAAGAAGGCGGAGAATGCCGCGTCCAGCACCATTTCCAATATCGGAGGTTAACGAAGATGTCCGAAATCACCTCAACAGAAGCAGATGTCGTCACGCTCTCCCAAAACTGGGGCACTAAGGTCAACTTTTGCGACTACAGGCTTGACGGGGTCAAGGTTGATTTTCAGGACCTGATGGTCGCCGTTGCCGCGAACCGTGCCGTGGCGGTGGAGAAGGAGGTCACCCCCCTCACCACCATCATCCGCAACCGCAACAAGGAGCTGGAGACCCTGGGGTCCCTCCTCTCCATCTTCTCGCAGGCGCAGGCAAACTTCGCCAGCGACGCCTCCGGCAGCTCCACCACCGATGTCTCTGGCATCACCTCCGACATGTACGCCCTGGGCGGCGACGCATACCGCCGCAAGGGCGGCACCCCGCAGGACACGAGCGCGTTCTGGAATAGCAAATGGACCAAGGCCTCCGTGGAGGGAATGGTCTCCATGCTCAAGTCCATGATTGACGAGCGCAACAATGCCGCCCAGACCGACATGAGCCGGTTGCAGTCGTTGGTGGATCGCCGCGACGAATCCTTCACCACTGCCACCAACCTCATGAGCGCCGTCAGCGACACCCGCAGCAACCTGATCGGCAACCTCTAGTTTTTTTTAACCGCCCGCAGAGCGCCCTGCCCTCCTTTTTTCGCAGGGACGTCTTGCGGGCCGACCCATTTTTCGGGAATTCCGCGATTTTCCCCAGACTGAAAGCTCGGCAATGTCCATTACAGTAGACACCATCGCCACCAACCGATACGCCCCCACTGGCGCCCAGGAGATCAATCTCTACTCCACTGGCCAGGAGGGCGGAAGCGGTCTCACCCTGGCCCAGCTGGTCATGGCGGTGTGCTTTCGCGCCGCCGCGGCCTACGAGTCCCAGAGCGTGACGAAGATGAACACCATGACCGCCGGCTCCACGAAATTGGACGAGGCCTCCAAATGGCTGGAAAAGATCGCCAGCAACGACTTCAAGGAAGGCGAAAACGTGGCGGCGCTCAAGTTCCTCACGGAGACCATGGGGATTGCACAGAGCGAGCTCCCGTGTGGCGGCTTCGTCACTAGCGGGAACGCCCCCACGTACTTCCTCGAGGTCGACACTTACGACAAGCGCATGCAGGCGGCCAACGCCCTCAAGAACAAGATGGAGGCCCTCGCGCGGACTCAGCAGCAGGACATGATTGACCTGCAGACCATGGTGAACCGCCGCGACGTGGCCTACAACACCTCCTCCAATGTGGTAAAGGCCCTCGGCACCTCCATGACCGGCGAGGCAAACAATTTCTAGCGGAGATACGACAATGGCAATTAACCAAGTGACATTCGATTTGTCGATGAAGAGTCCGGAGACGGGCGAAACGCTCACCGCCCGTCTCTACACCGTGGACGGCGTGAACGGCGACGACGGCAACCTCCGCAATCTCTCCATTGGCGAACTCGTGATGGCCATCTGCCTCCAGCGCGCCTCCGCCTTGGAGGCAGAGATCATTAAGATGATGGAGGAGATGGAGAAGACCTCCGCAACGCTGGAAGAGCTCTCCGACTATGAATCCCGGTTTATCGAGAAGATCCAAAGCAAAAACATCGCATGCTACTACATCGCAAATGATGAAGCGGACTACAAGCTACTGAAAGATGCGGGCATTCTGACTGACAAACAGGTATATCTCGCAGACTCCCTCCCAATCACAATCGGCGGCCAATCCTACGATAGCACCACGGCCATATCGTACGACGACCTCATCACGAAGATTGAGGCGAAGATGGACGAAAAGAACTCCTTCTCGCAGCAGTCGATGATTGAGTTGCAGTCGTACACCAACAAGCGTGACCAGAGCTACGACATGGTCTCCAACATCTTGAAGAGCCTGAACACCGTGCAGGTCGGCATCGTGAACAACATCTAGCCGGCGCCGCAGTCCCCAAGCATGACCCCGTCCCTGGAGAAATTTTTGAAAGCGATCGGCTACCCCGACAAAGTGGAGAGCGATGGCGCCTCGGCGGCATTGCTGGTGGACGGCGCGTCGGTGTTCTGCGAGGACCGTGGGAATCGCCTTGTGCTGTCGTTTGACCTCGGCGAGGAGGCCTCCGGAACCTCGTTGCCGCGGTTTGCGCAGTATGCGGCCGGGCGGATTTTGAAAGAAGACGCGGTGTTGGCCTACGGTCGTCTCGGGGCAAAAGAGACCTGTTTCCTCTGGCAGGACGCCCCCGCGGACGCCGCGCCCGGCGAGCTCCTGCGTTTTTTTGAGACCTTCCTGAATTCATGCGACTGGTGGCGGGAGCGCTGTGGCGGGCGTGCAGAGAGCAGCGAAGGGCTCCCCCCATCCCCGGATAAGACAATGATGATAAGGCCGTAGGAGAAAGAGCGTGAAAGATTCCCTCACCCACAACGACCGCGAGCGACGCAATGGCCGCGGGGAGCATTCCCCACGCCATTGCGTATTTGCGTTGAATATCCTGCTGTGCCTCCTGGCATTCCTGACGGCATCCTTGCCGGCGGCGCAGATCCCCTGGAAGCTAGAGACTTACACCCTGGTGGCCAAGGACATGGACCTGCGCACCACCTTCGATACCTTCGCCGCGGCACAGGAACTCTCCGTCGTCATGTCGCCCTCCGTCGCCGGCGTCTTCTCCGGCAGCTTCAAGGAGGTCCCCTCCGGCGAATTCCTGGACCGCCTGGCCACGGCGCACAACCTGATTTGGTATTACGACGGCGCCGCGCTCTACCTCTACGGCGCTGGCGAGATCTCCACCATGTTGCTGGACCTCAAGTATATGCGGGCAGCGGAAGTGCGGGAGATGATTGCGGAGCTCGGCGTCGAGGACGCCCGGTTCCCCTTGAAGACCGCCTCTGACGACCAGCTGGTGATGGTCTCGGGGCCGCCCCGCTATGTGGCGCTGGTGGCCGAGATGGTGGCCAAGGCGGACAAATTGCGGGAGAAGCGGGTTCGCACCGAAGTCGAGACCCGGATGTTCCCCCTGGCCTACACCTGGGCCGACGACGTCAGCTTCAATGCCGAAAGCCCCGAGTCCAACCTGACCATCAAGGGCGTGGCGACCCTCCTGAAGGAGGTCATGGACAGCCCAGACAACAGCGTCCGCACCCGTGACGCCGCCAGCAAGGAGGAGCTCTCGGATCTGGAGCTCGCGCAGCTCTCCGCCATCCGCCCCGTCATCCGTGCGGAGAACCGCCTCAATGCCGTCATTGTCCGCGACGCCGTCAGCCGCATGCCCATGTATGAGCGTCTGATTCAGCAGCTGGACGTTCCCCAGAAGCTCGTGGAAATCGACGTCACCGTAGTGGAGCTCTCCCAGGAGAACGCCCTGGACTGGCAGCTCTCCCTCACCTACAGCGGCACCCACGGCCGTTCCAACTACGGCGCCGGGCAGAATGCGGCGAATCTCTTCAGCACGGACTCCATTGCCGGAATGGGCTTGGCGGGCGCCCTGACCCACGTCCATTCCACCTGGGCGCTGGCCACCTCGTTGACTGCCATGCGGGAGAAGGGCAAGGCGCGGAACATCTCCCGGACCTCGCTGCTCACCGTCAACAACATGGCCGCCGAGATGACCGACACGCAGTCCTACCACACCAAGGTCGTGGGCACCGAGGTCGCCACCCTCCAGGAGGTCTCCGCCGGCACCACGCTCCAGGTCAAGCCGCGGATCCTCCCCGCCACCCTGCCCGATTCCCCCGATTGCGTCTGGCTCTCCCTGGAACTGGATGACGGAGGCTTCGAATCCATCTCCGTGGACTCCATGCCCATGACACGCTCCTCCACCCTCACCACGCAGACCGCGGTCTTCATGGACGAATCCATCATGCTGGCCGGATACCTGCGGGAGATCGAGGAGGACGCCGGATGGGGCATCCCCTACCTGCGCGACATCCCCTGGATCGGATGGATCTTCGGCGGAAAGTCCTCCAAGAAAGAGACCGTCCAGCGAATGTTCATCATCACTCCCCACATCGTCGACCTGAACCACGAGACTCTCCTCCGGCTCCAGGGGACCCGCCTGCGCGACACCACCGTCGCTGACGAGGTCGCAAAGAACCTCGGCGAGGACGACGAGGAGGAAGAAGAGCAGCAGGACGCGGAATCCCAGGTCGTGGACGAGGCCGCTGTCCAGGGCGCCGAGCAGGACGCGTCTCCCGTAGTGGAGCCACCGTCTTCTCCCGCTGGGGAGGCGCAAGGAGAGTAGTGGGCGTTTCTGCGGCCACAATTGAGAGCGGCTTCGCCTCTGTCGGCGAGGGCCGGTGGCTTTTGGCGCGTTGCCAGCCCGCCGCGTATTCCGGCGTTGTCCGTCGGGTGCGTCGCAAGGGATGGTTTTTGCGGGACCGTGGCTTTCTGGAGCTCATGGAGCTCTCTGCGGTTGTGGAGAAGGCGAAGAAGGGCGCGGAAAAGACGTCGGTCCCGGTGGATTCGGCGCCCGTGTGGGCGAAGTGTTCCTGTGCCTCGCGGCCGTTCTTGACGCACATTCCCTGTGCGGCGGAGGTCTTCGCCGTCTCGAAGAAGGTGCTGTTGGCACCCGCGGAATCCTGGAAGGGCGCGAAGACCGTGAAGCCGGTCCCCATGAGCGCGCGCTTCTCCTTCTGCGTCACGGAATTTTCCTCGGAGTGGGTGGTGCTTGCCACCCGTTCCCGCACGCTCCGGATTTCCCTCTCCGAAGGCGAGACCATCTCGGTTCGCCCGGAAGCGGCGGTTGCCTGGACCACGAAGATGCCCACCGGCTTCTGCCCGCGGCTCTCGCTGTGGGACCTGCTGCTGCCCCGCGGACCCGCCCAGCTGGCGCTCACCTTCTATGGTCCCGGCGTCGTCTGGATCGAGGGCGCTGACGACCGCAAGGCGGAATTCCTCCCCGGAAGGAGGCCCCGCAATGTCTTTTGACGCAGCACAGATCCTCCGGCACGCATACGCCTCCGGCGCCTCCGGCGCCATGGCGGCGGGACTCTCCGAGCTGGACCGCGCGCAGGCCGCCAATGTCCGCCGCGGCGAGCTCATGGGTGCCTCCTTCACCGTGGAGAATGACCCCATGGCGGAGCTCATGGACTCCATGGAGGAGCTCTCCTTCCAGTTTGAGGAGAAGGAGGCCAAGCGCGTGCGCGACCGAAAGCTCGGCGAGATGCAGGGCCCCCGCACCGCGCTGATCCGCGCCGTGGAGTCCTGGATGGCGATGATGCCGGACATGCCCAGCCGCGAATTCGTCGCCCGGATGATGCGCTTCCTGCGCTCCGCCTTCGCCAACGGCACGCCCCCCAATGCGGCGGCGCTGTTGCGGGAGCTCGGCCGGGGCTCCACGGATCCCAGCCACCAATTCGCGTTGCTGGACATCATGGAGCAGGCCTGCGCTCCCGGCGAAGACGAATTGCTGTCGTTGATTCGCCAAGCGAAGGCGCAGTTGTCGGAAGCGAAGGGCGCCGAGATCCGTGTGGGCATCAACCTGGCCGCCGAGATCAACGCGCGTGCCACCACTGCGGAGGAGATGGGCGGCCTCCGCGACATGTACCGCTCCGAGGTGGTCGGCTTCACCACCCCCCAGCAGTGTTTCCGGTCCCTTTTGGCGCAGCGTGGCGCCGAGGGCCTGAAAGACGCCATCCTTTTCCTCATCGCCGGTTGCGGCGCCGACCTGAGGGCCTCTGCGCCCTCTCTGGACGCCGCAATCCTGGGGCGCGTGCTCACCGACCTGCAATGCGTGCAGGTCCTGCAGACCGTCCTGGAGGCCCTCGGCGCCCTGGGCTTCCGCATGGGGCGGCAATTCGGAGAACCCTGCCGCCTCACCGGCGAACAAATGGCCGCACGAATCCTCGAATTCACAGAACAGCCCTTCGTCGCCTCACCCGCCATCGCCGCATTTGTCGGCGAATGCGGAATGGCGAGGCTCCTCGCGCAAATGGATTTCACCCGCGAACTCACCGGACTCTTCCGCAAGCTCTCGCCTAGGCTCTTTGCCAAGGAGGGCGACCGCCAGCGGCTTGTGGAGGCCGCCCAGGAACACCTGGACGACCTGGTGGCGCGGGAAGAAGGAGGCGAGCAATGAGCGCGGCGCCCTCCTGGCTGGAATCCGCGGTGGCGCAATTCGGGCAGTCCGCGGGACTGGATACCCTGTCTTTGCAGAACGGCGCCGCCGCGCTGCGCTTTGACAACGGCGCCTCGTTGCGCCTGGAATACCGCGACGGCGAATTGGCGATGGCGGTTTGCGCGCCTGCGGGGGATCCCCGGCGGCTCCTGACCCTGGCGCATCCGGATGGATGCCTGCCCTTCCGCGTCCGAACGGGAATCCTCCCGCGCACCGGCGAGGCGGTCCTGGCGATCCGTCTTCCGGAGCGCGAGGTCACCCTCGTGAAACTCAATGCGGCCTTCACCCTGCTGTGGCGGCTCGCCCAAGAATCCGGAGGCAGCTCATGGGCCTAGGCGTCTCTCGCACCGCGGATCCCATCCGCTTTGACGTGGGCATTGGCCGCGCCGGCTACGCGGACGTCATCGAGGCGCCCTACGCCGGCGAGGCGCAGAAGGCGCTGATGCCCGGCACCACCACGGTCTCGCAGGCCGTGGATGCGCTCTTCCCCCACGACGCCGGCGTCGGCGCCGAGATCCTTTCCGCGCTGGTGGCGGCGAACCCCGCCGCCTTGCGCACCGGCGGTGGCTTCCACGACGCCGCCCAGCGCACCCTGCGCTCTTTGCGCGCCCGAAAGACCCCCGCTTCCGAGCGCGCAGCTGACGAAATTGAGAGGCTTCTTGCGGATTCCGACCTCGTCGAGCGATGCCGCCTGGCCCTGCTGGAGACATAATGAACGGCTCACTGGCAAATTTCTCCAATATCTTCTCGAGGTTTGGCGACCTCGTCCTGGCCTTCTTGGTCGTCTGCATCATCGGGTTGCTCATCATCCCGTTGCCGACGCCCATGGTGGATCTGCTGATTGCCACCAACATCATGATCTCCACCGTGATGCTGATGCTCTCCCTCTACCTGCCCAGGGCGCTGGCGTTCTCCACCTTCCCCTCGATGCTCCTCTTCACCACGCTCTTCCGGCTGGCGCTGAATGTCACCACCACCCGGTTGATCCTCCTGAAGGCGGACGCGGGCGAGATCATCCAGACCTTCGGAAACTTCGTGGTGGGCGGAAACTTCGTGGTGGGCGCCGTCATCTTCCTGATCATCACCATCGTGCAGTTCGTGGTGATCGCCAAGGGCGCCGAGCGAGTCTCCGAGGTGGCCGCGCGCTTCACCCTGGACGCCATGCCCGGCAAGCAGATGTCCATTGACGCCGACATGCGCGCCGGCGCCATCGACCAGGATACCGCCCGACAGCGCCGCAATGAGCTGGCGAAGGAATCGCAGCTCTACGGCGCCATGGACGGCGCCATGAAGTTCGTCAAGGGCGACGCCATTGCCGGACTCATCATGACCTTCATCAACATCGTGGGAGGCATCTGCATCGGCGTCTTCATGAACGGCAAGGAGGTCGCCTGGGCCATCTCCAAATACGGCATCCTCACCATCGGCGACGGACTGACCTCGCAGATCCCCGCGCTGCTGGTCTCCATCACCGCCGGCGTCATCGTCACCCGCGTGGGCGACGTGGACAACAAGCCCCTGGGACAGGACATCATCAACCAGTTCTTCGCGCAGCCGAAGGCGATCCTCCTGGGCGCCGCCATGCTGGTGTGCATCGGGCTGATTCCCGGATTCCCGAAGCTCCAGATCTTCGGGTTGGCCGCCTTCGTGGCGCTGGTGGCGCTCTCCCTGATGGCGAAGGCGAAGATCGCCGCCCAGCGCGCTGCGCACTCCGAGGATCCCTTGTCGGCGGCCGCGCCCTCCGAGGGCGCCACGCCCGCTGTCCGGAAGAAGGAGGGCGACGACTTCTCCATGGTCACGCCCCTCACCGTGGACATCGACGCCGACATCCGCGGCGCCCTCACCTACGACGCCCTGAACGAGCAGATCATGTCGGTCCGCCGCGCCCTCTACCACGACTTGGGCGTGCCCTTCCCCGGCATCAACCTCTCCCTGGATCCGGCGCTCCACGACGGCAAATACCGGATTCTGGTGAACGAGGTCCCGGTCTCCGAGGGCGTCCTTCGCAAGGGATACATCTTCGCCATGGAGGACTCGGAGAACCTGACCGCCACCGGCATCTCCTTCGAGGGCGGCAAGCCCTTCCTGGCGGGCCATGACACCTGCTGGGTGAAAGAGGAAGACAAGCCGAAGCTGGAGGAGTCCGGCATCCGCTCCTTGGACCTGGGCGGCGTGCTGTCGTACCACCTCTCGGGCGTCCTGCGGCGCTACGCCCACGAATTCCTCTCCCTCCAGGAGACCCGGATCCTCTTCGACCACATGGAGAAGGAGGCGCCGGAGCTGGTGAAGGAAGTCCAGCGCGTGCTGCCCATGCAGAAGATCACCGACGTCCTCCAGCGCCTGGTGCAGGAGGGCGTCTCGGTCCGCGACCTCAAGCGCATCACGCAGACCCTCATCGAGTGGGGTCAGCGGGAGAAGGACTCCGTGCTCTTGGTGGAATACGTCCGCTCCGCCCTCTCCCGATACATCTCCTACAAATTCTCCGGCGGGCAGAACATCATCGCCGCGTATCTGCTGGATCCCTCCCTGGAGGAGCTCATCCGCAAGAGCGTGCGGCAGACCTCCGGCGGCTCCTACCTGGCAATGGATCCCGCCACCGTCCGCTCCATCATCGCCGTCGTCAAGCGGACCATCGGCGACCTCTCGAAGATCCCGCAGAAGCCGGTGGTCATCGTCTCCGTGGACATCCGCCGATACTTCCGCCGGATGATCGAAAAGGACTACTACGAATTGCCCGTCCTCTCCTTCCAGGAGCTGAGCGCGGAAATCAACATCCAGCCCCTGGGGAGGCTTAAGCTGTGAACCTGCTCCTCAAAATCATCGAAGGCCCCAACAAGGGCGCCGAGGCCGCGCTTGTGGAAGGCGTGCCCGTCACGCTGGGAAAGGGCGACGACTGCGACATCCTCCTGGTCGACGCCACCATGCCCGACAAGACCACCGTCGCCGCTGCCGCAGACGGCGTGACCTTGGACGGCGAGCCCCTGCCGCTCCTCCACGTGAAGACCCTGGGCGCCACCGCCCTGGCCGTGGGACCCGCAGACGAACCCTGGGGACCCCTCGTCTGGAATGCCCCCGAGCCCCAGGCGGCGCCCCAGGCGGCGATTGCAGCGGAGAGCGCCCCGGAGGCCGCCCCCGCGAAGGACGCGAAGGACGCGAAGTCGTCCGAGGGCGAGAAGAAGGATGGCGGGCACGGATGCCTCTTCTTCCTGCTCTTCCTGCTGGTTGTCCTGCTTGTCCTGGGATGGTGGATGCGGGATGACCTCAAGCGGGAATATGCGCGATTCACGAACCGCGGCAATGGCGGTCCGCGTGCCCCGGAGGTCGAGCTTTTTGGGGGCGCGTCTTTGTCGGAGGTCGCCTCGAAATACCACCTGACGCTGGAGGGCAATACCCTCTCGGGGAACTTCGCCACCCGGAGCGAGCGTCTCGCCGCCACGGCGGAGGCGTACTCCGCCCTGCCGGGCGCGGAGCTGGACCTCTCCGACGACGAGTCCTTCCATGCCGCAGCCGCCGACGCCCTCTTCGTGCTCACCGAGGGCGCCCTCAAGGTCGCTGACGCGAAGGACCGCGTGCTGAAGCTCTCGGGGACCGTTGGCTCCTCCGAGGAGCTCCATGCCGTCCTGAAGGCGCTTTCCACGGAGCTCCCCAAGATGCAGAAGGTGGATGCCAGCGAGATCCTCTTTGCCGCGGGGCAGCCCGCGCTTTTCGCAGCCACGGAGCCCGCGGCGTCCCCCCGGCCCCGACGCACTGGTGGAGGGAGTGCCGCCGTGTCCTCCCCCGCCGTCACCCTCCCCATCTGCGGCATCCTCACGCAACCATACCCCTGCCTGGTGCTGCGGGATGGCCGACGCGTCTTCGAGGGCGCCGAGATCGGCGGCGCCACCATCGTCCGGATTGAAGCGGACACCGTGGTATTGTCGGACGCCAGCGGCAAGGAGTTCCCGTGGAAGCCGTAAACCAGCAGCCGCCCGTGACTCTCCTGGAGATTGAGCGAGAGCTGGCGGGCACCGACCGACAAGCGGCACTGGCGCGGCACGACGCCATCCTCGCGCGCCTGGCCTCCCGGCTGGACGACGCCCTAAATGCGGGCGCCCCACCCGAGGAATTCCAGCGAATGTCGATTTTGAAGGAGGCGAACATCATCGCCCGAAAGATCTTGCGTCTCACCGCCGGAGCCGGCGGACAAACGCATTCCCTGCAGCCGTAAGGCGGCACACAGAAACCCCAAACAAGGAGCACAACAATGGCAGTCACAATCAACAGTGCCACCGGCCTCCCCGAAGTGAAGACAGTCGTTCTAGACTCCGCCCGCGTTGACAACGTCGGCGACTACGTGCACACCGATGCCGTGTACAACGCCCTCATGGCGGCCGCGGTCGCCATGGAGGAGCGCCTCACCAAATCCTTGCAGAACTACAACGAGCATCCCGACGTCCAGGCGAACCTGCAGCAGCTGCAGTATGACCTGCAGCAGTGGAACCTGGCGCTGACCACCATGACCAACATCAACAAGAACATGGGTGATGCGCTGAGCTCCATCGCCTCCAACTTCCGCTAATGTTCGACCTGGAACCAGAGGAGGCCAGGGAGCTGCTGAATGTTGCGCTCATGGCGACCGGGCAGAACCGCTTCCAGTCCGCCGCAAAAATCCTCGCGGCGCTGGAGCGATTCCGTCCGGGCGAGGCCTCTCTTCCGGTCGCAAAGACGATCCTTCTCATCAGCAAGCTGGACTTCCAGGGCGCGGTGGACTACGTCGACCGCGACGCGCTTTTGCGCTTTCCCGATTCTGCCATGCTGAAGGCCTTCAAGGGCATGGCGCTGCTGCGCATGGAGCGCACCGCCGAGGCCCGGATTCCGCTGGAGGAGGCCGCCAACCAGTCCGCCGATCCCGCGGCGGCACAACTTGCAAGGGACTTGCTTCTATGACAGAACCCATGATAGTCGAGCCCATCCGCGCCGCAGCCGCGCAAGGCGCCCTCCCCGCCGCAGAATTGCGCGCGGACTCCGCCGTCGGCGTCGCGGACCCCCATGCCGTCGCGCGCTTCGACGCCGCCATGGCCGCGGATCCGGTGCCCTTCGCCTCGGAGGTCTCCCAGTCCTTCCTGACGGCGCAGGCGGACAACCAGGCGATTGTCCACCGCATCAAGGCGCTCAGCGAGTTGAATGCGCAGGGTGGGGTATCGGCGCCCGAGCTACTGGAGCTCCAGTACGAAGTAATGAACCTGTCCTTCCAGCAGCAGGTCGTGACGCAGGTCGCCGACAAGGCGTCCACGGCGATCCAGACCCTGGTCAAGAACCAATAGGAGAACCGAAGATGTTCGGATGGATGAAACGCGGAAATTCGGGCCTCCGGGGCCTCCTGGCGGCGCTGGCGGCGGGCTTGCTGCTCACGGGGTGCATCAACAAGGAGACGATGTTGCACTCCGGGCTTGAGGAGCGCCAAGCGAACCTGGTCATGGCCGCGCTGTTGGATGCCGGGATTGGCTGCCACAAGGCCGCGGGGGAGGAAGGCACCTGGAATGTGACCGTCTCCGAGTCCCGTTTTGCCGACGCGGTGAACCTCTTGGAGAAGGCGGGCTTGCCCCAAAAGCCCCACCAGGGCGTCGGCGAGGTCTTCAAGAAGTCCGGCATGATCTCCTCTCCCAGCGAAGAGCGCATCCGCTTCATGGACGCGCTGGCGCAGGACCTCGCCAAGACCATCTCCGGAATCGAGGGCGTCGTTGATGCGCGCGTGCACGTGGTCATCCCCGAAAACGACCCCTTCGCCCGAAACCTCCAGCCCTCCTCCGCCGCCGTCGCCATCCGCTCCCGCTGGGACGCGGATCTGACCGACGTCATCCCCGCCGTGAAGGGCCTGGTCAAGAACGCCATCGAGGGCCTGCAATACGAAAAGATCATGGTCACCGTCTTCCGGGACTCCCCGCCGAAGAAGTGACGCACCCCTTTTCCTCTCCCCCTCCTCCGGGGCGAACGATGGACGAAAGCGACAGACAATTTCTGATGACGGTGGCCTGGCTCTTCCTGCGGCACGGCCGGCGTGACCGCGCCCTGGCGGTATGCCAGGCGCTGCACGAGGCCGATCCCCACGACGGCACTCCCGCCGTCACCCTGGCCGAGCTCCTCGTGGAGGACGGCCTGCCGAAAGACGCGCTGGAGGCCCTGCGGGACGCCGATGTCCCCGCCTCCCTGGACCACGCCGCCGCCGTGGTCGAGACCCGCGCCTTGCGCATGCTGGGGCGCACGGCGGAGGCCGATTCCCGCTGGAACCGCCATTTGGAAGCACGGAAGGGGGCGTCTAGAAAATGGATTTGACGATTGACGACGCACGCGCCCTGGTGAATGACGAGACCCTCTGGCCCCGCCTGCGCGACTTCCTCTGGGACTTCGCGCCCCAAATCCACCCCAGCTGGCTCCCCGAAATCCCCCTAGCGGGCGAGCTCGCCTCCTCTCCCCGCGAAAAGGCGTGGCTCCTGAAGACCCTGGGCGTGACGACAGGCTTCTTCCACACTTTCCCCAAGGACGACTTCAGCCGCATCGCCCTCTTGGACGGCGCACTCCTCCTGGATCTCGTCCGCTGGCTGGGCGTCCTCCACAACGCGCCCGCCCTCCGCAGAGTCACCGACGGCGCGCGCGTGCGCGCGCTGAAGGCGGCGCTCCCCGGCGCGTATCCCGAGGCATTCCCCTACACCGCGTATTTCCGCGCCGAGGACACGGGCGCCGTCGCCCCCGCGCCGGAGGCCGTCCTTGCAGACGGCATGGGCATTCTGCTGGCGGCATTGAAGAATGCGCCCGTGGCGGTAGTGGACCGCCTGCGCAAGAAGCTCCCCCGGGAGCTCTCCCATGTCGAAGAAGGGAAGGCCCCCGCGCCGGGGGAATTCGCCCGTCTTCTCAAGCTCAAGTTCAGGGAGGCATACTCGCTATGCTGTTGATGGACAAAGGAAATTTCAAGCTCTCCTCCGGCACGCGTCTCGTGAAGGCCCAGGAGGTCTCCACGGTCAAGACCGCGGAGGAGATCCTCGCTGCCGCGGAGGCAGACGCCGCCCGCATCCGCGTGGACGCGAAGGCCGCCTTTGAGGAAGAGAAGAAGCGCGGCTACGAGCAGGGCATCTCCGACGGCAAGATGGAGATCGCCATGCAGCGTCTGGAGCAAGTGGAGCAATCGGTCTCCTTCATGGAAGGCGTCGAGGAGAAGATGGCGGGCGTCGTGATGAAGGCGCTGAAGCTGTGCGTCGAGGAGATTGGCGACCAGGAGATGGTGGTCAACATCGTCAAGAAGACCCTGTCGGCCGTCATCCGCACCCAGCGTCAAGTCACCCTGAAGGTGGCCCCCGGCATGGCAACCGTCGTGAAGGGGCGGCTGGAGGAGTTGCGGCGGGGCTATCCCACCGTGGAGACCTTCGATGTGGTCGAGGACGCCCGACTCTCCGGCGCGGCATGCATCCTGGAAACCGAGGCCGGCGTCGCCGACGCCTCCGTGGACGCGCAGCTCACCGCCATCGAGCGCTCCCTGAAACGCCATCTCTCCGGAGGCGCTCGATGACCTCCGGCGTCTTCGACTACATCCCCGAGGTGCTCAACCGCGCCGTGGAGGACGTCCAGCCCATCGACGTAAAGGGCCGCGTCATCCAGGTGGTGGGCACCATCATCAAGGCCTCCGTGCCCGGCGTGAAGGTCGGCGAGGTCTGCATCCTCCGCAATCCCTGGGAGGAATACGAAGTGCAGGCGGAGGTAGTGGGGTTCACCAAAGACGCCGCGCTGCTCACCGCCCTGGGCGCCATGATCGGCATTTCCGCGGAAACCGAGGTCATTCCCACCCGGCGCGTCCAGATGGTCCCCGTGGGGCCCAATCTGCTGGGGCGTGTGCTGGACGGCATGGGGCATCCCATGGATGCGGACACGAAGGGCCCGCTGCGCCCCGACGGATACTACCCCGTCTATGCGCCGCCGCCCTCCCCCCTGGAACGCACCATCATCTCCAAGCCCATCTCCCTGGGAATCCGCTCCATCGACGGATTGCTCACCTGCGGCGAGGGGCAGCGAATGGGAATCTTCGCCGCTGCCGGCGGCGGAAAGTCCACGCTGTTGGCCTCCATCATCCGCAATACCTCCGCGGAGGTCACCGTCTTGGCGCTCATTGGCGAGCGTGGCCGCGAGGTCCGGGAGTTCATCGAGAAGGACCTGGGCCCCGAGGGCCTGAAGAAATCGGTGATCGTCATCTCCACTTCGGACCGCCCTGCCATGGAGCGCCTGAAGGCCGCCTACGTGGCCACCTCCATCGCCGAATCCTTCCGTGACCAGGGCAAGAAGGTGCTCTTGCTCATGGACAGCGTCACCCGCTTTGGGCGCGCGCAGCGCGAGATTGGTCTGGCGGCCGGCGAGCCCCCCACCCGCCGCGGCTTCCCGCCGAGCGTCTTCTCCGAGCTGCCGAAGCTCATGGAGCGCGCCGGAAACTCCGCGAAGGGCTCCATCACCGCGCTGTACACCGTGCTGGTGGAAGGCGACGACATGACCGAGCCCATCGCGGACGAGACCCGCTCCATCCTGGACGGGCACATCATTCTCTCTCGACGGCTGGCGCAGATGAACCACTACCCCGCCATCGACATCCTCGCCTCCGTCTCCCGCTGCCAGTCCGCCATCATCCCCGCCGACCACAAGGCGGCCGCGGCGAAGCTCCGCGCACTCCTGGCAAAATACGCCGAAGTGGAGCTCCTCCTCAAGATTGGCGAATACAAGCACGGCTCCGATCCGGAGGCCGACGAGGCCATCGCCAAGAATGGCGCCATCAACGCCTTCCTGAAGCAGGGCCTCGACGAACGCCCCGAATACGCGGATACCATCCGGCGCCTCAAGGAGGTCGTCTCCTAAATGGCGTACCTCCTCCAGCCGCTGCTCAGCATCCGAAAGATGCGCGAGGACCGCGCCGCCGGCGAGCTCACCGCCGCCCGGCGCGCCGTCCACGACGCCGAGGAGACCCTGGAGGCCCGCAAGAGGGAGCTGGCGGATTTTGAGAAGACCAAGGACGAGCGGCGGGACCGCATCTACGACGCCATCATGGGGCACCCCGTGACCCGCGAGCAGATCGACCTGGCGAACGAGGGCGTGGCGCGCATCGACCAGGAGGAGGCGCTGCGCACCGACAACATGCGCCGCGCCGACGCCGATCTCAAGGAACGCGAAAAGGCCGTCGACGCCGCCCGCGCGGTCTTCGCCGAGGCCACCCGGAACCGCATGAAGATTGACGAACACAAGGCCGTCTGGAACGCCGCCGAGGCCCAGGAGGCCGAACGCCGCACCGAAGGCGAACTCGAAGATTTCACCGTGAGGAAACTAGAACTGTGATGACCACAACCGCCATAACCTTCGAAGTCGATGGCTTGGCACTCGCACTGCCGGACGCCAGCGGACTGACGCCCCTCACGCTGCCCGCACTCCCTGCCCTGGACGCCGCGCCCTCACAGGCCGCAGTGGACCGCTTCCAGGCCGCCATGCAGGAGGACCCCTCCACACAGCAGGCACTCCCCCAGGAGGCCCCCACACAGGACAACGCCGCCAAGACCGCCGTCCTCCTCATGCAGCTGGGCACCCCGAACTCCCTGGGACACACCCACACACAGCAAGAAAACACACCCACGGCACAGCCCACCGCACAGCCCCCGGCAACCACCACCACGGAAAACACTGCCTCCGCACAAAATGCCGGAAACTCCGTGGTGACAGAGGTCCCGACCACGACCGCAACCGCACCCACGGCACAGGCGACAACGGCACCCGCTCCCGAGGCAAAGCAGACTGCGTCGACGCCTGTGGAACAAACGCCCACCGTGGTCACCACCGAGACCGCCCTCCCCGCAGAAATCCCGCAGGTGGTCGAAGCAGCGGCGGCGCCTGTTGTCAAAAACAACATAACTCCTTCCACTGCAACCACTTATACCACACAAACAACCACCACCCCGCCTACGGTGGAAGAGCCCTTATCCGTGCCGGAAGCGATTGTGGTTCCCGAGGTCGTGGTGGAGTCTTCCGCTGTATCGTCCAAGGCGGCAGTCGTTGCGTCTTCCTTTGGGAAGGACGTGGAGAAGGTGGAGGACGACTCGGACTTCGCGGAGGAGTCGGTTTTCTCTGCCGTCGGCAGTGACTCTTCTTCCGGCGTGCAGGTTCCTGCGAATGCGGTGCAGGCGGCGGTGGTTTCTCCCGTGTCGGCACCGGCCTTTGATGATCTCGTGAATGTTTCCGAGGGTCCTTCTGGTGCAGGGATGACCTCTGCGCAGATTGAGGAGCTCGTGGAGACGGTGGCGGCCCAGATTCGTGTAGAGCGTTCTTTGCAGGCGGGGGAAGGGACGGTCACCATTCAGCTGAAGCCCGCGGTGCTGGAGGGCAGCCAGATTTCGCTTTCCGCGAAGGATGGCGCCTTGTCCGTGGAGATCGCGCCGTCGTCGGCATCGGTTGCGGAGCGTCTCCAGGGCGCGGTTCCCCGTCTTGAGGCGGCTCTTGCGGGACATGTCGCGGAATTCCATTCATTTTCGGTCACTTTGAGGAAAGGAAGAAAAGATGAAACCGCATGAAATCCTCTCGCTTCTTGACGCCTGGCGTCGGAAGACTCCGGAAGAGCTCCTCTTTTCTCCGGCCTGGGCAATGCCCTGCCGTCTGGGTGACCAGCAACTCACCATGCGTGCCGGCGCCCTGCGCCCCGCGGATCCCCTGCTGCTGAAAGTCCGCTTCGGCGAAACGCCGCATGTCCTGTGCCTGGCGCCCTCCGAGGCCTTCCCCGAGCTCTCCCGCCTCTGGGACGTCCGCGCCGAACTCCCCGAGCCCATCCTCCTGGCCCTTTTGGAACGCGAGTGCGCGCCCTTCTTCCAATTGCTGGAGAATGCGATGCGCCGGCAGATGGCCATCGAGGGACTTGGCGGCGAGCCCGACGAGAGCGCCTTCTGCGGCGAAGTCGGCGGAATCGTCTTCACCCTCACTCGCACCCCGCAGCTGATCCAGGCCTTCGGGCGGCTCAGCTTCCTGGATCCCGCCAACGAGGAACTCCGAAACACCCCCTGCTCCGCCGAATTCGAATACGCCGCCTTCGCATTCCCCCAGAAGGAGCTGGACGCCCTAGAGATTGGCGACGCCGTGGTCCTCCCGGAGCTGGAGACCCCCGCCCCCACCACCATCGTGGAAAGCACGCTCCAAGTGGAGTCCAATGGCGCCGCCGCGCCCCTCCTCCCAGACGCCCTCGTGCACCTCCGCTCCGCCACGCCCGCACAGCTCCGCCTGGGCGAGCTCTTCGACGGCGCCATCAAGGCGCCCGCACCAGACGCCCTCCCCCTGAAGCTCGTCTGCGCGGGGCGCACCGTCGCCACCGGGCGGCTGGGCCGCCTTGCCGAGCAACCGGCATTCTTTGCGGAGACCAAATAACCCTTTCCACCCCACAGGGAAGGCACGAACATGTTCCAAACCAACCCCTTCACACTGATCGTCCTCCTCGTGGGGCTATCGCTGGTGGCCTTTGTCGCCATGATCGCGACCAGCTACCTGAAGATCGTCGTCGTCATGTCGCTCATCCGCAATGCGTTGGGCATCCAGTCGATTCCGCCGAACATGGTGCTCAATGCGCTGGCCATGATGCTCACCTTCTACATTTTGGCGCCGCACTGTTCCGAGGCCTGGAACATCCTCCGCGAGCAAGCCGGCGACCAGCCGACGCAATCCCTGCAGATCGAAGCAGTGGCGAAGGCGGGCGAGCCCTTCCGAGAATGGCTCTCCACGCACACCGCCGACCGTGAACGAGCCTTCTTCGTCCAGACCGCCGAACGCCTCTGGGCACAGCCCGACGGCACCCCCGCCGTGGTGGATCCCGAGTCCTTCGCCATCCTGATCCCATCCTTCTGCGTCTCGGAACTCACAAAGGCCTTCCAGATCGGATTCCTGGTCTACCTGCCCTTCATCGCCATCGACATCATCGTGTCGAACATCCTGCTGGCAATGGGCATGATGATGGTCTCCCCCGTCACCATCTCCCTGCCCTTCAAGCTATTGCTCTTCGTGATGGCGGACGGCTGGACGCTCCTGATCCAGGGACTCGTAAGAGGATACGCGCAATGAGCCAAGCGGACCTCCTCGACTACGCGCAGACCTGCCTGCTCATCGTCCTGCGCCTCTCGCTGATCCCCATCGTGGTGGCGACGGTCATCGGACTCATCGTGTCCCTCCTCCAGGCGCTCACGCAGATCCAGGAACAGACCCTCGGCTTCGCCGTGAAGCTGGTGGCCATCTCCCTGACCCTGCTGGCCTGCGCCTCCTGGATGGGCAGCGAGCTGTTGCTCTACACAAAAAACATATTCACGCATCTACCGCTGCTGCGATGATGACCGGCGATGCCTTACGAAGAATTCCATAGGTGGATCTTGGCCGCCGTGCTGGCAATGGCGCGCTTTGGGGGCGCCTTCGCCATCTGCCCCGCGCTGGCCGAAAGCATGATCCCCGGCATCGCCCGAAAAGCCGCCATCCTGGGCTTCGCATTCCTGGCAGTGCCCTTTATCCACGGCGCCATGCCGCCCGGAGAACCCTCCCTCGCACTCTTTGCCCTCCTGGGACTCCGCGAGGCACTCCTCGGATTCTTCCTGGGATTCTTCGCCGCAGTGCCCTTCTGGATCGCCGAAAACGTGGGGAATTTCATCGACAACCAGCGCGGCGCCACCATGGGCGAGATCTACTCGCCCCTCTCCGGCACACAGGTCTCTACCCTCGGAATCTTCTTCACCCAAATCGCCTCCACGCTCTTCTTCGTGGGCGGCGCGATCTTCGTCTTCCTGGGCGCACTCTACTCCAGCTACGCACTCTGGCCCGTCTTCCCCGACGCCGGCATCGACGCCGGACTCCCGACCATGGCGCTGAATGCCCCCACACAACTCCTGGGGGCACTCGACGGAATGCTCCGGCTCACCGTCATCATCGCCGCGCCCGTCATCATCCTCATGTTCCTGGCGACCCTGGGACTGGGACTGGTCAACCGCACCGCCCCGCAGCTGAATGTCTTCTTCCTCTCCCTGCCCATCAAGTCCGCCCTGGGCATCGCATTCCTCGTGATCTACCTGCCGTATATCCTCGAGCTGCTCATGTATACCAGCGAGGGCGCCATCCTGGACCCCGTCCGAAAACTCCTGGGAGGCGGCTAAATGGCGGAATCCAGCGGCGAAAAGACCGAACTGCCGACCCCAAAAAAGCTGCGTGACGCGCGGCAGAAGGGTCAGGTCTGCACCTCCAAGGACATCGTCTCCACCGCCATCCTGGTGGTGCTCTTCTGCGTCTTGGCGTGGATGGGGGTGGCCCTGGCAGACGACATCCAGGAGCTCCTCCAGTTCATCGGCGGCTCCCTGACCGACGACGGCGCCGCCGCCATGCGGCAGTCCTGCGCCATGACGGTGATTGTGATCCTGAAGCACACGCTCATCTTCGTCTTTGTGGCCGCCGTCATCGCGGTGGCCGCCAACATGGCGCAGACCGGCTTCCTCTTCACCTTCGACCCCATCCTCCCTAAGATGGAGAAGCTCAGCCCCGTGGAGGGCGCCAAGCGGATCTTCTCCATGAAGAACCTCTTCGAGTTCCTGAAGAACGTCGTGAAGATCTCCTTTCTGGGATACCTGCTCTACAAGATCATCTGGGCCAGCATCCCCGAATTGCTCACCCTCTGCTACGGGACCATCGACGACATCTTCCCCTGCCTGGCGCTCATGCTCAAGCGACTGGCCATCTACACCGCCTTCGGATACATCGTCATCGCCGTGATAGACCGAATCTTCCAGGGGCGGAATTTCACCAAGCAGATGATGATGACCAAAGACGAGGTCAAGCGGGAGTACAAGGAGATGGAGGGCTCTGCGGAGATCAAGCAGGCGCAGCGGCAATTCCGCGACGAGCTTCTCAATGGTCCCGAGCCCGCCAAGGCCGCCAAGCGCGCCAGCGTGGTGGTCACCAACCCCACGCGGCTGGCCGTGGGCATCCGATACGACGCCACCGAGGCGCCCCTCCCACGCATCTGCGCCCTGGGCGCCGGACCCGTGGCGAAGATCATCCGCGAGACCGCACTGTCCGAGGGAATCCCCGTCATGGAAAACCGCCCCCTGGCACGCGCCCTCTACGCCGAGGGCAAAATCGAGGACTTCATCCCCGAGACGCTCATTGAGCCCGTCGCCGAAGTCCTCAAGTGGGCGAAACAGATCGAGGACGCCCGAAAGGAGGACGAGGAGCTCGACAGCGTCTCCTTGGAAGACTTGTCATGACTACCATAGAGGAACACTACCAACGGCTGGCGCCGCGCCTGACAAACTGGCTCGTGGCCACCGGCTCCAGCTACGCCGACGCCTGCGACCTGGTCCAGAATGTCTTCCTGAAGATCTGGCAGATGCGCGACGACCTGCGGGACGACGACGCGCAGGTCTCCGGGCTGGCCTTCACCATCGCCCGGAATCTCCGCCGGAACCTGATCCGCGACACCGCGCGCGAACAGGTCACCGCCACCGGCGACCTCCCGCCCGTCGCCGCCGAAGGACCCCTCCCCGGCGATGACGCCGACGCCGAATACCGCCGGAAGAGGATCGCGCAGGCCTTCGCCGCACTGCCCCCCATCCTCCGAGAGGCATACACGCTCTTCCAGATCGGCGAAATGAGCATCCGCGAAATCGCCCTCCAGACCGGCGTCTCCGAAAATCTCGTGAAGGTCCGCATCCACCGCGCAAAACTCCGCCTCCGCGAACTATTGGCGGACCTGAAGGCGTAAATTTTCAGAAAAATCCTGTAACTTTCCGCTTTTCGTCGTGTATCCCCCCGGAGACGAGAAATGATGGACCTGACAATCAACACAGCAAAAGCCGGCATCGCGAACGCCGCGCAGTCCGCCGCGCAAGCCGAGGGCGCCGAGGGCGCCGAGAAGAAGAGCGCGCGCTTCCCATCCCGGGAGCTCCGGATGACCGAATGCGCCGACGGCGCCGCGGACGACTTCGCGGTCGCCGCAGCCGCCATCCCGCCCGAGGCCTTCTCCCGGGACGACGAGCTGGGACGGATGGTCCGTGACGTCTTCAGCCTCCCCGCGCCACCCATGCCCGATTTCGAATAGCCCGCGAGAAAAAGAATTCTTCCCCGCGGAACCCCGCATCCAGGAGAACAAGAACCATGCCTCTCAATACCTCACTCGCAGATTTCAACCGCATCGCCTCCGGCAAATACAACGCCGGGCAGATCGACATCCAGCGCGACGCACAGGGCAACGAAGTGCTCGTGAAGGTCAATAACCACCGCTGGAAGAGCTCCAAGAACAACGTGCTCCTCGCCCCCGAAAGGATCCTCGCCGTGAAGCAGGCATTCCTCGCCGCACTGCGCCGCGGCGGCGTCAGCGAAGAAAACCTCGCCGAAATCCGCGCGCGCCTCGGACTGCCCCTGACCCAGGAGCTGCTGCGGAAACGCGGGGAGAAGGGCACCATGCTCCGGGCACGCTTCGAGCCCCTCACCCGCGCACAGGTCCGCGCCATCCTCGACCAATACGCCGCACGCGGCACGGGAATGACCCAGGAGACCTGGAACGAGATGGATCCCGAAAACTTCCGGAAGGGCTTCGAGACCGCACACATGGGCGCCAAGCGCACCGCCATCCAGGAGCGCATCAACCACGCCGCCAGGAATTTCTACCAACAGCACCTGCTCAGCGACGGCTCCAGCGTCTTCGAAATGTCCGACGTCCACGGACTGCTCAGCACCACCCTCAGCCTCGCCTCCCTCCAGCGCACACGGCTCCGCCGCCTCGACGCCGCACCCACCGATGCGGATCGCCGGAATGCACGCACGCGGCTGGCACAGGAATTCCGCGGGCTCTTCTCCGCCGTCTTCAAGCTGCACACCACCCCCGCCCTGCAGGAGTCCGGGGAATTCTGGCTGGCCAACCAGCAGGTGAAGCTGGTCCGCGGCGAAGACGGCAAGCTCTCCGCCCTGGTGGGCACCGGCGACCTCCAGACCAAGATCGACCTCAAGGCGGATGCGGAAGCCATGCTGAACCGGCTCATCGGACGCATGGCCGCCGACAAGGACACCCTCGGCGCCACCGCAGTCAAGGGCCTCCTCGCTATGGTCTACGACCACGACCTGGAAGGCGGACTGCTCGCCAACGACCGCACCAGCCTCGTCCGGCAAACCGCAGCACTCCTCGTGGCACGCACCTCCGGAGTCCGCATGGACGCCATCCTCAACGGAAACTTCAACACCGGAGTGCTCGTCGACATCACCGAAAAGATCCTGGACGGCGACGTCATCAACGGCGCCGAGGAGCTGCGCACCTACCACGACCGGATGGTGCGCGACTCCGCGGATCTCCCCGAGGACATCAAGCGCATCCTGGAGGGCGTGGCGAATGTCCCCCTGGAAAAGACGGAGAAGGGCGCGCTGATTGTCCAGGCGCCCATCGTCGCGGAGGTCAACGAGGTGGCCCCCGTGCCCCCCGCGCCCCCCATGCCCTACGTGGCGCCCCTCGCCGGAGTCCCCATCGACGCCATCAAGGACTTCGTGGCGGACCTGGTCTTCTCCAACGAGACCATGGTCGCCGACGTGGTGGTGAACCGCCCCGGCGAGACCATGCGGAAGATGCTCTCCGACTACGAGCGCATGAAGGCGTTCGTCGCCATCCTCAAGAACCCCGACGTCCTGGATCCCGCCGTGGCGCCCCAGATCCTCCCGGTGGTGAAGGAGGGCTTCGCCAAGATGGCCGCCGCCCTCGAGCCCGCCTGGCAGGCCACACACAACGGACAGACCTTCGCACAGGCACGGGAAACCGAGGACTTCGGAAAGCAATTCGCCGCATTCTTCCAGAACGCGCAAAGCCTCCCCGGCGCCGACATCGCCAAGTTCGACAACATCATCCAGGTCATGGCGAATAAGGGCTGCGAGTCCATCCAGGCATTCGTCAACTCCATCTTCCGCATCAACGCCGGACAGGCAAATGCCATCGGCGCGCTCACCAATGAGCCGTACAAGAACATGACGGCCCAGCAGATCAAGGCGCAGCTGGACGCCAAGAACCTCAACCAGATCCTGGACGCCGCCTCCAACTCCGACGTCCCCGGACAGGTCGGATTCTTCAAGCAGGTCCTCTCCACCTACTTCACCTCCCTCGGCAAGGCAGACCGCCGCAGCGTCTTCGCCGCCGCCATGCGCTACGCACAGAACTTCGACCTGGGCGACAAGCAGGGCGCGGAGCGCGAGGAGGCGAACAAGATCGCCGTCAACAAGTTCACCGGAGCCATCCTCAAGGGCGCAGGCCCCCTCCTCCACAAGATGATGCAGGGACTCCCCCGCGACATCATGGGCGAGTTCTCCGACGCGCTCAACGACATGAAGAGCTCCCTGGCCCCCATCCCCAGCAAGATCGTCCAGGGATACCTGATGCAGCTGGTCAACGAGTCCAACGGACACATCCGCTCCATCACCATGGAGAAGTCCCTGGGCGCCGCCTCCGTGGGCGAGACCTTCCTCTGCAAGGTCCAGCTCTTCACCGGACAGGAGCCCAAGAAGGTGCGGATCCAGGGAATCGACGGCCGCCCCGCCTACCAGGAAGTGAAGGACGAGAATGGCCAGCCCGTCATGGAGGACACCTTCGAGACCAAGCTCGTGGTCGTGAAGATCATGCGCCACGACGCCGAGCGCCGGATGCGCGCCGAGGCCGAGATCTTCAACGCCGCAGCCGCGAAGATCCCCGGAATGTCCAAGACCTGGGAGGGACTCCTCCACCAATACGAGCAGGAATTCGACTTCACCCATGAGGCAGCGAACATCAACGAGGGCGTGGAGCTCTACGACATCTCCGAGGGCAAGAACCCGGAGCTGCACGCCATCGCCCCCCATGTCAGCTGCATGAAGCTCTCCAACCTGGCCGCCCCCAAGCGGGACATCCTCGTCCTGGAGCAGGTCATCGGGCATACCCTGGACAAGTTCTTCGCCAACAACACGGAGGAGGTCCGCAGCAAGATGGCGTACCTCTACCAGAGAGTCCCCGGCGGAAAGCGCCTCCAGTGGAAGGCTCGCCCCGGAAGCGGGAAGCTCCTGCCGGTCCTCAAGCCCGACTACACCGCCCTGACCATCAACCAGGCGCGCACCTGGCTCGCCTACGACCAGTCCTCCATCACCAATGCCCAGAAACACCTCCTGGAGGCCAGCAAGGCGTGGTTCTACGAGGCGCTCTTCGGCTCCGGAAAGTTCCACGGCGACACCCACTCCGGTAACCTGATGAACTCCGCTGGCTCCGTCACCTTCATCGATTTCGGAAACCTCTACAAGCTCAAGGAGCAGAACGACGCCGGGAAGAACGAAAAGCACGAGCTGCTGCGCGTCATCCTGGGAGCCACCTTCCGTGACAAGGATTTCATCCTCACGGGCTTCGCGAACCTCCTCTCCCCCGAAGGACGCGCTACATTGGAGGCGAACCGCGACAAGGCCGAGGCGATCCTGAACTCCGTCCTGGCGAAGGGCGGCTTCTCGCAGGACATCGTCTACCGCCTCAACGCCGCCATCGCCGAACTCCAGAAGCTGGGCCTGGAACTGCCCCCCCAGATCAACTGCTTCGTGCAGTCCATGATGCGCATGGCGAACACGGTCACCGAGATGAACACCATCATCAAGCAGATGGCCGCGCTCCTGGACCCCGAGGCCTGGAACATCCCCGGAAACCCGCCCCAGCGCGACGAGCTCGACCTGCTCGGGAAGATCCGCGACGCCTATGCCGGCTCCGCCAACGACCCGCGGAACGCCCCGAAGAACAATGCCTCGCTCCCCGGCGTCGACGAACGCATGTCCGCCGCCGACTTCGGCGGCGACGTCCAACAGGCCAACACCTTCTTCGCCGCCGGCGGCGAATACCACAACAAGGTGCTCCAGCGGCTCACCGGCGCGCAGGACCCCGTGCAAGTCGCCACCGAGCTGTGCGACATGTTCAAGGCGAACCTCACCCCCGTCGAGGCAAACTACATCCTCGACAACGACCGCCGCCGCTCCCTCGACGACGCCCTCAACGCCCTCCGGAACGCACTCGCCAGAAACCCCTCCGCCGAACAGCGCTCCGCCGCAATCCTGGCATTCACGGAGGCTTATGTCTACAATGTCAAGACGGCCGTCACCGGCATCCGCTTCGAGGAATTCTCCATCAAGGACCTGCACATCGAGACGCCGGCCACCTTCGCCAGCGCACTCATGGACCTGCTCCTCGACAACTTCGACGCGGACATCCTGGGACAGATCTTCTCCTTCAGGGAAACCATGAAGCTGATGAGCGACGCCGCCGCGATCAACAAGGAACTGCCCGGACACGGATTCTTCAACACCAATTCGTCCATCCTGGAAAACCTCAAGGCAGACGCCGCCAACGCCTCCTCCGACAAAGACTCCTCCTACAAAATCGACATCGGAATCTAACACCATGACACTCCAAGAACTCCTGAACGCACTCAACGAAAAGCTGGGCCTCGACCTCGTCTACGAAGGCGGAGCCACAGCGCTCGAAATCGACGGCATTCCCGTCATCCTCCAGGAAGCCGAAGACGGCATCGTACTCGTCCACGCCGACCTGGGGGAGATCCCCGTGGACCGGCAGGACGCCATCGCCGCCGCCGCCATGGAGGCGAACTACCTCTACCAGGGCACCGGCGGCGCCACCCTGGCGGTGGATCCCGCTGACGGACACCTCCATCTCCAGAAATACAACTGGCTCGACCGCACCGACGCCGACAAGGCACTGGAGGCGCTGGACCGCTTCGCCGAAACCGCCACACAGTGGCAGGCGCTCCTCACCGCACCCCTGGAAGACGCCCCCGCCAGCCAGACCGACGGAGAACTCCCCCTCTCCAACGAATTCATGAGGATGTAGTCCCCACCACACCCCCACACATACACCGCAAAACGCCCCACGACGCAATCACGCCGCGGGGCGTTTTCTTGTACATCCGTGTCCAGGAGCCGCGGAATCCCCCCCAATACCGCTCTCCACGGGCACAAAGCCACGCACAGAAAGGCATTTCCACACCCTCGGCGCCAATTTGGACGCGCTTGGCGCACGCGCCGGCCAATTCCGGCGCGGGGGGTCGCATTTAGCGAAAACTTTCGCGAGCGAAACCCTGGCCTCCTTCCTCCTTCCTCCTTTTTCAAAAATTATGGTACGTGCGTAACCTTCGGGCGGACTTGCGTGTAAACCGTGCGAGGACGATCCTTCCCCCCATCCATCCCCACACAGGAGCGAAACCATGCCTCGGGACATCAATCTCAACAACGTCAATATCTCCCTCCAGGAATTCCAGAGGCTTTCCGCCGGCAAATACAACGCCGGCGAGGTGAAGCTCTCCAGCGAGACGCGCCTGGCGAAGATCAACAACCACGTCCACCGCCTCCGCTCCAACGACCAGAGCCTCTCCCACACGGAGATCCTGGTCATCAAGGACGCCTTCGTCAAGGCGCTCTCGCAGAGCGGCGTGGCGCGGGAGGAGGTCGCGCGGGTGCGCCGGGAGCTCGGCCTGGCCCCCGAGGGCACCGGCGACAAGGAGCTGTCGAAGCGGAGCCTCCAGCCCCTCACCCGCCAGCAGATCCGGGAGATCCTGGACCGCAATGCCCGCGCCATCAACGAGGGGCACCAAGACGCCCCGATTGTCCGCACCGCACGGCAGCTCCACCGCGGGCGCACCGAAGAGCAGGCAGAGCGCGTGGAGCGCAAGCGTGGCGAGGCAGCCGCCGCCACGCGGGGGCGCAGGACCCTCGACGAAAGCAGGAATCTCTCCCTCTACCAAAAGACCCTCGCCGGCGATACCTGCTTCCTCCCCCAAAAGGACCGCCCGCTGGCGCTGCGCTTCGCAAAGGCGCAGAAGGCCGCCATTCTCCAGAACTCCGAAAACCGCCCCGGCGACCAACCCTGCACCCTCACCATCCGCACCGACACCGGCGCACACATCGAGGTCGCCTCCGGCGCCTCCGAGGCGGAGACCATCCAGATGCTCGACGAGCTGATCCTGCAGCTGACGCACGGCGAGGCCCCCACCCAGCAGGACATCTCCCTCCAGAACGCCTTCCTCGCCATCGGCACCAGTGCCCACGGACCCAACCCGGCGAGGGCATACAACCAATGGGCATACGCCCCGGAGACGCGGTTCCTGCCCCCGAAGACGCTGCGCACCGCCGCCGTCACCATCCTCCTGCAGCGCGGAATCCTGGACTACAATACCCTCGCACTGGTCAACAAGACGCCGATCCCGCGGGTCATTGTCATGATCCAGACCCTCCTGAGCTCCGCGAACGGCTTCCGCGAAAACCGCCTCCGCCAGAACCCGTACATCCTCCTCCTGAACTCCCACATGGAAAGGGCCAACGTGGTCGTGCCCCCCGAGGAGCAGGCATACATCCCCGCACTCCCCCCCGCACGCCGAAATGCCCTCCTGGCGGATCTCCTCACCAACCCCGCACAAAAGAAGGCACTGCCCTTCGAATACCACAGGCTTGCCGCCGAATGCCGCGAGGCCGCCGTCCAGAAATTCGGCGAAGAATACGCCGGCGATGCCGATGGACTGCACGGCCTCGCCAACGAGGACGATCTCCGCGCATTCTGCAACGCGGAGACCGCCGCCGGACGCGAAGTGACCGCGTATCGCCTCCATGACGCCTTCCTCGACAGCGCCCTGAAGAACTGCGCCTTGAAGCGCATCGCCGGACAATTCAAGGCACTCCTCCCACAGGACGCAAACGCCGACGACACCGCCCTGCGGCTCGCGAAGGCGCTGACGAAAAACCGCCCCGGACTGCTTCAGGAAATCATCGACGCCGCGCCCGCCGGCGACACCCTGGCGCCTCTCGAGGACGAAATGCGGTCAATGGCGCTGCGCGGCGCCACCGTGGACGCCCTCCGCGGGGGTCCCCTGCAGAAGATGCTTTCCGACGCGCTGTCCACCGAGCTGGAACTCTCCGAATTCTCCCTCCTGGGAACTGGAATCAACCTCCAGGCGCAGGCAGACGCCATCCTCGACGAGCTGGGCGACGCCATCGACCGCGGCACACACCCCGCAAAGGACCTGGAGCAAATCCGCGACGCCTTCCAGGAAAAGGCCACCGAGTCCGCGCACCAGCGCGCCGTGCTCCTGGCGAAGGTGGACACGCTACGGCTGCCCGCACGCCACGCAGACACCCTCAAGGCGCTCCTCCTGAGCATCGACTCCGTCCGCGGCCTCGACCTGGACGCCCTTGCCGCGCAAGCCCGGGTCCTGGATCTCACCGGACTCTTCAATCTCCTTGCCACAAGCGGCGCCCCCGACAAGAACGACGTCTATGACGCCATGCACAATCTGGGGCAGGTGCTCTTCGCCAACGACGCCGCGCCCGCCGAAACCCAGATCCTGGCGCAGCTCGCCACCGCACAGACCCCCGGCCTCGCCGATCTGCTCGACTACTTCTTCGCCCGCTATGACGTGAAGGCCGACCTCGCCGCCGCCCAAAAGGCCCCGGGCGCCCCCGCCACAGCCGCACTGCCCTTCCTGGGCGCCCCAAACGCCACCGCCGAACACCGCGCCGCCCTCGCCAACGCCATCGGCACCGCCGCCATACCACCCCTCTATGAAAAGGCGCTCCTGGACGCCATCGACGGCGCCGGACTCGCCGATCTCCCCCGCGCCGACAAACACGCACTCTTCGCGCCCGGCACCGAACTCGGACAGGCGCTGCGCAACGCCGCAATCGCCCTGCCCGACGCCACGCCGCTGCTTCCCTGCTACCTGAAAGCCCTTGCCGACGGCATCCTGGCGTCCCTCGACAAGGCGCCCCTGCTGGCGCGCATCGAGGCATACCAGGCGCATCGCGACACCGTGGAGGCGCCCGCGCTCCGCGCCGGATACCACAAGAGCGACCTCTCCATGCTCTGCCACGCCTTCGGCCTCTGCCAGCAGGCCATGAAGTGCTCCAACGAGGAGGCGCTGCGCGCCGTCCTGGACCCCGCCACCCCCGTTCGCAAGCTCTACGGCTTCGGCGGACGCTTCCTGGAGTCCCCGGAGAACTTCGCCAAGGGCCTGACACTCCTGCAGCAATTCCAGCAGTGGTTCCCGTCCACCACGGACGCCATCCAACAGCTCCACGACAACCCGGGCGCCCCCATTCCCGAGGGCACCACACGCACCGCCATCAACGCCGACTTCAACCACTTCACCCCCGACGCACAGGCCGCATTCGAGCGCTTCCTCTTCCAGGAAATCGCCCTCAACCCCGAGCTCCCCCTGGAGGCGCAGAATCCCGAGGACGTCTTCGGCATGGAGCACAACCCCGCCACACGCTACGTGGGGCGCGGATACACCAGCGCCTGCGCCAACACCGTCGCGCAGATCCCCCCGAAGGCACGGCAGCTCCTCTACCAGGCACTGGACCTCCTCCAGCCCCTCCAGGAAACCCCCGCCGAGGCGAACCACAAGAGCAGCAACACCGGCGCCGCTTTCCTGGTCGGACGAGTCCTGGCGCACCTGGAGGAAATCGAGCAGATGCGAAATTCCGGCACCCTCACCCGCGAGAACTTCCTGAACCGCTTCTACAACGAAATCCCCAACGCCGCCCAGAAGACCGCGCGGGAAATCTTCGACTGGTACACCAGCGAATTGGCCGAACAGCTCCTCGCCACACGCTTCAACGGCGACTTCGCAAAAATGATCACCCTTTCCACCATGATCATCTGCTCCGGCCGCACCGTCGAAGAGGGCATCGAGGCCGTCCTGGAAAACCGCCGCCTCCCCAATGCACCGTACATCTCCAACGCCACCGGAAAGCTGGCCGACCTGGACGGCACCCCGCGGGGCGGGCGGGAACAGCTGGTCATGGACCTGGTGCGCCCCACGGTCTCCGTCCGGATCGACACCAACGAACGGCTCCTCCCCGAAGGCAGCAAGGGATTCGTCGTGCGCTTCTCCGACGGCACCGTCCTGTGCACGCGCCACGGCAACGGCAAGGAAGACACCGCCGCCTCCGCGCACGACATCGCGCACAAGGTGGAGTCCTTCGTGGGACACGTCCACCCGGAGCAGCTCTCCGCGGTCTGCTTCGCGCTGTCGCAGTCCGGCGCCGCATGCATGAAAAATGGCCTGACCGCCTACGGCATCCAGTCCGACGAACACGCCGCGCTCGTCTACGACGTCTCCCGCGACGAAGGCACCGGCGCCATCACCATCCACTACTCACAGCCCGCGGGATTCCCCCTGAAGTTCCACTGGGAGACCTACATCACCCTGGACGGCGCCACGACCACCACCCCGCTGGTCGTCGAGCCCCCAGAGGCATAGATAAAACACTCCCCGCAACAGCCGACAATCCACACGCCCACCACCACGAAACGCCCCGCCCGCCCACCCGGCGACGCGGGGCGATTCGTTCTCCGGGCTTTATGGTATGAAACATTCGGCAATCTCGGGTGTATACAGAGTAGACAGCATAGATAGAGCCACCCCCGCAAACGCCTGCAGAGACAACGATTATGACACGGGAAATCAATTTCAGCAATATCCATATCTCCCTCCAGGAGTTCCAGAAGCTCTCGCAGGGCGACTACAATGCCGGCGAGGTGAAGCTCGCCAGCGAGACTCGCCTGGCGAAGATCAACAACCACGTCCACCGCCTCCGCGCCAACAACCAGACCCTCTCCCATGAGGAAATCCTGGCCATCAAGGACGCGTTCGTCCGCGCCCTCTCCGACAGCGGCGTGCAGCAGAAGGAGCTCAGCCGCGTGCGACAGGAGCTCGGGCTCTCCCCCGACTGCCCCGCCGACAAGGACCTGTCGCACCGGAGCCTGAAGCCCCTCTCCCGACAGCAAATCCGACAGATCCTGGACCGCAATGCACAGGCCATCAACCAGTCCGCCGGAAAGACCATCGTGCGCACCTCGGAACAGCTCTATGCGGGGCGTTCCGACGCCAAGGCCGCGCAAGTGGACCAGAAGCGCTCCCTGGCCGCAGACGCCACCGAGGCCCGCCGCGCCCTCACCGAAAACCAGCTACTCTCCCTCTACCAGAAGACCCTCGCCGGAGACACCGATTTCCTCCCCGCGCAGGAACGCCCGCAGGCGCTCCAGTTCGCAAAGGCGCAGCGGGCCGCCATCCTCCAGAACGCCCGCAACAACCCCTCCGCAAACAAGCCCTGCACCCTCGTCTTCCAGACCGACACCGGCGCCGGAATCACCCTCTCCGCCGGAGTCTCCGAGGCCGACGCCGTCCGACGACTGGACGAACAGATCCTCCGACTCGCATACCACCCCGCGCCCTCCCAACAGGACCAGGCACTCCTGGACCAATACCTCGCCGTCGGCGAAAACGCCCCGCGCGCCGAGCGCGAGGAGGCCCGCAAGGACTGGGCACTCCAGCTGCCCGGCACCCCCAAAAACGGGAAGCTGATCCGCACCGCCGTGGTCTCCTTCCTGCAGCAGCACGGCATCCAGGACCACAAGACCCTCGCCATCGTCAACTCGAAGTCCGCGGCACTGGCCAGCAACCTGCTCCAGACGCTCTCCATGACCTTCCGAAACTTCTACGGACAGGCATTCCTGGACCAGCGCCCCGCATTGGACAACATTCTCCACCTCGGCGGAAACGAGGAGATCCCCCTCAACGAACAGGCATTCCTGCCGGGATTCTCCCCCGCCGACAAAAATGCGCTCGTCGCCGGAATCCTGACCTCCAGCGACCCCGAAAGGACCATCCCCTTCGAATTCGAACAGATGGCCGCCGAGTGCAAAAACACCGCCGCAAGACACTTCGGAGAGGCATTCGTCAACACCAATGACGCCGTCCACGGCTTCGCTGACGACAATGCCGTCCGAGAATTCTGCGACGCGGAGACCGCCGCCGGCCGCGAGGTGACCGCCGAAAACCTCCGCGACGCCTTCCTCGTCAGCGGGCTGAAAAACACCGCCCAGAAGTTCCTCCAGACGGAACTCGCGAAGCTCCTCCCGCAGGACGCCAACAACGCCAACACCTCCGCACGCCTCGCAAAGACCCTGGCTTCCGCACATCCGGGACTCCTCCAGGAGCTCATCGACGCCGGATCCCCCACCGCCGCACACGCCGTCCTGGGACGCCTGGATACCGAAATGCGCGAGATGGCGCTGCGCGGCGCCACCGTGGACTCCCTGCGCGGCGCACCCCTCCGACAGATGATTTGCGACGGCATCGCCAAGGGACTCGGACTCTCCGAACTCGCCCTCCGAAACACCGGCGACGCCTTCGCCGCACAGGCCGACGAAATCCTCGCCGCACTCTCGGACGACATCCTCAGCGGCGCCAATGGCGCAAAGGACCTGGAGCAGATCCGCGGCGCCTTCCAGGAAAAGGCCACCGAGGCCGCCCACCAGCGCCTGGAACTCCTAGAGAAGGCCGACAGCCTCCAGCTGCCCGCACGCCAGACCGACGCCATCAAGGCCATCCTCCTGGGCGCCGACTCCGTCCGGGACATCGACCTGGATGCCCTCGCTACACAGGCACGACTCCTGAATCTCTCCGCCATCGCAGACGCACTCGCCACCGAAGACGCCCCGGACAAGTCCGCCGTCTACGCCGCCATGGGCGCACTGGGACAGGCGCTCAACGCCAATCCCGCCAACCCCGCCAACGCACAGCTCCTGGTGCAGCTCGCCACCACACAGGCCCCCGAGCTCGCCGAAAAGCTGGACGCCTTCCTGGCACGCGCCGACGTCGACGCCGACCTCGCCGCCGCACGCAAAAATCCCGCTAGCCCCGCCGCAGCCGCACTGCCCTTCCTCGGCGCCGTCGACAGCTCCGCAAAACAGCGCGCCGGCATCCTCGAGAGCCTGGGCACCTCCTACCTTCCGCCCCTCTACACGAAGGCACTCCTGGATGCCATCGACCAGGCAGGACTGGAAAAACTGACCATTTTCGACAAGTCCGCGCTCTTCGCCCCCGGCACCGAACTCGGACAGATGCTGCGGGAGGCCGCGCTCTCCCTGGACCCCACCACACCACTGCTGCCCTCGCACCTCACTGGCCTGGCCGCCAAAATCCTGGCGTCCGTCGACAAGGCGCCCATCCTGGCGCGCAACGACGCATACCTGGCATTCCGCGGCACCGTGGAGGCCCCCGCGCTCCGCGCCGGATACCACAAGCGCGAGATCTCCTCGCTCTGCGACGCCTTCCGACTCTACCAGCAGGCCACGCACTGCACCGACACGCAGGCGCTGCACGCCGTCCTGGACCAGGCAAGCCCCGCACGGCGACTCTACAGCTACGGCGGACGCTTCCATGCCTCACCAGAGAATTTCGCAAAGGGACTGGCGCTCCTGGAAAAATTCCCGGAGTGGTACAGGACCACTGCCGACGCAATCCACCAAAAGGACCCCGTCACGGGGAAGGGGGAACGCTTCCCCGCCAACCCCTCCCCCACCGTCATCAACGGCGAAGGGAGCTTCTTCCTGCAACGCGCCGCCGGCGCCTACGAACGCTTCCTCTTCCAGGAAATCGCCGTCAACGACGCACTCTCCCTGGATCCCCAAGACCCCGAGGATGCCTTCGGCATGCAGAACAACCCCGCCATGCGCTTCGTGGGACGCGGATACACCAGCTCCTGCACCGACACCATCGCACAGGTGCCCCCGAAACTCCGGCGCATCCTCTACCGCACACTGGATCTCCTGCTGCCCCTCCAAAACACCCCCGAGGACGCCAGAAAGACCAGCTTTAACAGCGACGCCGCACTCTTCGTCGGACGAACCCTGGCGCACCTGGACGAAATCCGGCAAATGCAGGACTCCGGCACCTTCACGCGCGAAGACTTCCTGAACCGCTTCTACAGCGAAGTCCCGGAGGCCACCTTCAAGTCCACGCGGGAAATGTTCACTTGGTACACCAACGAATTCACGGAGAACCTCCTGGCCACGAAATTCAACGGCGACTTCTCCAAGCTGGTCAGCCTCTCCACCACCATGACCTCCTCCGGCTGCACCGTCGCCGAGGGCGTCGACGCCGTCCTCCAAAATCGACGCCTCCCCAGCGCGCCATACGTCGCAAGCGCCACCGGCAAGCTGGAAGACATGGACGGCACGCCACAGGGTGGGCGCACACAGGCCGTCATGGACCTGATACGCCCCACCAGCCCCACGCGAATCAGCGACGGGCAAGCACTCCTCCCCGAGGCAAGCAAGGCATTCGTCGCGCGCTTCTCCGACGGGACCATCCTGCGCACTCGCCACAACGGCGACACGAAGGACACCACCGCCTCCGCAAACACCATCGCCACCAAGGTGGAAGAATTCGTGGGGCGCATCCACCCAGAACAGCTCTCCGCCGTCCTCTTCGGACTGTCGCAGTCCGGCGCCGCCTGCCTTCAGAACAGCCTGTCGTCCTACGACATCAAGATCGACGAACACGCCGCGCTCGTCTACGACCTCTCCCGCGACGAGGGCACCGGCGCCATCACCATCCGATACTCGCAGCCCGAGGGCTTCCCCCTGAAATTCCACTGGGAGACGCAGGTCACCCTCAACGGCACCTCGCTCACTACCCCACTGGTCGTCGAGCCTCTCGAAAAATAAGCCCCCCACCCTAGCCGGCAACCCACGCCGACGACCCAAAACAGAGCCCCATCATGAAAATCGACAAATCCCTCGCCGACGGCGTCCTGACCCTGAAAGTCCAGGGACGGCTCGACACCAATACCTCCCCCGAACTCGCCGAGGCCATGTCCCTCGACGGCGTCAAGGAGGTCGTCTTCGACTTCACAGACCTGGAATACATCTCCTCCGCAGGACTCCGAATCCTCATGGCCACCCAGAAGGCCATGATGGCCGCCGGCGGGAAAATGACCGTCGCACACCCTAACGCCATGGTGAAGGGCGTCTTCGACATGACCGGCATGAGCTCGATCTTCCATATCCTCTAGCAAATCCAAAGGATGAAAAGACGGGCAGTCATCTACGCCGTGGCGCTGGCGCTCTACGCCGCCATCCTGGCAGTCACCTGGGGCATCGGCACCCGCGACGCAAAGGCGAAGACGGAGGCGCAGCTGGGATTCGCCATCCTGGACTTCTATTCCTCCGTCGAAGGAGCCATCGACGCCGTGCTCTGGCACTGCGCCAGGGACATCGCAAAGGGCCTCGGCACCGCAAGACTCTGCGACCAGGAGGAGCTCGAGGCGCTGGCGACGAAATACGACGTGGACGAAGTCAATGTCGTCAACCGGAACGGCGTCATCCTCTCCTCCAACGACCCCGTCTGCCTCCAGGTGAAAATGGGTGAGAACCCCGTCACCGCACCCTTCCTGGCGCTCGTCGACAAGCAAAAGCCCCTCGTGTCCCAGCCCTTCCGACCCCATGCGCACAACCCCGACGTCCGCTCAAAATACCTGGGGGTGCCCTTCCCCGACGGAAACGGCTTCGTGGAGCTGGGCCTCAACGAACAGCGACTGGCACACATGCTCCCCGCCATCCTGCGATGCATCTTCGACCAGTGGATCGTCGGACGCACCGGATTCTATCTCTGCGCAGACCTGCGCACCGGGAAGCTCCTCTCCAATCCCGCCAGACACCGCGACGAGGCACGATACCTCGTCGAAACCGGATACGACACACAGGCGGCCGCACCCTACGAACAGTCCACCCGCCGAAGCGACAAGGAACTCAGCAACGCCCTCGAGACCGGCGACCACGCAAACGAGACCTTCCGACAGACGCTCTTCGGAGAAAAATGCAGCTGCCGCGCATTCCTCTTCGGCGGACACCGCTTCGTGGTCGCCGTCCCCGACCAGGAATACTTCGGCATCCGAAACAAGAACGCCGCCGTGCTGGGGGCGCTCCTCTTCGTCGTCCTGGGGGCATTCACCATCCTGCTCGACCGGATCTCCTGCGCACACGACGCCATACAGGCATTCTACGCCGCACAGGATGAGCAGCGCGCCAAGGACATGAAGGTCGCCGCCACCATCCAGGAGTCCGAGCTGCCTCTGCCCATCCCCGAAAACCCCTGCTTCGCACTGGACGCCAAAATGCAGGCCGCCCGCGACGTCGGCGGAGACTTCTACGACTACTTCATGCTCGACGACACGCACCTCGCGTTCCTGGTGGCCGACGTCTCCGGAAAGGGCATCACCGCCGCTCTCTACATGATGAACGCAAAGACGCTCCTCAAGGACACGCTCCTGAGACTCCGCGACCCCGCTACCGCACTCACACGCGCCAACGCCGAACTCTGCCAGAACAACGCCGCCGAGATGTTCCTCACCGCGTGGGTCGGAGTCCTGGACCTGGAAACCGGAGTGGTCTCCTACGCAAATGCCGGACACAACCCGCCCGTGCACCTTCCCGACACTTTCTTCGCCACCGAAAAGTCCGGTCCCGTCCTGGCATTCCTGGACTCCGTCCAATACAAGCCACTCACCCTGACGCTGGAACCCGGCGACTCGCTCTTCCTCTACACCGACGGCGTCACCGAGGCAGCCGACACCAAAAACGAACTCTTCGGCGAAGAACGCCTCGCCGCAGCCCTGAAGGCCGCAAAGACCACCAGCAACTCGCCCTCCGCCATCAACTCCGTCGTGCGAATGGTCCTCAGCGCATTCGTCGAGGGGACCCCGCAGGCCGACGACATCACGCTGCTCACCGTCCGCTATCTCGCGCCCCCCGACAAGCACACGCGCTCTTTCAAGCCCACCCAAGACGGCATCGCACAGGCCTCCGATTTCCTCGACGAAGAGCTCCACGCACTGCCCCCCGAAAAGAATGCCGCACTCCATGTGATCCTGGACGAGCTGGCCTCCAATGTCGTCCGACACGCCCACGCCTCACACTTCACCCTGAGCCTGAAGGAAGACCCCCATACCCACGGCGTTGAACTCACCCTGGCGGACGACGGAACCCCCTTCAACCCCCTCGCACAACCCGAACCCGATACCTCACTGCCCGCCGAAGAACGACCCATCGGCGGACTCGGCATCCTGATGGTCCGAAAAATGGCCTCCCAAATATCCTACCATCGCACCGAAAACCAAAATATCCTGGTCGTGAAAGTGGCGTAAAACCCATCACTCGCACGCGCACGCACACGCACGACGGCCTCACCCGCCGCATTATATTCTCCCGCGCACACAAGCGCCTGTGCGCCGGCGCAATTAAGTACCTAGTAGAAGAGTGGCTAGTGGCTAGCCTGCAAGGTGCCGCAGGCGCCCTTCCGCCTGTGCGCCGGCGCCCGCCCGGCACAATTAAGTGCCTAGTAGAAGAGTGGCTAGTGGCTAGCCTGCAAGGTGCCGCAGGCGCCCTTCCGCCTGTGCGCCGGCGCCCGCCCGGCACAATTAAGTGCCTAGTAGAAGAGTGGCTAGTGGCTAGCCTGCAAGGTGCCGCAGGCGCCCTTCCGCCTGTGCGCCGGCGCCCGCCCGGCACAATTAAGTGCCTAGTAGAAGAGTGGCTAGTGGCTAGCCTGCAAGGTGCCGCAGGCGCCCTTCCGCCTGTGCGCCGGCGCCCGCCCGGCACAATTAAGTGCCTAGTAGAAGAGTGGCTAGTGGCTAGCCTGCAAGGTGCCGCAGGCGCCCTTCCGCCTGTGCGCCGGCGCCCGCCCGGCACAATTAAGTGCCTAGTAGAAGAGTGGCTAGTGGCTAGCCACTGGTGCCTAGCCACTAATTCGCGGGGGTCCGGGGGCGGCAGCCCTCCGTCCTTTGGAGATCTTTTACCGCCTGCAAAGGCGCTTTTTCCTTTTTTCTTTTGCGGGCGCACTCTGGCGCACGCTTGGCGCACGCGCCGGTAGATTCCGGCGCGGGGTTTCGCCCCGCGAAACCCTGGCCTAACTTCCTCCTTCCTCCTTTTTTCTTTTGCGGGCGCACTCTGGCGCACGCTTGGCGCACGCGCCGGTAGATTCCGGCGCGGGGTTTCGCCCCGCGAAACCCTGGCC
>CAVDSU010000005.1:0-35971 GCA_963611685.1 bacterium
GTGGGATCCGCGGCAGGCGGGGGATTGGAGGGGAGTTTCACGAAGCGCGTCTTGGGGGCGTCCTCGCCGAAGGAGGCGGGGGTGGCGGGCTTCACGTCGGAAACGGGGGAGAAGGGGGAGGCGGCGGGCGCCTTGCCGGTGGTTTCTTCGGACATCTCAGAGTCTCCTGAAAGATGGTTTTGGTAGGGGAAAGTTTGGCGGGAAAAATAGTCCCTCTTCCCTGAATATCAAGCCATTTTGAGAAAGAATGGCGGCGGTGTCAGGAATTGACGCAAGTTTTCAAAAGGGCGGCGTGTGCCCTAGAGGCGCGGCGTCTTTTCGTCTGCCATCTTGTCGGAATCCGCCACCCGTCCACGGACCTGCGCGATATCGGAGAATCGGACGAGGGTGGAGTTGACGCGCGCGATGGTGAATTGTGCGTCGGGGACCGACAGTTTTTTGTCGTAGTGGCAGATGGCCAGGGGGATTCCCTGGTTCCAGACCACGAAGTATCCCGGCTGCATCTGGATGCGCAGCTCCACGATGTTGCTGTTGGCGTCGGGGAAGTCGCGCGGCACCGTGACGGGGACGTATGCGAAGCCGTCGGTGGCGTTGGGATCCTCCTTCACGGCGTCCATCTGGATCACATTCTGGGCGTCGTCGCGGTAGCAGACGAGCCGCATGAGGATCCGCTCTTTGTCGCCGCGGGTATGGATATGCATGGTGGTTCCGCCGATATCCATCATTTGGATTCCGACGCGGAGGTAGTCGCCGGGGCGGAGGGGCTCCTTGAGGGTCAACGGACCGGAATTCGCGCCTCCCACGAGCGCGGATTCGTCTCCGTGGATCTCCTGCTGCCAGCTGAAGAGCGCGCCGCTCCATTTGGCCAAATGGACATTCTCCTGCATGAGCTGCTGCTCGTAGCGGTCCAGCCAGGCCATGTATCCGTAGATTCCCAGAAAGACCAGCATTCCCACGGCAAGGGTTCCCAGGAAGAGCCGGTTGAGGAATTTCCGGTATCTCCGGGTGAGGAATCCCAGGGAGAAATTCGCCAGATAGGGCGCTTCCAGCCGCGCCAGGTCGTCCAGCAGATGGGGGTAGTCCTGATAGCGCTCTTCCTGCTGGAGCATTCCCATCTTTTGAATGACGCGGGAGAGCTCCTGGGGCACGGGGGGCGCGGGGGGCGGCGGCACGGGCCTGGGGAGATCGATCTGGCTCTTGAGGTCGATGACCTCCTCCAGGCTCTTGCCGGGAAAGGGCGGCGCGCCGGTCAGCAGGTAATACGCGGTGGACGCCAGGGAGTAGATGTCGCTGCGGCAATCCACGTTTTCGGGGAAGAGCGCCTGTTCCGGCGCCATGTAGAGGGGGCTTCCCACGATGGGCTTTTCGTCGAAATCCAGCGCGGTGGTGCCCTCCAGGTCATCGGGGTCGTCCACTTCGTCCAGGAAGAGCTCTCCCGGCGGCGCGGCAATGCCGAAATCGCAGAGCGTGATGCGGAATTCGGGGGATTCGAAGAGCTCCTCGTAGGAGTCGGGCGGGCGGTTTTCGGAGAAGCCGAAGAGGAGGTTGTCGGGCTTCACATCCCGGTGGGTGTAGCCCTTTTCATAGGCATAGGAGAGGCCCTTCGCCGCCGCGTGGAGGACGCTGGTCACGTATTGCTGGGGCATGGGTCCCAGGAGGCGCACCAGCGTGCGGCCATTCAGGTGCCCCGGGATGTATTCCATGATCACGTAGGCGCCCTTCTGGGAGACGATGATGTCGTGGCAGCCTACCAGGTTCGGGTGGGAGAGCATCGCCATGATCTGCGCCTCTTTGCGCAATTTGGCAATGAAGCCCGGGTTGTTCGCCAGCTTCGGAGTCAGGACCTTCACCGCAACTTGACGATTCAACGCATTCTGGCGCGCCAAATACACGGTTCCCATGCCGCCGACGCCGATGACGCCCTGAAGGGTACATCCAGGGACCATCCGCGGCGAGACCCCCGGCGGGAGGGGCTTGACAGGACGCCACTGCGCTTCCCGAATCCGCAAGAGGTGCTCCTTCAGGCGCTGCGCACGGTTCAACTTCAAATGCGATAGCTCACTGCGGCTGACAAGCTGCGTGTTCTCCCCAAGCTCCACCGCAGTCCGTGTCTGCTCCGGCTCCCCCGCCATGCGGGTTTGCTCCGGCTCCGCGGCGAGGCGGGTGCGCTCCGGCTCCCCCGCCGTGCGGGTCTTCTCGGGCTCTGCGGCGAGGCGGGTGCGCTCGGGCTCCCTGGGGAGCTTGGGTTGTTCTGCCTGGGGGGTCACGGGGTTCCCTCGGGGAAGAGATATTCTGCGACCATGAGCATGGCGTGGAGCTGGTGCTGGACCACGTCAATGCGGATATATCCGGTGTCCTGGGTGGAGGTGATTCCGCCGAATGCCTTCTGGGGGAGGGAGTTCTTGCGTGCGGAAAGGAAGGGATTGACTTCCATGAAGGGGCCTCCCACCTGCCAGGTCATGAGGCGCGTGAGAATGCGCGCGGCGGTCTCGCCCAACAGCTTCGATTGCTCGGCATCGCCCGCCAGGCGCGCCAGCTCCGCGGCGGCGGCCAGCCCCTCCACGGCAAAGGCGGTGTTGCCCTGGCGGCTCTCCAGGCGGTGCGCGTAGATCTGCCACCAGCTCAAGGACATGGCGCCCTTCCAGGCGATGTCGCGGATGGCGGCGTCTTCGGGGAAGAGATGCCAGGCCTGGAGGCACGCCATGACGCCCCATTGGTAGAAGCCGCGGGTGTCCTCGGCATTGCCATCCAGCGCAAAGGCGTCAATGACGTATTTCCGGATGAGCGCCTCCAGGGAGAATCGGCAGCGTGCCTTTAGGTCGTAGGGCTCCTGGAGGGCGGGACGCGCCTGGTAGAAGCGGGCGGCAGTCATGCACGCCAGGAGCGCCTCGCCGTCAAAGTAGGGAGAGACGGGCGCGATGTCCTCGGGCAACCGCATGCCGCCCAATTCGTATTCCTCGCGCCAGGAGCCGCTGGGCAATTCCTGGAATTGCAGGAATTTCAGGTTGTTCTCCAGCGCGCGCAGGAAGGGCTCCTGCTGCTTGGCGGTGAGGTAGCGCTCCTGCCCCTCCAGGAAATCCATGAGGGAGAGGCAGAAGAGCGCCACGGTTCCCGTGCGGACCACGGGCTGTCCCTGGTAGGTGGTGGTGATCACTTCGGTATCGGGGAGCCCCCGCTGCCCCCGCAGGAAGAAATCCAGCCCCAGGATTGCGCAACGGCGGGTGTCTTCGGTGAAGCGGTGGCGGTTCAGGTTGCAGATGCTCCAGAGGGCGCCGGCCTGGCGCACCTGGTTGTCACTGTCGTCCTCCTCCCCGGAAACCAGGTCGTAGGCATACCGGAAGTTCCCCTGGGAGGTCTGCTGGTTGACCAAATACATCCCCGCCGCTTCAATGGACTCCTCCAACGCCTCCCGCGTCAGCGGCGGCAACGGCGCCTGGTGGCTCTTGAGCCAATTCTCCCGGTCGGCGTAGTGATTCAGCTGCAAGCGCCAGGGAGACAACGACTCCGCTGCCGCGGGAGCCGCAGAAGCCGCGGGAGCTTCGACCGCCTCTTCCATTGGCGACGCTTCCTCCTGCGCGGGGAGTGCCGGCGACACTGCCACTGCCTCTGCCTGCGCGGGGGTGTCGGCGGCGGACTCTTCCGCGTCCTGTGCGCGCACGGTGGCGGCGTTAGGGGCGAAAAGCAGGAGTGCGGTCAGGAGAAGGAGGAGCGCCTTGGGCATGGTGGTGGGGGGATTTTTTTATGCGTCGAAGTGTTCGATCATCTGGATGATCTGGGAGTATTCGGTCGCCACGGGGAAGTTGGGGAATTGCTGGCGGACCTTGTCGGAGGGCCGGAAGAGGATTCCCAGGTCGGCCTCGGCGAGCATCGCGGTGTCGTTAAAGGAGTCGCCCATGGCGATCAGCTTGAAATTGAGCTGCTTGAAGGCCAGCGCGGCGTGGCGCTTGCCGTTGTTCTGGCGCATCTTGTAGCCTACCACATTGCCGTCGCCGTCCACGTCCAGGGTATTGCAGAAGAGGGTGGGGTCGTTGAGCTGCCGCATGAGGGGGCTGGCGAACTGGTAGAAGGTATCGGAGAGGATGACATTGGGGAAGCGGGGTGCCAGCCAATCCATGTATTCCTTGGCGCCGGGGAGGGGCTTCAGGGTGGCGATGACCTCCTGGATGTCCTGGAGCTTCAAGGAGTGCTCTTTCAGGATCTTCAGACGGTAGCGCATGAGCTCGTCGTAGTCGGCGACGTCGCGGGTGGTCAGGCGCAATTCGGGAATGCCGGTCTTTTCGGCAAAGGCGATCCAGATCTCGGGGACCAGGACGCCTTCCAGGTCCATGGCCACAATGGTGGGAGTCTTCATGAGAGTGGGGGAAGCGATGGGGAACTTTTAGTAGGGGGAAAGGATGGAATACTGCGCCTTGAGGGCCTCGACGCGCTGGCGGAGGCTCTGGCGCTCTGCGGCATTTTCGGTGAGGTTCATGCGCGAGAGCAGGAAGAGGATCTTTTGTCCCGCCCATTTGGTATGGAGGGTCTCGTCGCCCAGGGGGCACTGGTCGATGCGTCGCTGGAAGAGGAGGTCCCGAAGCTGTCCGGAGGCGTCGCGTCCGGTGAGGGAGAGGGTGATGACGGTGTCGGGTCGCGCGTATCTTCCGAAGATCCGGAGGGTCTGGTTCCGGTAGAGATTCGGCAGCGACTTGGGGAAGAGCTCGTTGACGTCCGCGCCGCTGGCTGCCGCATAGCGCAGCGAGGTGACGATGAGGCCGGAGTGGTCGGAGTAGAAACGGACCATGTCGTCACGAATTTCGGCGGTGGTCTCGGAATGACACTGCTCGCCACGATTCAGGTATCCCAGGAAATCCAGCAACTCCCGGTTCGCCTTGCGCTCGGCGCTGAAGGGGAAGATGGAGACATTGCCCGGATTGATGCCGCTGATCTGGCGCAGGAAGGCGCTGGGCTCGTAGATGTTCACCGTGGACTGGCCGTCCGTGAGCAGGAAGAGGTTCAAGGGACGCGTGCGGTCGCCATTGGACTTCTTCACGAAGGGCGCTACGCCCCCAAAGACGTCGGTCTTTCCTCCATGGGGCAACTCCTTCAGCTTCCGCGCGGCCTCCCGGAGGTTCGCCGCATTGGCGGGGACGTATTCCGAGAAGATGGCATTCTGTCGGTCGTTGAAGGAGACCACGTTGAAGCGGTCGGTGGGCGAGAGCGCCGGGAGGATCTCCAGGATGGACTGGCGGAATTTCTCGAATTTTGGCAGCGAGATGCTGGAGGAGCGGTCCAGGAGGAAGAGGACGTCCTTGGAGATGTCGGGGAGGGTGTCGCTGCCTTCGCCCGGCTGGATCTCCACCAGGAAGGTCCCCGCACTGCCGGCGGGATCGGGACAATGGAAGAGCCTCACGGAGACGAATTGGTCCAACGAGAGCGCCTTCTCCACGGGAGAAGCGCCCGCGAGCGTCCGGGCAATGCCGCCACTGCCCGCGCTGTCCTCCAGGGACGGGAGCCCGGCGGTGAGCTGCTCGGCGTCCACGGGGATGGCGGAGAGGGAGTCCTGGAGGGCGTCAATCTGCTCCTGCGTCAGGGAGAAGTCGGGACGGCTGCTGCGCAAGGCGATCTGCGTGGAGAAGGCGGCGGGGGGAGGACCGGCCAGGGGACCGGGCTCCGCCAGGCTTGGCAACGGGATCTCCGGGGGCACGAAATCCCGCTCGACCTCGGGCAACAGGGGACGCCGCGAGTCCAGAAGACGCTCGGCGGGGATCTTCTCCGCCTCCAAGGCGAAGATCTCCAGGGGCGGCGCGGTGATGGTCAGGGCCTCCTGGGGAAAATAGAGCGTGGAGGGCGCTGAAGGCGCCGCGGTCTCGGGAAGCGCGGCGGGCGCGGGCACGGGCGCCGTGGGCGCCGCCAGCTGATAGACCTCCACCGGGGACTCCTGCTCGGCAAAGCCCTCCAGGATGTCGCGCACTTGCTGCTGGCGACCCAGGAGCTCCAAAAGCTCGGGGGACTGCTCGCCGGAGAGCTCCTGGAACTCCGGGATGGTCATGTCCTCCAACGAAATCCAATCCGCGGGCGCCTCCTTCGAGTCCTCGGCAGGGGACTTCTCCGGCTCCCGGCGGTCCTTCTCCTTCTCGGGAAGGCGCAATCGCACATTCTTCCTCTCCAAGACGGGATTCTCCCGCTGGAGGACAGTTCCTAGAGAACTGCCAAGACTCACATTCCCCGCACAATAAAAAAGCACCAGGTGCAAGGCCAACGAAAGCGCACAAGCCAATAGGGCGAATGCACGGGCAGTCTCTAGGTGCTTCCGGGGGAGGTTTTTCATGGGGGGAGGGAGGAAGGGGAGGAACGCCCCCGTTGGAGTCGCTCCTCCCCAGCGCGGTTCCACGCAGGAGAACTAGTCGGCGTTCTCCACCACGATGTCCTGGGAGACCTGCTCCTTCAAAATCCGCTCAATGCCACCCTTCAGGGTCTGGCGATGGTAGGGACAGCCGGCACAATGCCCCAAAAGACGCACGTTCACCTGGCTGCCCTGAATGCCCACAAGCTCCACGTCGCCGCCGTCGGCCTGAAGGTTGGGACGCAAGGACTCCAGGACTTCTTTCACTTTGGTTTCCTGTTCGCTGGTCATTGTAGTTGTATCTCCTTGGGGTGGAAGGGGTTATGTTGTTATGAAAAAAACAGGGGCTCCGCAAGGGGTAGAGGAAGGGGAAAGGGAAGCCCCTCCCTCGCCCTCCTTGCGGAGGACTTTTTTCGGGCGGCGTTTTTTAGAGTCCCAGGTCTGCCAGCTGTGCCTTGATGCGCGCCAGCTTATCCTGCGTCTCGGCCAGGTGCGTGCGGTCGGCCTCCACGGCGGCGGCGGGGGCGTGCTGGACATATCCCTGGTTGGAGAGCTTCTTCTCCAGAGTGGCGATGTATTTGACGGCCTCCTCGGACTGCTTCTGGAGCCGTGCCTTCTCGGCCTCCAGGTCCACCAGTCCCTCCAGGGGGACGAACGCGGTTCCCATGGCGGAGAGCGCCACTCCGGCGGGTCCCTGGGGCTTTTCGCCGAGGGTCATGGTCTTCGCGTTGAGCAGTGCGCCCAGGGCGTCCTTGTCCAGCTCCAGGAATGCCTTCGCCTCGGGGCTGGCGGGGGTGATGACCACATCGAGGGGCAGGGTCGTGGAGATCTGGTAGCTGGCGCGGAGGTTTCTCACGGCGCGGACCAAGTCATACTTGGCGGCGTTGAGCTGTTCCACGGCGGTGGTGGCGCCCCAGGCATTCATCTGCTCTTCGGGGATGGGGGTGGGCCAGGGCTGGACCATGATGGAGTCCTCCTGCGCGCAGAAGCCCATCTGGTGGTAGAGCTCGTCGGTGACGAAGGGCATGATGGGATGCAGCAGCTTCAGGAAGGTCCCCAGGCAGTAGTCGAAGACCCTCAGGGTGGCGCAGGTGGTGCCGGCCGGCGCGGAGAGCGCGGGCTTGGCGGACTCCAGATACCAGCTGCAGAACTCGTTCCACACGAAGTCGTAGATGTCCTTGGTGGCGTCGTTGAAATTGAAGGTCTCCAGGTCCTTGGTCATGGTGCGGACGATGCCGTTGAGCCGGGAGAGGATCCACTGGTCGTCGGGACGCAGCTCCTCCTTGCGCAGCGAGGAGAGGTCCTGCCAATCGGCGGGGGCCGTGCCGTGCTGGAGTCGGAAGCGGACCACGTTCCAGATCTTGTTGGCGAAGTTCCGGCCGATCTCGCACTTCTTGTTGTCGTAGCGGATGTCCTGTCCCATGGGGGCGATGTAGATGATGGTGAAGCGGAGGGCGTCGGCGCCGTAGGTGTTCACCACATCCAGGGGATCGGGAGAGTTGTTGAGGCTCTTGGAGAGCTTCCGGCCCTTGTCGTCGCGGATGATGGAGGTGAAGTAGACATCCTTGAAGGGGACCTCGCCCATGAAGCGCAGGCCGCTCATGATCATTCGGGCGACCCAGAAGAAGATGATGTCGGGACCGGTGACCAGGGTGTCGGTGGGGTAGAAGTGCTTCAGGTCCTTGGTCTGCTCGGGCCAGGAGAAGACGGAGAAGGGCCACAGCCAGGAGCTGAACCAGGTGTCCAGAACATCCTCGTCCTGGCGGAATTCGGTGCAGCCGCACTCGCATTTCGCGGGCGCCGCCTTGGCCACATGGACCTTTCCGCAGCTCTTGCAGTAGAAGGCGGGGATGCGGTGGCCCCACCAGAGCTGGCGGGAGATGCACCAGTCCTTGATGTTCTCCATCCAGTGGAGGTAGGTCTTGACCCAGCGCTCGGGATGGAACTTGATCTTTCCGCTGGTGACCGCCTCGATGGCGGGCTTGGCCAGGGGCTCCATGCGCACGAACCATTGGTCGGAGAGACGGGGCTCCACCGGCACGCCGCCACGTTCGGAGTAGCCTACCTGGTGCACGTAGTCCTCGACCTTCACCAGAAGGCCCTCCTGCTCCAGCTTCTCCACCACCAGCTTGCGTGCCACGGAGCGGTCCAGGCCCGCGAACTCGGCGCCGGCCAGCTCGTTCATGGTGCCGTCGTCGTTCATGATGTTGGGCATCTCCAGATTGTGGCGCAGGCCCACTTCGTAGTCGTTGGGGTCGTGGGCGGGGGTGATCTTCACCGCGCCAGTCCCGAAGTCCTTCTCCACGTATTCATCGGCGATGAGGGGGATGAGGCGGTGGGTGATGGGCAGCACCAGCATCTTCCCGACCAGGCCCTGGTAGCGCTCGTCCGCGGGATTCACGGCCACGGCGGTGTCGCCCATGAGGGTCTCGGGACGGGTGGTGGCCACCACGACCTCGCCAGAGCCATCGGCGAAGGGATAGCGGATGTGCCAGAGATGGCCGGATTCCTGGCGGTAGATGACCTCCTCGTCAGAGAGGGCGGTGCGGCTCTTGGGGCACCAGTTGATGATGCGGTGGCCCTTGTAGATGAGGCCGTCGTTGTAGAGGCGGATGAAGACCTCCTGCACGGCGTCGGAGAGCCCCTCGTCGAAGGTGAAGCGCTCGCGGGGCCAGTCGCAGGCGGTGCCGATGGTGCGCAGCTGCCGGATGATCTTGCCGCCATACTGCTCCTTCCACTTCCAGACTTCGTCCAGGAACTTCTCGCGACCCAGGTCGTAGCGGGTCAGGTTCTTCTCCTTCTTGAGGTATGCCTCCACCTTCGCCTGGGTGGCAATGCCGGCGTGGTCCATGCCGGGAACCCAGCAGGTCTCGCGACCCTGCATCTTCTCATAGCGGATCAGGATGTCCTGCAGGGTGTTGTTGAGGACGTGCCCCAGGGTGAGGATGCCCGTCACGTTGGGAGGCGGGATGACGATGGTGTAGGACTTCTTGGGGCTGTCGGCAGAGGCGTGGAAGTATCCGCGCTTCTCCCATTCGGCGTACCACTTGGCCTCCACCTCTGCGGGGGAGTATGCCTTGGATAGGGTTTCTTCGCTCATGGTTAAGGGGGGATCCGTGCTTGGTTGTGTGTCTAACAGAAAAGGATTCTCTCGCGCTCACCACGATACTCTCGGGCGCGCCTGCGCGAAATAAAAAACAAACCGCTGCCGCCCGGAACTCGGAATCCGCGCGAGAAGACGCGCGCTCGGCGCGGTAGTTCGCCGACTAGGAACTCGGAATCCGCGCGCCAATGCGGGCGCGCTCGGCGCACGCGCCGGGTAATTCCGGCGCGGGGTTTCGGGCACCCGAAACCCTGGCCTAACTTCCTCCTTCCTCCTTTTTTGCGTTTCCGGGGGTGCGTGTCGTGGAAGAATCAGAATGTAGCGTCTTTTCCGCGTCCCGGCGTGGCTGGCTCCTGGGTATTCAGGCAGTCCAGGAACCGGGGATCCAGGAGGTGTTGGGGGCGCAGGTCCCTCAGGGACTTCCGCATGGCCTCAGGCAGATGCGGGAAGCGCGTCTCCAGGTCCTGGAGGAGCTGTTCCAGAAAATGTCGGTCGCCCCGTTCCTCCAGGAGTCCCTGGTAGGGGCAGCCCTGGGGCTTGGGAAAGCCGAAGAGCTGCGCGGCCTCGTGGATGGCGGACTTACGGAGTCCCCAGAGGGGGCGGATGAGGCGGGCATTGCCGCCGTCGGCGGGGACATTGGGTCCCATGGTCTTCAGGCCGCCGCCGTGGAAGAGGCTCATGAGGAAGCTCACGCAGAGGTCGTCCAGATGTTGCCCCAGCGCCAACTTGTTGCAGGAGAGTTCCTTGAGGAGGTAGTGGAGCTGTCCTCGGCGGAGTCGGGAACACAGCGCGCAGGGCTTGTCGCCCACCTTCTCGGGGGAGAGCAGTTCGTAGAGCGCGGGGACTCTTCGGTGGTGGAATTCCCAGCCGCGGTCTCGGCAGTATTGCGCGATGGGTGCGGCGTCAAAGCCGGGGTATCCCACATCGATATTGGCGGCGATGACGGAAAAAGGGAAGGGCGTCTTGCGGGACAGCGCCTGGAGGAGCTCCAGCAGCAGGAAGCTGTCTTCGCCGCCCGAAAGACCCACCAGGATCCGGTCGCCCTCCTGCAGCAGCCGGTATTCCACACAGTCCTTCGCGCATTGCCGGAGGAGCCTCTGGAATCCGGGCGCCTTCCGGGGCGCCTGACGCAGGAAGTCCGACGCCTTTGCGCGGAATTCCGCCACGATTTCGGCGGGGGTGCGGGTGGCGTCTAGGACATATTCGCAGTCCAGGTAGAAGGGCTGCCGCTGCCGGTAGCGCTCTTCGTCCCAGAGGGGGCGCGAGGCCTTCTCCTGCTCGGAGAGCCGCGCGGCGATCTGTTCCAGGGGGATCTGGAGGGTGGCGGTGACGCCGCTCTCCTTCATGATGCGGCGGTTGCCGGGATAGACGGGCAGGCCGCCACCCGTGGAGACGACGCAGAAGACACGCTCCCGAGCGACTTGGCGGAGGATCTCCTGCTCCTCTTGGCGGAAGGACGCCTCGCCCTGCTGACGGATGAAGTCCCCGGGAGAGACGCCTAGCTTTTCCTGGAAGAGGTCGTCGGTGTCCAGATGGGGACGACCCAGGACGGACGCCAGCTCGCGGCCGACGCGGCTCTTTCCGCTCCCCATGAAGCCGGTAAGATAGATGTTTTCGGGCATGGAGGGAAGGAAGGGAAGAGGGGGTCAGCAGTATCGATAGAAGCGGAAATACATCACGAGAAGGGTCACCGTGTTGTAGAAGGCGTGGGTGACGATGGCGTCCCGGATGCCATGTCGGCGGACGATGGCGTCCAGGCAGAAGCCAAAGAAGAAGAGCGCGGGGAATGCGCGTGGCGCGCAGTGCGCGCAGGCGAAGAGCCCGGCGCTGAGGAGGGCGCTCGTGCGCGCGGAGGCCCCCAGATACTGCACGGCGCCCGGCAGCGCAAATCGGTAGAGGAGCTCCTCCGCGATTGGCGCCAGGAAGCAGGAGGAGAGGATCAGCGTCGACAGGGACGGCCGCGGGGCGCCGCTGGGCGCGGAAAAGAGCGCCGCGGGGAGCCAGGAGAGCAGGTGGATGCTCAGGTAGCCCAGCGCCAGAGTGCCTGCCTGCAGAAAAAAGGCGAAGAGGAGGCACCGAAGGAGCCTCCAGAGACGATGCTTCTTCCACGGCGGCAACTCCGGCGCCAGCGCCGCCGGCGGGAGCTCCTTCCAGGAGGGCGCCAAGGAAGGCGGCACTTGTGGACATTCCTCGGCATCCTCGTCGTCCTGCGCCCGCATGACGACCCAGACGATGCCCATGGCGAAAAGCCCCAGGAGGGGCAGGGCGAGGATTTGCGAGGGAAGCGGCACCAGCACGCGTCCCAGGATGTCCGCCACGATGGCCGCCAAGAGCATCGTCAGCTGCATCCGCTCAAGGATGGCGCTTTTGGCGGTCATGGTCTCTGGGGAGTCCAGAGGGCGTATGCGCCGGAGGGCACCGCCAGGAGCCCGTCGGCGGCGGGCAGGACCATCTCGCCGGTCTGGATGGCGCCCGGCGGGAAGGACTGCCGGGACAGGTGGGAGAGCACCAGCGGGGTGTATCCCGGGGTATGGCAGGTCAATAGCACGAAGAGGGGATGCTCGGAGAGGACTTCCCGGCACAGCTCCAGCAGCTCCAGCATGCAGGCGTCGATCTGGAAGAGCTCCTGGCTGGTTCCCCGCCCAAAGCTGGGGGGATCCAAGACGATGGCGTCGTAGCGCTTGCCACGCCGCAATTCCCGCTTCAGGAATTTGGTGACGTCATCCACAATCCAGCGGATGGGCGCGTCCTCCAGGCCATTGGCGCGCGCATTCTCCCGTGCCCAATCCACCATCTTCTTGGAGGCGTCCAGATGGCAGACCTGCGCGCCGGCTTTGGCGCAGGCAAGGGTGGCACCGCCGGAGTAGGCAAAGAGATTCAGGACCGCGGGCTGCGGCGTCGGGGAGGCCTTCAGGAGCTCCGTTGCCAGGCTCCAGCCCAGGGTGTGTTCGGGAAAGACGCCCACGTGGCCGAAGTCGGTGGGACGCAAGAGCATCGTTACTTCGCCTAACTGGCAGGACCAGCCGTCACGAATCCGGGGAGAACGGAATTTCCAGTGCGCGCCATGCTCCCGGGAAAAAAAGGCGTCGGACTCCTGCCAATACTCCGGATGCTGGGGACGCCATACGGCCTGGGCACAGGGACGCGCCAGAATCCACTTCCCAAAACGCTCCAGCTTCTGCCCGCCGCCGGCATCCAGGAATTCGTATCGGTTGTCCCGGGTGGGTCCCATGCTAAGAGAGCGCCTCCTCGCCGTTGCGGAAGCCGGAGGCTGCGCCCAGGGCGCTCAAGGAGGGCAGCTCCTTCCAGATGCCCTCCAGGGGGACCTGGATGACCCAGGCACTCGGCAGCGCCTGCCGGGTCCAGGCGAGGGTCTCCAGGATGGCGGGCAAATCCCAATGCAACGCCTGGCCCTTCCGGGTCTCGTGGGCCGCCGTCATGCACCAGCCCGGCGCTACTCCGCGCAAGACCAATACGCCTCCCTCGGAAGACTGCGCCAACTGACGCACACAACGGCGGAAGAGGTTCTGGAAGGGACGGCTCTCCCAACAGGCCGACGCATGCTTGTCGCCATTGCGGCGGCCCTGTACGGGCATCGGGAAGTCCGAGAGATCCAGGGCGACACAGGGCACCGCGCCCTCTTCCTTCAAGGCAGCCAATGCCTTGCCGTCCAATCCACTCTCCGAGACCGACAACGCCACGGGGGACGCGGCACACGCAGGGGAAGTCAGCGCGGGCTCGCTCCAGGCGAGGTAGGCGGAGAAGCGGTAGACCCGCCCCTCCGGCTGGGAAACGGGAATCTCGGGCGCCTTCACGGCAGGGACGCCGGTTGCTGCGGTTGCGTTATCGTCGGCACCCGCCTCGGCGGCGTCTTCTTCGGGCATGGGGGGCAGGAAGCGGGGATCCTTCTCCAGGAGTTTCGCAAAGCGCGCCTCCTCCTCGGGATCGCAGAGCGCCACGAAGCGGCGCAGGAAGAGTCCGCCCTGGGGAAGCGCCTCCAGGCGCAGCTCGCCCTTCGCGTGGAGGAATTCGCCATTGAGGCCCTTGTTCCAGCGCCAGAGGTCGTCGCCAAGACCCCACTCCAGACGGCGCCCCTGGGCGTCTTCGAGCACCAGCGCCTCGGGAATCGGCGAGAACCGCAGAGGCGCGGCCTTCAGGTCCTGTGGGAGGTCCTTCCATTGGGCCTCGGGGGCATTTTCACCGGCAATCACGAGATACCGCCGCCATTCGCCGGCGAGCTTCGCGCTGCCCAGCTCCAGGCCCTCTTTCAGCGAGGTCGCCTTGGGCCACTTGATGTCGTAGGTGACGCGGAGGGCATTGGCGGCCACGCGCTGCGTCTGGCGGACGCCCACTGGGATGCCGCGCGCGAATTCGCCGCTGCCCTCGAAGACCGCGCAGCCGCCTTTATGGAAGTGCCGCGCTTTGGTCTGGGAGAGCCGCGCGTCGTCGACGCCGTCAACACGGCACTGCATGTCCTGGAAGAGCGCCGCACCCTGGGATTCCAGGGAGCGGGGACCGGCGGCGGCGCCGTCGTCATAGAGGAGTTTCCAGGTGGCCTGGGGATGAGTGAGTTCCATCATGGCAAAAGAGAATCTTGTGGGGTGTGGAAGGAGGCAGTCGGGGAACCGGGGTTAGGGGCGCACCACGGGCCACTTCCGGATCTTTGTGTCCTCCTGCTCCAATTCGAGCCCACCGGGAATGCGGAAGACATTGAGGAAATCGGCGCGGGAGTCGTTTTCGGAGGTGGAGAGCAGTCCGACCTCCACCAAGTCGTAGATGATGTTCCCGAAGTCCATGGTCTCGGTGATCCCCCAGGCGGAGAGGATCTCCGGCGCCAAAAAGGCGAATTCCCGGATCAGGCTGTCTCGGAGATAGAGGGTCAGCTGCTGGCCCGTCACATGAGAGTCCTCGCCCGCCTTCGCCACCGACGCCTCACGCTCGGCCAAAAGACGGCGCAAGGTCGAGGCGACGTAGAGGAAGGCCTCTTGGGGATAGCGCTTGTCCTTTTGGGCGGCCTGCCGGCAAAAGTTCTCCTCGAGGCCTTCGGGATCGGGGATTCCGCCGGGATCAAGGAAGGGGGGGGCTTCTTCGGACATGGGAAAGAGCGTGGGAGGACGGCGGCGGGTTACTCTGCGGAACGCTGGGAGAGCTTCTGACGGATCTTCTCCTGCATCTCGGACATCTCGTCGCCCTGGTAGCTCTTCTGGGGGGCAGAAAGAAGGACTTTGTCGTCCGCAAAGCGGGGGATGATATGCAGGTGCGCATGGGGCACCTCCTGCCCCGCAGTCTGCCCGTTGTTCAGCAGCAGATTGAAGCCCGTGGCGCCCGTCACCCGCAAGACCACCGGCGCCAGACGCGCCGCCGCCGCAAAAAGCGCATCGCGGTAGTCGTCCGGCATGTCGCTCAAGCCATGGCAGTGAGTCTTGGGAACCACCAGCGTATGCCCCAGGTTGAAGGGCGCAATGTCCAAAAACGCCATCACCTTGTCATCCTCGTATACCTTCGCAGAAGGAATCTCGCCAGCGAGGATCTTGCAGAAAACACAATGCGCAGTGTCAAGCATAAATGGGAATTGGGGATGAAGAGTTCTAGGTTGGGCTACAAAGTGGTACCGCCGGTGGGCGGAAGAGCGTTAGCAGGGGTACGGGGGCGCAGCCCCCCGTCCTTTGGGGAGTCGGCTAGGGAAGGGCGCTCTTAGGCTGGCACCGTTATTCGGAGGCGGCGGCGCGCTTCTACGGCGCAGGTAGCAGTTCGCAGGTAGTAGGTAGTAGGTAGTAGGTTTGCAAGGTCGCTGCGCGGCTCTTCCGCGGTACCTGCCGCGGTACCGTGCCGCCGTAAGGCGGAAGAGCGCCTGCGGCGACCTTGTAGCTAGCCACTACCCACGAATTACGAAAGTACTTAATTCCCCACGCCGCCGGTTGCCTCGGGGTAGGTCTCCAGGACCTTCTGGGCGAAAGCGGGGAAGGTGCCGGCCTCCAGGTGCATTCGGGCCTGTCGTGCCAGTTCCAGGAAGAAGTGGAGGTTATGGATGGTCATGAGTCGTGCGCCCATGATCTCGTTGACGTGGAGCAGATGTCGGATATACGCCTTCGTGTGGTGTTGGCAGGCGTAGCAGGTGCATCCCTCCTGGATGGGCGTGAAGTCCTCGGCGTATCGCGCCGCCTTGACGGGGATGGTCCCGGTGGGCGTGTATGCGCTGCCGTTGCGTCCCATGCGGGTAGGCAGGACGCAATCGAACATATCGATGCCGTTGAGCATTCCCAGGATGAGCTGTCGGGGGGTGCCCACTCCCATGAGGTAGTGCGGCTTGTGCACGGGCAGCACGGGGGCGCAGTAGTGCAGGGCGTCCAGCATGAGCTTCTCGGTCTCGCCCACCGAGACGCCGCCCACCGCAATGCCATCGAAATCCAGCTTCTCCAGCTCCAGGACCGCGCGCTGGCGGAGATCCTCGTAGATGCTCCCCTGCGCGATGCCGAAGACCAGCTGTCCCTCCGCACGGGGCTGCTCCCGGCATTGCGCCGCCCAGCGCAGGGTCAGGTCCAGCGACTTCTCGGCCTCGCGGTGCGTGGCGGGCCAGGGAGTGCATTCGTCAAAGCACATCGCCACATCCGAACCGATGGTCCGCTGGATCGCCATGGACTCCTTCGGCCCCATGAAGAGGCTGCGTCCATCGATGTGCGACTGGAATTTCACGCCGTCGGGAGTGAGCTTCCGGAGCTTTGCGAGGGAGAAGACCTGGAATCCGCCGGAATCGGTGAGAATCGCGCGGTCCCAGTTCATGAATTTATGGAGACCGCCCGCCTTTGCCATGAGCTCCATGCCGGGGCGCAGGTTTAGGTGGTAGGTATTTCCCAGGATAATCTGTGCCCCCAGCTCCTCCAACTCACGGTTGCTGACCGCCTTCACGGTGCCCTGGGTGCCCACCGGCATGAAAATGGGGGTCTCCACTACGCCATGCGCGGTGGTCAGGCGGCCCCGACGGGCGTAGCTGCCCGGGTCTTTTGCCAGAATCTCGAAACAGCCCATGCGCTACTCCTCCTTGTCGCCTTGGAAGAGCGCGCGGGTGAAGTCCTCGGCATTGAAGGGCTGGAGGTCATCCAGGGTCTCGCCCAGTCCGATGAAGCGTACGGGGTACCCCAGCTCCTTGCGGATGGCGACCACCACGCCGCCTTTGCCCGTGCCATCCAATTTCGTGAGCACCAATCCCGTAATCGGGAAGAGCTTCCCGAATTCCCGCGCCTGCACCAGCGCGTTGGAGCCAATGGAGGAGTCCACCGTCAGCCAAATCTCATGCGGCGCCTCCGCCAACGCCTTCCCCGCAATCCTCCGCACCTTCTCTAGCTCCGCCATTAAATCGCCACGCGTGTGCTGACGGCCCGCCGTATCCAAAATCACGTAGTCCGCCTTCTGACGAATGCCGGATTTGATGGCATCGAAGGCCACTGCCGCGGAGTCCCCGCCCAGCTTTCCTTCCACTACCGGACAGCCCAGCCGCTCCGCCCAAATCTGCAGCTGCGTGGCGCCGGCGGCGCGGAAGGTATCGCCGGCTCCCAAAACTACCTTCTTTCCCTGGGAGAGGTAGTGGTGCGCCAGCTTGGCAATGGACGTGGTCTTGCCTGAGCCATTCACGCCCACCATCAAAATCACCGTGGGGCCCTCCGGATTCACATGCACCGGCGACACCGCGTCCGCCTGCAAAATGGAGAGGATCTTCTCCCGACAGGCCTCGTTGATGTCCGCACCCGTCGCAATCTGCCCGCGGTCATAACGGTCCTTTAGGTCGTCCAACAACTCCTTGGTCACCGCAGGACCCAAGTCCGTGGAAATCAGAGTCTGCTCCAAGGCACGGTACGTCTCCTGATCCCACGCCTTCACTTCACTGAAAGCCGAGGCAATGCCACGCTGAATGGCCGTGGCAGTCTTCTGAAGACCACTCTTGAAAAAGCTGAATAAAGACATCAGAAAATACGAAAAAGGAGGAAGGATGTGCGCCGATGGGACCATCGGCGCAGTTGGCAGGGAGCAGGGAGCAGTTAGCAGTTTTGCAAGGTCGCTGCGCGGCTCTTCCGCGGTTACGCGGTGCCATTACCGCCATCTCCCGATGGAGGAATAGCGCCGCAGGCACCTTGCAGACTAGCCACCGTTTTGCCGGGCAAAACGCCTCGGCGTAGTTGAACCAGCGAATGCTGGTGAAACGAAGCCGGGTAATGGCGAAGTATGAAAGCGGGGGTACGGAGGCGGCACCTTCTAGTACCGCCCCAAGCGGGGCGGAAAAGCGCCGCAGGCACCTTGCAGACTAGCCACTAGCCGCTAATCTGCTAAGTACTAAAGCAGGGTATCTGGCTAGGAAAGGCCGCTTTTAGGCTAGGCACGCGCTGCGAAGGCGGCGAGGCGCCGTTTCACTGCGGGCGTACGCGCCCGCATCATGCGCCTGCATTTGTCGTGCCGAATGAGCAGCTGGTGGGCACAGAGGATTTCCGGATGGAATCCAGGACGCCGTTGACGAAGCGCCAGGAGTCCTTTTGTCCGAATTGGTGTGCCAGATCCACCGCCTCGTTGATGGCGATGCCGGGCATGACCGTTCGTTCTGCGAAGAGCATCTCGTAGGTCGCCAGCCGGAGGATATTGCGGTCCACCAGGCTGATGCGGGAGAGGGGCCAATTTTTGGCGGCGGCGGTGATCTTCTGGTCCAGGTCGTCCTTCTTTTGGCGGATGCCCTCGACCAGCCGCTTGCTGTGTGACCAGGACTTCCGGAGGAGTGCCCGCGGCAATGCGGGTGGTGGCTTGGGGAGATCGGAGTCCGCGGGGGTGTCCTCCTCGTGGGGCTGTTCCTGGAAGATGAGATCCAGGAAGGCATCCAGGGATTCGGGGAGGGTCTCCTCCCAGCCCAGGTTGGTCTCCAGGGCATAGAGGAGCTGCAGTGCCAGCCGGCGGCTGGTGGTGCGCTGGAGCTTGAAGGAGCGCGCCACGACGCTGTCGTTGCCGGCAGCCTTGCGCGCATCCCGGGCGCCCGCGGGGGCGCCGCTGTTGGAATCGGGGGAGTTCATGGGGCGTTATTTCCCTTTGACGCGGGGGAGCTGACGGAGGAGATTCGCCATTTCGATGGCGGTATTGGCGGCGCTGGCGCCGCGGTTTCCGGCCTTGCTACCGCTGCGCTCGATGGCCTGCTCGATATTCTCGGTGGTCACCACGCCGTAGACCACGGGGATGCCGGTGGACAGGGAGATCTGCGCGAAGGACTTGGAGACCTCCGCGTTGATCATGCTGGCATGCTGGGTGGCGCCCTGGATCACGACGCCCAGCCCAATGAGCGCGTCGTATTTTCCGGAGGCAGCCAGTCGCTGGGCGACGAGGGGGATCTCGAAGGATCCGGGGACCCACGCCACCGTGATGTCATCGGGATTGGCGCCGTGGCGCACCAGTGCGTCCTCGGCTCCGGCGAGGAGCTGTTCCACGAAGATGCTGTTGAAACGGGCGCAGACGATTCCGACCTTCAGGCCGGTGGCGTCCATCTTTCCTTCAAGAATGTTGGTAATGCGGCTCATTGCGTGTCTCCTGGTAAGGGGGTTGCGTTCGAGGCGGTTTTGATGAAAAAGTGTCGTGCGCTAGAGGAGGTGCTCCATGCGGTCCTTCTTGGTCTCCAGGTACTTCCTGTCGTGTTCGTTGGCCTCCATGACGATGGGCACCCGCTCCACGATCTCCAGGCCATATCCGGAGAGCCCGGCCACCTTCCGCGGGTTGTTGGTGAGCAGCCGGATGCTCCGGATGCCCAGGCACCGGAGGATCTCTGCGCCCAGGCCGTATTCCCGCAGGTCGGGCGCGAAGCCCAGGCGCACATTGGCGTCCACGGTATCCAGCCCCCGTTCCTGCAGATGGTAGGCATGCAGCTTGTTCGCCAGGCCAATGCCGCGGCCCTCCTGGCGCATGTAGACCAGCACGCCGCACTCCTCCTTGGCAATCGCCTTCATGGCGGCATCCAGCTGCGCGCCGCAGTCGCAGCGGCGGGAGTGCAGGACATCGCCGGTCAGGCATTCGCTGTGGACGCGGCAGAGGACATTCTCCTTCCCGGCGACCTCGCCGCGCACCAGCGCCAGGTGTTCCAGGCCGGTGGTCTTTGCGGTGAAGCAATGGAGGGTGAAATCGCCGTAGTCGGTGGGCAGCTGCACGGTCTCGGTGAGCTCCACCAGCCGCTCGTTCTTGCGGCGGTAGGCGATGAGGTCCGCCACGCATCCCATCTTGAGGCCGTGTTTTTCGGCGAAGGACTGCAGCTGCGGCAGGCGCGCCATGGTGCCGTCCTCATTCATGATCTCGCAGATGGCGGAAGCGGGGGTGAGCCCGGCCAGGTGCATGAGATCCAGGGAGGCCTCGGTGTGCCCGGCACGCGCCAGGACGCCGCCGGGACGCCCCATGAGGGGGAAGACGTGTCCGGGGGAATGGAAGTCCTTCGCCATGCAGGTGGGAGCCGCCAGACTCCGGATGGTCTTTGCGCGGTCGGCGGCGCTGATGCCGGTGGTGGTGCCCTCGTTGGCGTCCACCGTGACGGTGAAGCAGGTGCCCATGGGATCGGTGTTCCGGGTCATCTCGCTGAGCCCCAGCTCCAGGGCGCGCTCCCGGGTGATGGGCGCGCAGAGCAGCCCCCGCGCGTGGGTGACCATGAAATTCACGGTCTCCGGAGTGATGAGCTCCGCGGCGGCAATGAGGTCGCCCTCGTTCTCGCGGTGCTCGTCATCGGTGATGATGATCATCCGGCCGTTGCGGAGTTCCTGGAGGAGTTCTTCAATGGGGCTGAACATGGCGTTCGAAAAAAGGCAGAAGGGTGTTGGGACGGTGGAAAAATGCGCGGGGGGGCGGGTCTTTCGCCGGGAGGGGTTATTTCTCGACGGCGTGTCCGACGATCATGGAGAGTACGGGCTTCTGGCTGGCGGGCAGGGCGAGCTCGCGCTGGATCTCGGTGGCCTGGATGGATCCGCAGCAGACGGTGGAAAGCCCGGTGGCTGCGCAGTAGAGGTAGATGTCCTGGCAGATGGCGCCGGCCTCCACGCCCAGGAGAAAGAGGCCGTTGTCGGGCTGGCCGGGCTTCGCCAGGTCGGTGAAACGGTCGGGGTTCATGGTGAGCAGAATGGCGGTGCCGGCGTCGGGACCCAGGGTGCGGCGGCCCTCCATGAGGCTCAAAAGATCCTTGTCGCTGACGGTCTCCAGGGAGTGCGTCAGGGGAAGATATTTCCGGACTGCGTCACGGGTGACCACATAGAGGGTGAAGGCGTGGCGGTTGAGGGCGGCGGGGACGGTGTACTTGTCTTCGCCCGGGCGGTTGATGCCGTAGGCGGCCCAGAGGAGATTGGAGAGCTCCTGGTCAGAGAGGGCCTTTCCGCTGTATTGACGGCTGCTGAGGCGGTTCTGCAGGGACTGCGCCAGGGTGGCGTCCTGGGGGATGGCGGGCTTCGGAAGAGGTGTGGCGGAGAGAATCATGGCGGCGCAAAGAAGAGGCAGGATATGGGAGAGGCGAATCATGTTCAGGGCTCCAGGGAGGCAGTGTCGGTGGGTTGGAAAGGCGGAAAAAGGCGGTCGTGGCCGGCTATTCGGCGAGGGCCTGCAGGATGGCCTTCTGGTAGTCGGGATGATAGACATTGCCTAGGTGTCCGCCGCGGTCGAAGATGTGGCAGCGGGGACCCAGGGTGGCGGGATACCAGGACAATTGCTCTGCGTCGATCAGGAAGTCGTTCTGGTTCTGGAAGAGCCGCACGCCGGGATTGCGGGCGAGGTCGTCTCCAATGGCGGAGAGGTCGCAACGCTCCGCCAACTCCTCCAGCGTGGAGGCGGATTCGTCGGGGAAATGCTGGTCCACCCAGGGCTTCAGGATCTTCTCCAGGTAGTCCCGGTAGGTGAAGCCCAGGCACTCGGCAAAGAAGTTGTTCCGGTGGAAGTATGCGGTGGGGTCTTCCCGGAAGAGTCCGCTGGGGGCGATGCGCTCGCGACCCTGGAGGGTGGAGGCCAGCTTCAGGCGCATGTAGAGTCCCAGGAGCAGCTGTGACTCCTCGCGGGTGAGGGGCGGCACCGGGGAGGGCGTCTCGCCAGAGGCGGGATTCGCCCAGCGACCCAGGCGCAGCGCCAGGGCGTCCATGCGCTCCTCGCGGGTCTCCTCCGGCCAGGATTCCGCGATGGCGGCAAGCCGGTCGATGGTCAGCAGCGCCTCCAGCGGGCTCTTGGGGGGATTGATCGCCAAAATCCGCTGGAAGGCGGGGACGCTTTCGGGCTCCCGGACCTGCAGGCTCGCCAGATGCAGCGCATTCAGTCCGCCCAGGGAGTATCCCGCCAGCACCAGTCGCTGCGGCGTCTTAAGCCGGAAGTGTTCCTGGTAGTCGGCGATGGCGATGGTGAGGACCTGTGCCAGCAGCCGTGCGTCCTGGGGGAGGTATCCCGGCGGCGGGGGATCGGAGAGATTCTGGAAGTAGTCGGGGAGGAAGGTGGAGGAGACCGCCAGGGTATCCCATCCACGGGTGCGGAAGAGCTCCGCCAGCGCGGTGACCTCCGAGGAGTTCCGGTGGGTGCCAATGCCCGGCAACAACACCACCAGCGTGTCGCCGTCTCCGCCCGGATAGCAGGTATACGGCACAAAGCCACGACCCGACGGCAATGCCGCCTTCCGCTGACGGCTTTGGTAGAAGAACGCGGGATCCTTCGGCTGCAACAGCAGCGCGCCGAAGGACTCGTCGGGATCCGCCTCGCCCTCCATTTCCGGAATCTGCGCGAACTTGACCTCCGGATTGCGCGCCAAGGAGGACGCCAGGCGGAAGAGCTCGTAGTCGTTGTACTGCGTGAAGAACCCGTAGAGCTCGGTCTCCTCCTGGGCAATCTGGTTGCCATCCAGCACCAGGTACGCCAGATTCGCCTCCTTGCTGGTCAAAAGCAGCCGCGGGAAGTTCAGCGGGAAGTCGACCACTCGACCCAGGGCGTCGCGGGAGGATCCGGGGCCGACGAAGGGGAGATTCAGGTAGCATCCCTCGCCCATGCCCCACTTCGCCAGGGTCTCGCCAAAGGAGGTCTCCCTCTTCGGCATCCCCCAATTCGTCGCGGGATCCCAGAAGCCCAGGATGCCGGCAGTGGTGTTCACCACAAAGCGCTTCGTGTCATTCCAGGCACTTCCGCCCTCGCCCTGGAAGAGGTGATTGAGCACCAGCAGGGGATAGGAGAGGTTCTCTCCCATGTTCGATAAGCCCTTCCGCAAAAAGCCGGGCGTCAAAAAACGCCAGACCTGCGAGACGGGATGCACCACATCCCGCTCAATGCCACGGTTGAAGTCCTGCACCACACGGTTATAACCCTCCAACGGATCCGGAGTGCGCGACAGCAAAGACGCCGTCCCCGCCGGCGCATACAAGGCGGTCTTGTCCGAAACACAGGAGCTCGATAGCGCCAATACTACGAGGCAGAACGCGAAAATAAGGAATAGTGCTGGAGATTGCCTGCGCATGGCGAGTGTTCGGGAACGGTTCGACCGTCTGTCAAAGAGCTGTGACTTTCAAGGAAAACAGCAAAATATAAAGCGTTCCTTGCTTTTTTTGTGAAAAACACCCCGTGCCGCCGGTAGGCGGAAGAACGCCGCCGCCACCGCGAAAACTCCTCCCTACAACCTGCGGGCGCAATCGCCCGCATTCGCCGCCGGTAGGCGGAAGAGCCTAGGCAGGGGTGCGGGGGCGGCAGCACCCGTCCTTTGGGTAGCCGGCTAGGCAAATAATCCGCTAAATACTAAAGCAGGGGTACGGGGGCGGCAGCACCCGTCCTTTGGGTAGCCGGCTAGGCAAATAATCCGCTAAATACTAAAGCAGGGGTACGGGGGGCGGCAGCACCCCGTCCTTTGGGTAGCCGGCTAGGCAAATAACCCGCTAAATACTAAAGCAGGGGTACGGGGGCGGCAGCACCCGTCCTTTGGGTAGCCGGCTAGGCAAAGCCGCTCTTAGGCTAGGCACGCGTTGCGGAGGCGGCATTTTCCAGTACCGCCCCAAGCGGGGCGGAAGAGCCGCGCAGCGACCTTGCAACTATCCACTAGCTACTAATTACTAACTACTAGGTACTTACAAGTCCCACAGCGCTCATCCGCTTTTGGATTTCCGAGAGGATCTCGTGTGCCAATCGGGTCTTTTCCCACAGGGGCAGAGTCATGGGTTCTGCGTCGGGGGAGAGCAGCGTGACCTGGTTGGTGTCCACGGCGAAGCCGCATCCGGGCTTTCGGATATCGTTTGCGCAGATGAGATCGCAGTGTTTTTTGCGGAGCTTCACAGCGGCATTGAACTCCATGTCGTCGGACTCCGCGGCAAAGCCCACCAGGTAGGGCCGCTTCGGGAGGCCCCCCAGCGTCGCCAGGATATCGGGAGTGCGCTTCAAGGGCAGGACCAGCCCCTGCTCCTTGTCGTCGCTCTTCTTGATCTTGGTATTTTCGTAGTGCAATGGCTGGAAGTCCGCGACGGCGGCGGCCAGGATGGCCACATTGGCCTCCTGCCAGTGCTCCATGACCGCCTGGTGCATCTGCTGCGCGGAGCGCACGGGGATGCAGGTCAGCCCGGGGAGTCCCGTGGAGGGCGGCGGGGCGGCGATGGGACCATGGACCAGGGTGACGCGTGCGCCCCGGAGGGCGGCGTCCCGTGCCAGCGCCACGCCCATCTTTCCCGTGGAGCGGTTGGAGAGGAATCGGACGGGATCGATGTCCTCCACGGTGGGTCCAGCGGTGACGAGGAGGGAGAGTCCGGCGAGATCCTGCCGTGTCAGGAGCTGCTCCGCATGGAAGAGCAGGGTGTCCAGGGGCGGCAGTCCCAGGGATCCCATGGCCCCCAAAGCGAAGGGGGCCTCGCTTTGGAGCACCCGGCTGCCCTCCGGCAACAACGCCTCCAGGGCGCCGCTGTCCACCGGTGACTCCCCCGATACCACCGGCAAGGCCGCCAACACCGGCTTCCCCGCCGCAAGCAACTCCTCCCGAGCTTTTCCCCGGCAAAAGACCTCCAATACCCGCGGCGAAACCGGCGACAACATCACGAGATCCTGCTGACGGAAGACCTCGCGGTCCAGCTTTTCAATGGGCAGACAGGGATGACCCGATAGCGTGGCCCAGGAGAGCTCCCCCACAAAGGCCAATGCCGAGGGACCCCCATACGCCGTGGGCGCAACCTGGACGGTATAGTGTTTCTTCCCCAGACGATTCACCAACTCCACACCATAGAGCAGGCTGGCGGGACCATCGGGAATGAGCAGTATCTTGCCGGACATTATTTTTCGGAAAAAGGAGGAAGGAGGTAGGAGGAAGGAGGAAGTTTGGCCAAGGTTTCGGCGTTCGCCGAAACCTCGCGTCGGAATCTACCGACGCGTGCGCCAAGCGCGCTCAAATTGGCGCGCAAATGCACCGGTGGGCGAAAATGCACCGATGGGCGGAAGAGCGTTGGCAGGGGTACGGGGGCGGCAGCACCCGTCCTTTGGGTGGCCGGCTGGGCAAAGCCGCTCTTAGGCTAGCCACAGTCGCGAAGGCGGCATTTTCCCGTACCGCCATCCGCGATGGCGGAAGAGCCGCGCAGCGACCTTGCAACTAGCCACTACCCACTAATCTGCTAAGTACTAAAGCCGGGTGGCCGGCTGGGCAAAGCCGCTCTTAGGCTAGCCACAGTCGCGAAGGCGGCGGTGGGCACGGCGCGCGGTGTGCCCGGCGCGCGGGTCATTCTTTCGCTTTTGCCTTCTTCCAGAGTCGGAGCCACTCTTCGGGGGAGTTCTCTTCCAGGGTGCGTCCGGCGGCCTTGGTGTCGGCCTCCATGGAGCGGAAGCGCCTATGGAATCGTGCGATGGTGGCGTGCAGCGCCTCCTCGGCCTCCACATCGTGGACCTGGCAGAGGCTGGTGAGTGCGAAGAGCAGATCCCCCGCCTCGCGGGCGAAGGCCGCCTGGTCGCCCTGCGCCAGCGCCTCCTTTACCTCGGCGAGCTCCTCCTCGACCTTCGCCAACGCATCCTGGGGATCCTGCCATCGGAAGCCCTTTCGCCCCGCCTTGACCAGCGTCTTCTGGGCGCGGGAGAGCCCCGGCATATTTCGGGGGACCCCATCCAGGGCGGAGGTGCGTTTGGACTGCTCGCCCGCCTCGCCGACCTTGGAACGCTCCCAGGACCCCAGCGCCTCCTTGGCGTCGGAGGCCCTCGCCGCCTCGCCAAATACGTGTGGATGGCGGCGAATCAGCTTGTCGGCCTCCTCGCGGCAAATCTCCTCCAGGGTGTATTCGCCGGCCTCCTGTCCCATCTGGGCATGAAAGACCACCTGGAGCAATAAATCGCCCAACTCCTCGCGAATGCCCTCCAGATTCCTCTCTTCCAGGGCATCCAGGAATTCGCCCGTCTCCTCCACAAGATTCTTTTTAATGGATTCGTGGGTCTGGACGCGGTCCCAGGGACAGCCATCGGGCTGCCGCAGGCGCCGCACGATCTCCGTCAGACGGAGGAATTCGCTGGCATCGCTCATGGTTCAGAAAAGGCAGAAAGGCGGAAAAAATACAGAAAGGCGGGTCGGGCGCCGTGTCGTTAGAATTCCCAGGAGTGTCCCAGGAAGTTCGCGGCATTCTCCCGGGTAATGGACGTGAGGGGCAGAATCATGATTTCCGGAGTCTCGTGGGCGATGCCGGACTGCTGGGCGCGTTTGACATGCTTTGCGGTGGCCATGATGGCCTCGTAGAGCATTCGGGGCGGATAGGTGATGTTGTAGGGGACCAGGGGATGCCCGTCCTGGATCATGCGGTTCACGCGGGGATCCCCGCCGCCGCCCACGAAGATCTTTACGTCGTCGCGGTCGGTGCTCTCGTAGGCGGGCAGCGCCTGCAGCAGGATCTCGTCCCAGCCCGTCCAGACGGCGTCAATGGGGGACTTTTCGCGCTCCAGGACACGGAACATCGCCTCGCGCGGACTGATGCCCTCGTTGGGCCAGGAGACCACCTCCAGTTCCATGTCGGGATGGCGGCGGATGCCGTCGCGGAAGTTCGCCAGGCGGCTGCGCAGCGCGGAGTTTCGCAGGTCGGTAAACGCCAGGACCTTCCCCTTGGCATTCTCGCCGCCCAGGACCTTCGCAATGGCCTCCACACTCTCGTTGCCCATGCGGATGTTGTCGCCGGTCACATAGACGTCCAGGTTGTCGGGAAAGAGGATGTTGTTGCTCACCGCAGTGACGATGACGCCCTTGAGCCAGAGCTTTTCGCAGATGTCGGAGAGGCTGGTGGCGAAGGCGGGGGTGAGAATGATCACGCCGTCCACATTTTCGTCCCATTGGAGGGACTGGAGGGTCTCGCGCTGCTGGGCTTCCGTGGAGTCCACCTTTACGTTCACCTGGAAATTCGGCTCGTTCTTCTCCAGGGTCTTTCGGGCGAACCAGACCCAGCTGAGGGCCTGCGCCACCCAGGGAGTGCCGTCTTTGTAGAAGGAGACCACCAGGCGGGTCTTGCCCTTTTCACTGCCGAGCTTCTCGTTCATGAGGGACTCGAGATCGTCGTCCGTGGGATTCTCGGAGCCCCTCAGGAAGGCCTCCGGCTTGCAGGAGCACAACACTAGGGAGAGCAACGACAGGCAGGCGAGGAGGAACAGCGCGGAGGCAGTCAGATGTCTGGGTTTCCAGGTCATTCAGGGGGCTCCTTTTCGGGTGGCGAAGAGACGAAATTCGGGAGAGCGCTCGAGCAGCTCGTGGTAGCTGCCCAGGGCGACGGGGCGTCCGTCCTCCAGGAAGAGGACTCGGTCGTAGTTGGGGAGAGTCTCCAGGCGGTGGGTGACCGCCACCAGGGTGATCTTTCCGCGGAGGGCCTTCAGGGACTGCTGGAGCAGCTCCTGGGTGCGGGGATCCAGGGCGCTGGTCGCTTCGTCCAGGAAAAGGACCTCGCGGTGATGGAAGAGCGCACGCGCTAAGACCAGCCGCTGGGACTGTCCGCCGGAGAGGCCCTGGCCATCCGCGCCAACCCGGGTATCCAGGCCCTCGGGGAGGCCGGAGGGATCTAGCTGGCAGAGCGACAACGACTCCTTCAGGGAGCGCTCCTGCTCTTCGGAGAGGGGCTCCGCGGAGAGGGCGACATTGGCGCGGGCGGTGCCCTCTAGGAGGAAGGGGCGTTGCGGGACATAGGAGAGGGTATGCCACCAGGCAGCGCGGTTGAGGGGCGTCAGCGGCGTGTCGTCAAGGGCAACCTGGCCCCTCTGGGGCGTCCGCAAGCCCAACAGCAGCGCCAACAGCGTGCTCTTTCCGCAGCCGGTGTGGCCCACAATCGCCAGGCTCTCGCCACGGTGGATCACCAATTCCGGAAGCGCCAGCGCGGGGGCGTCTTGTCCGGGGTAGGTGAAGGAGAGATCGGTGGCGGAGAGCTCTTTCTTGAGGCCCAGCGCCTTCGCGGACTCCTCCGACTCCAGGCTCGGAAGCGCATTCTGGAGGCCCTCCAATTCCCGCAAATCCCGGCAGACCTGCACCAGCGAGGGACGGAACCGCCGGAATTCCAGGGCGCTCTGCATCAAAAAGACCGAACAGCTCCGCAAGCGCACCAGCGACATGGCGAGCAATGCGATCTGGGGGCCGACCTTCAGCACATCGCCGTGCTGGAAGGCCAGCGCCGCCAGCGAGACCGCCATGAGGATGAGGAGGGAGAGGAATTCCAGGGCGGGCCAGGTGGAGCGGATCTGTAGCATGGAGGCGCCCTGCGCATTGCTGAGGCCCGTCATGGCGCGGGAGAAGCTCTCCAGGAATCCGCGGCGCTTGCCGTAGATCGCCGCCTCCAGGCTGCCCGAGAGCGCCTGGGAACACTGTTCCATGGCGGTGGCGCGGCCACTCTGCTCTTGCTGCGCCAGCTTCTTCAGGCGGCTATTCCGGAAGAAGAGCAGCGCCGAGGCGGTGCCTCCCAGGAGCAGCAGCGCCACTAGGGTCATGAGGGGCGTCCAGCAGAGGAGCAGCAGGATGACGAAGAAGCAGGTGATGCCGCCCCGCAGGAATTCCATGAGGGGGCAGAGGGTGCCCAGCACCACGTTGTCGCACTCCACTACCACCTGGTTCAACAGATTCGCACTCCCGCGCGCTTCCCGGAATTCGGCGGGCGCACGGAGATAGGCGGTCAAAAGCCGCGTGGAGAAATCGCGTCGACGGCGCGCCTGGAAGCGGTATTGGATGGCGGTGCCCCAGATGGACCAGGCGGTGCGCAGGAGATTCCCCGCCAGCAACGCCACGGCGCCCAGCCAGAGCTGCGCGGTCTCCGAGGAGGCGCCCAGCGCCCGCAGGGCATCCCGGAAGAGATTCGCGGCGTGGGTGCCCTGGTCGGCGGGGATGAAGAGCGACAAGAAGAGCGGTATGGAGGCCAGCGAGAGGACCTCCAGGATGCCGCCTAGAGTCAGAAAGCCCGTGAAGAACCCCAGGAATCCCCAGTCGCGTGCGCGCAACAGGAGCCGGAGTTCCTGCCAGGCGGAGGGCTGGTCGGATGGTTTGGCGGCGCTCACGGGAAAAGGGGAATTCAGGGAGAGAGGGAGAGAAGAGGGGGATTCTTCGCCCTGGAAAGGCAAAACGAAAGGGCGGTCTTCCGGGCGGTGGGGGCGGTCGGTCGATGCGCGCCTCGTGTTCCGCGGGAGGAGGAGGGAATATCGGAGCGCGGGCGCGGCGTCCCCGCAGGAGGAAAATATATGTTGTCGCCGTCCCTCCGGCGCACGCTCCGCGGGGAAAAAGATTCGGTCCCCCGGGAGAAGCTCTCTCAGCCGGGGGACCGTGGGGCGCGGTTCTAGAATTTCACGACCTCGTGATTGCGGCCGGATTCGTAGAGTCCCATGACCATCTTCTGCGTGGTCTCCAAAACCTCCGCCGCCGTGATCGGGGGCTCCTTGCCCGCTGCCAGGCACTGGTAGAAGTCCTCGATCTCCTTCAGGTGGCTGGCGCCCCAGTAGGAGGGCCCGCCGCCAAAGTTGAAGGCGTTCCGGCTGTCGGGCGCGGCGGAGAAGGTCCGCCCGTCATTCAGGACGATCGTGGCGCTCTCGGCCTTCATCATGCATTTGCCATTCTCGCAGGAGAGCTCGATCTCCACCTCGGCGTCATGGTTGTAGTAGTTCATGGCCCAGAAGGAGGCGCGCACGCCGTTCTTGAAGGTGATCAGGCCATCCGCGCAGTCCTCCACCTCGATGATGCCCTGGTGGGCGCGGTTGGAGAGGGTGCAGTCGATTTCGGCGATGTCGTAGCCGCAGAACCAGCACATGAGGTCGATGGTGTGGATGGCCTGGTCGATGATGGCGCCGCCGCCCTCCTTGTCCCAGGTGCCCTTCCAGTTGCTGCTCTGGTAGTAGTCGTTGTCGCGGAACCAGGTCACGTTGCATTTGGCGGCCAGGACCTTCCCCAGACGGCCGGAGTCCAGGCACTGCCGAATCAGCTGGCTGCCCGCATTGTAGCGGTTCTGCAAGATCACGCCCAGCTTCCGGCCATATTTCTTGGCGGCCTTCACCATCTCCTCGGCCTGCTTCATGGAAATCGCCATCGGCTTCTCCGTCAGGACGTCGCAGCCCAGCTTCATCGCCTCAATGGCCACCGGCGCGTGCAGGTAGTGGGGAAGGCAGATGTGCACCACATCCAACTTCTCCTTCTTGATCATCTCCACGTAGTCCGTGTAGCACTTCGCCGCACCCTTGCCCACGCCCGTGAAAAGCTTGGACATCGCCTGCGCACGCTCCGGAATCAAATCGCAGACGCCACGGAGCTCAACATTGGGCTGCGCCTTGGCGGGCATGCCATGAAAACGCGAAATCCGACCGCAACCAATGATGCCGACACGCAATTTTTTCATAAAAAAAAGGAAAAACGCTGAAAAAAGGAGAAAACCGGGGGATAAAAAAGAAAACTCGCTAAATATAGCCAGCCACACCGGGTTTGCGCCTAGCGCCGGCGTAGTTAGCAGGGAGCAGGGAGTAGGTAGTAGGTTTGCAAGGTCGCTGCGCGGCACCTGCCGCGGTACCGTACCGCCGTTAGGCGGAAGAGCGACAGCGGCATCTTGCAGGCTAGCCACCGTTTTGCCGCGGCAAAACGCCCCGGCGTAGCTGAACCAGCAACTGCTGGTGAAACGAAGCCGGGTAATGGCTAAATACTAAAGCAGGGGTACGGGGGCAGTTGCCCCCGTCCTTTGGGTGGCCGGCTCGGGAAAGCCGCTTTTAGGCTAGCACCGTTATTCGAAGGCGGCAGCGCGCTGGTTCGGCGCAGGGAGCAGGTAGCTGGTAGTAGGTTTGCAAGGTCGCTGCGCGGCACCTGCTGCGGTACCGTACCGCCGTTAGGCGGAAGAGCGCCGCAGGCACCTTGCAGGCTACCAGGCTACCCACTACCCACTAATCTGCTAAGTACTAAAGCGGGCTAGGGAAAGCCGCTCTTAGGCTAGCACCGTTATTCGAAGGCGGCATCTCCTCCCCAAAAGCCGTAAAAAAAATGCGTCGTATGGGGGGAAGAAAAAGGCGCATGGGGGTGGAGAAAGCGGGAAAAGGGAATACATTGTGCCTTATGTATTCCTGGACCGCCCGCGGCAAGCGCCCTGAGGCACTCTTCCGCGCCCGCGAAGCCGCCCCGTTTTTTCGTACTTCCTTCCCCCAATAGGTAAAATCCAACGATGACGAAGCAATCCCTGAGCCTTCTCTGGCGCTCCCTTCTGGGAGGAACCGCCTTTGCCGCCTTCTGCGTCTTCTCTCCCGCCGCCCAGGCACAGGATGGCTGGGACGATGAGGAGGCGACCGATGTCGTGGAGGATGTCATCCAGGAGGTGAATTGGCAGGACTCCGACCGCAAGAAGGAGATGGAGGCCAAGATGGACGAGCAGATCCGCCAGCACCGGAATCTGTATTCCTCCCAGCTCACTCCTGAAGTGACCTCCCGACAGATCGAGAACATGGTCCGCCGGCGCATCAAGGATCCCCAGCTCGGCGATTTCGCCATCCTCCGCCTGCCCGGCATCAATCTGGATTGGAAGAATTTCAATAAGGTGCCCCCCCGCGCGCTGGTCGACATCGTGGACGACGTCCGCGAGCAGGCCGAGGCCAATGCCGAGGAGAAGGTCCGCCCCGAGGAGCAGAAGGTGGCCATCCGCGCCAATGCCGAGGAGCGCTACCGCATGATCAAAAAGAATGAGCGCGTGACCCTGACGCTCCGCGGCGGCCGCGGCGCCTCCGCCGAAATCATCGAGCAGCCCTTCCGCAATGTCAATGACGAATACGTCCAGCTGGGCAACCGCCAGATCATCAAGGAGGACCTGAGCATCGAGGACCAGGCGCGCTTCTACAAGGACATCAATGAGACCGAGAAGGAGGCCTACATCGTCAACAACTGCGGAAAGGTGGATGTGGAATACGACTCCCTGGTGGACCAGTATATCTTCGAGAATACCGCCGCCGAATTCCGCCGCAACTTCTACGTCCCCGATATCTCCAAGCCCACCGCCAGCCTCCGCACCGCAAAGCCCGATTTCTGGGTCCCCATGAAGAATTTCGTGGAGAAGGTGCGCAATACCCTGGTGGAGCGCCTGGTGGAGCAGTATAAGGCGAACGAGCTTCCCCAGTGGATGACCGAGCAGGGGTACTTCCTGGTGGACAAGGAGGGCGGCGCCCCCGGCGAAAAGGAGTGGGTCGACCAGATCGAGAAGACCCGCCGCGAGATGCCCGCGCCGAACCCCAATGACCCCAATGGCATGAATGGCATGAATGGCATGCCCGGCGCCTACGGCCCCGGAATGGCACCCATCCCCGCCGGTATGCCCAATACCCCCCGGCGATAAACCTCGCGCATCCCCGCGATACGGTTGTCGCACCCTAAGAAAGGCCCCCGGATCCCCCGGACGAACACGGTCCCTCACCCATCAGCTGGGACCGCGGGTCGCCCCACGACACCGGGGGCTTTTTCGTAGACACCGCCTCTCTGGAAAATTCCCCCAAAAAGCCATGAGTGATACCTATAAGCTCGCCATCGAGGACCCCGAATTCCTGAAGTCGGATTCCTGCCGCGGCATCCGCCTCCATCTGGAGTATTTGAAGCCGGAGGAGGTCCTGCGGAACAAGCGGATCGTCTCCACCGTGGTGATCTTCGGGAGCGCGCGGCTGGTCTCCCGGCAGGCCGCCGAGGCCGCCATTGCCGCGGCGAAGGCGCGCCTGGCGGAGTCCCCGGAGGCCCCGGAGGCGCAGGCGGAACTTCGGAAGGCGGAGAAGCAGCTGGAGAACAGCAAATACTACGAGATGGCGCGGCAATTCGCGGGAATCGTCTCCACCTACGACCAGAATGCCTCCGATGGATACGAGCTGGTGGTCATCACCGGCGGCGGACCCGGCATCATGGAGGCCGGAAACCGCGGTGCCTCCGAAATGGGCGCATATACCGTCGGACTCAATATCACGCTGCCCTTCGAACAAAAGCCAAATCCCTATATCTCCCCCGAGCTGAATTTCCGGTTCCACTACTTCGCCATCCGGAAGATGCATTTCATGAAGCGCGCGGCGGTCCTGGCGTGCTTCCCCGGCGGCTTCGGCACCATGGACGAGCTCTTCGAGGCCCTCACGCTCGTCCAGACGAATATCGTCCCCAGAATCCCCATCCTGCTCTTCGGCTCGGAATTCTGGAAGAGCCTCATTAACTGGGACCGCTTTGTGGAGGAGGGCGTGATCTCCCCCGAAGACCTGGAGCTGATCACCTTCTGCGATTCGCCGTGGGAGGGCTGGAATGCCATCCGGGAATTCTATCACAAGAAGACCGACGATGCCTTCGGGAAGGCCCCCGCCGACAATGCCGGCGAGGAACGCGAGGGATAGGAAGGCATGACGCTGCTCTCACACGCCCTGGGACGCCTCCGCGACGCCGGCGTCGAAAATGCCTCCCAGGAGGCGCGATGGATGACGGAGCTGCTTCCGCGGGAAAGCGCCCGCCGCGGCATCCCCTCCGGCGAACTCCTGGACCACTGGCTCACCGCACGCTGCCAGGGGACGCCCTTTCAGTATGTGGTGGGAAGCGTCCTCTTCTATGAATGGGAGTTCTTGGTGGGACCCGGAGTGCTCATCCCCCGCCCCGAGACGGAGCTCCTGGTGGACGCCGCCCTGAAGGAGCTCCGGGATGCCCCCGGGGACAGCCGCGTCCTGGATCTGTGCACCGGCTCCGGGGCAATCATCCTCTCCCTGGCGCTGAAGCACCCGGAATTCGCGTGCACGGGAGTGGATCTCTCGCCGGAGGCGCTCTCCTGGGCACGGAAGAACCAGGAGGCGCTCCAGGCAAAAAACTGCACTCTCCTGCAGGGCGATCTCTTCCAGCCCCTGGATCCCACCGCGCGCTTCCACTTGATTACCGCAAATCCACCCTACGTGTCACCCGAGGAATACGCCGTCCTCCCCCCAGAGGTCAAGGACTACGAACCCCGCTTGGCACTGGAGGCCGAAAACCACGGCCTCGCCCTGGAATTCAAAATCGCCCAGGAGGCCCTAGACTATCTGACCCCCAATGGACTCCTCCTCATGGAAATGGGAGAGACACAGGGACCCGCCCTCCAACAATATCTCCTGGACCTGGGATACGACGAGGTCCAGATCCTCCAAGACCTCGCCGGAAAACAGCGGTTCGCTTCCGCACGATGCCGCCGGTAGGCGGAAAGGGCATTTTAGCAGGGGGACGGGGGGCGGCAGCCCCTCCGTCCTTTGGAGATCTTCCTTATTGGCTCAATATTCGATGGGCCCAAAGCCCGTTGCCTTCAGGAATTCGGGATTGGAGGGCTCCCGCTGGGAGAATTTCTCCTCGGTGTTGATGTATCCCTGGTTGTAGGTGACGGCCAACAGGGCGAAGAGCCTCTCCCATTCCTGGAGGGTCATCTCTGCCAGGGCATTCAGGCGCAATTGCCGTTCTTCGAGGGGCGCATTCGCCTTTTCCAGGGACTCCAGCTCCAGGGTGGCGCGACCCTCGGAACGCTGCTGGTATTCCGCAATGTGGCGGATCATGTCCCGGTAGCGCAATTCGGAATACTGGCTCACTAGATTGAAACGCCACCAGGCACAGCCCTCCGGATCGAATTCCCGCGGACTACCCTGGCTGAAGGACTGCGGCGGCTCTGCCACCGCCAGCGGCACGAAGGGCACCTCCGCCGGACGACCCATGGCCAGCCAGCAGATTCCGCCGGGCTCCAGGATATACGCGTATCCGGTGTCCACCATGGAGATGGCGCGCTCCCAGGCGCCAAGGTTCTTCTCCTCGTCGTCGGTGGGACGCGCGTGATTGGGGTTTCCCCAGGGACCGGCGGCGGCGCCCTTGGTGAGATCGAAGGGGGTGCCCTCCAGGTGGTCGCGGTAGATCTGGAAGAGTGTCTCGCGGGTCACGGGCTGGTCGGGGGCAATGGCGAAGGGGTAGTCCTTGGTGAGGAATCCGCCCTGTACGTGCGTGGGGAGCTTCTTCGAGGGCGCCAGGATATCGAAGGTGCGCCAGACTCTCCGCAGGGAGTAGTGCGGATGGTGGTATTCGCCCTCGGAAATCATGGCGGTCCAATCCAATCCTGGATTCTCGCGGGACGCCTTCGCCAGCGCGGGACACAGGAGCTGGTCGGGGGAGTCCGGATGGAGCTCACGGATCCGGAAGAGATTCGCCTCCACGAAGACCTCGCCGTCCGGGACTCTCTGCGCGACCCAGAGCCCGCCGACGCCCTCGGGAGAGGGCGCCATCTCCATGACCCATCCCTCCACGCCGTCGCCCACCAACAGCGTCTCGCCCGTGCCATAGAGGCCGTAGTCGTTGATCAGCGACCCCATGAGCTCGATGGCCTCACGGGCACGAGTACAACGCTCCAAGGCCACGCGCATGAGCTCCGAGGAGTAGAAAAGACGCTTCCCTTCTTCGGGATCGCAGAGGTTGTGCGCCTTGCAGGTGCATTCGCCGAACATCAGCCCCTTCTCGTTTACAATGCCGTAATTGCTGTCCAGATAGGCGTAGGTGTGGCGCACCTGCGGAATCTTCCCCACCGGAAGGGTCGGAAACGCCTGCCCCATGGAGTCCCGATAGCGGTCCTCACGCTCCGGATCATACAACCGCGGAATCAACTGCGCATTCCACTGCGGCAACGCCTTCTCGCAAATGGCACTGGGATACACCGGACGCATCGCGCCCTCATCCCAGTCCTTCGCCGGCACAAAGACCACACGGTGATCCGCTAGGGCGTCGTCACAGGAGTGCGCTACACGCATCCGGCCATCCGCACTGGCCCCCGGGGTAACCAAAATCGTGGTGCAGCTGCCGGGAAGGGAGGAAGTAGGGAAGTGGAAAGACATAATTTTTTAAAAAGGAGGAAGGAGGAAGGAGGAAGTTCGGCCAGGGTTCCCGTTGGAACCCATCGCCGGGAAGACCCGGCGATTGCGCCATGCGCGCCCAAATTGGCGCGCTAAATATCGGTACCGCCAGTAGGCGGAAGAGCGTTGGCAGGGGTACGGGGGCGGCAGCACCCGTCCTTTGGGTAGCCGGCTAGGGAAAAACGCCCTTAGGCTAGCCACCGTCTCGAAGGCGGCATCTTCTTGCACCACCGCCGCTTCCCAGCGGCGGAAGA
>CAVDSU010000005.1:36123-47065 GCA_963611685.1 bacterium
TAGGGAAAAACGCCCTTAGGCTAGTACCGTCTCGAAGGCGGCATCTTCTTGCACCACCGCCGCTTCCCAGCGGCGGAAGAGCCGCGCAGCGACCTTGCAACTAGCCACTAGCCACTAATTACTAGGTACTTGCAGCGCGTTTACGCGCCGCACCGCCGCTTCCAGCGCAGCAGGCTCCCGCCGTAGACGAGTCCGGCGCCGAAGGCGACGGTGAGGATCAGGTCGTTTTCGTGGAGCATTCCGGCCTGGTGCATTTCGTCCAGTGCGATGGGGATGGATGCGCTGGCGGTATTTGCCACATTCTGGATGTTATGGAAGAAGCGGTCGGGGGAGATCCCCATGTTTCGTGCCACGGCATTGAGGATTCGCTCGTTTGCCTGGTGGGGGATCACGTGCGCCACGTCGTCCAGCGTGAGGCCCGCCTTCTCCAGAAGCTCCCGAATGACCCTCTCCATGGTGCGCACCGCAAATTGAAAGACGGCCCGGCCGTCCATGCGCACAAAGCCCGGCGGGGTCTTCAGGTCCTCCGGCGAGCGCAACCCGGCCTCCCGGACCAGGCTCATGGCACGGGTGCCATCCGCCCCCAGGACCTCGCAGATCATCCCCGGCGCCGAAGAGGGCACCAGCACCACCGCGCCCGCGCCATCGCCAAACAACACGCACGTGCTGCGGTCCGACCAATCCAAGATCCGGCTATTGACCTCGCTGGCCACTACCAATACCGGCTTGCCATGCGCCTGACAGTAGTACTTCCCCATCGCCGCGCCATACGCAAAGCCGGTGCACGCCGCGCTCAAGTCGAAGGCGCCCGCATTCACCGCCCCCAGACGACCCTGGATCAGCGCCGCCGTGGAGGGGTAGCTGGCGTAGTCCGCGGTGGAGGTGGTCACAATCACCATGCATAGCTCCTCCGCAGAGACCCCCGCATCCGCCAAGGCACGCCTCGCCGCCTCAAGACCCATCGTCGAGGCACTCTCGTCGTCCCCCGCGATATGACGCTGCGAAATCCCCGTGTGCGACACAATCCACTCGTCGGAGGTCGATAGACTCTCGCATAACTCCTGGTTCGACACCACGCGACGGGGCAAATACGACCCCACACCCGCGATGCGCACATTCCGCTCTTCTGGTAAGTTCAACATAGGCCGAATAATATATTTTCTACCCACGGTTTTACCCCTCACCCACCAGAAAAGAGGCTATCTTATGAAAACCAGCCAGTGCCTAGCAAAGAATGGCTGGCGGCTAGCGGCAAGGTCGCCGCGCGGCTCTTCCATCGTTCCCTAGATAAATACCAACCAAAGGACGGAGGGGCTTGCGCCCCCGTGCCCCCCCCCCTGAATTAGTGGCTAGGCCCCAGTGGCTAGTGGCTAGTCTGAAAAGGTACCGCAGGCGCTCTTCCGCCTACCGGCGGTACTTTGCGCGCCAATTGGGCGCGCTCGGCGCACGCCCACTGCAAAGTGGCCACACTTCCTCCTTCCTCCTTCCTCCCTTTTTTAGAATTGATGCGCCGCCGTGTCGACCATGCCCAGCGTGTGGAGCTGATCCTGAAGAATGCCCAGAAGCTCTTTGGAGAGTTGGGCTATCCCCGGGTCACCCTGAAGCTCCTCTCCAAGCGTTGCAATTTGAGCCGCACGGTGATCTACCGGTATTACAGTAGCAAGCGGAAGGTCTTCGAGGCCGTCGTCTACCGCGCCTCCACCACCCTGGGCGTCCAATTCCTCCGATTCGTCCAGGAAAACCCCACCAAGACCGCCTGCGAAAAACTCCGGTTCATCCTGTATTCCATCACGGAATACATGGAACAAAACGCGCCCCTCCTCGACGCCGTCGTCGAATACCTCATCGACCTCCAACGAAAGGGCGAGTCCGTCTCCCGACGAGTCTCGAAACACACCGCACTGCTTCGACTTTCACTCTTCCGACTCATCCGCGAAGGAATGAACCGCGGGGAATTCCAGGAGTTCGCTCCCGGACAAATCGCCGGAGTCTTCTACGAACAACTCATGGGAGCCGCACTCCAAATCGCCGTCACCAATACCCACGACCCACAAGAATTCCGAAACCTCCTCGACCTCACCCTCTACGCCATGAAACATACCCCTACTTGGAAAGAATAATAGGAAGGGGAAAAAAGAGTTTTATCTCCAAAATACAGATATAGTCACTTGATCCAGAACTAGTATTTCCCAAAAGACAGTGAGTTTTGTGTGGGGCACAAATAGGTGTTATAACGATTTTTCTATAATGTCGGGTTTAAGATTGAAGTAAAATCGTAGTTCCTCCTTTTCACTTATTCCCCATTTTCCTCCACGGTGAATTCTGTCATATCCTCGTGGGTGAGATCGACGTCGTTGAGCAGTTCGTGGTATCCGGTGAGGGCGTCGAAGGAGGCGAATTGTGCGGCTCGTGCCTGTCGTGGCATTGGCGGATGTTTAGGGGGATGGGGGGGGCGTGGTTTGTTTACGAGATCCTGGTAGGGGGACTCCGGCTCTTCCAGTTGGTCGAGGATGTTGTTGGGATCAGACACGGTGTCCTCCGACTTGGGTATTTCGGGTGCGGGTGGTGGCGCCCTCTTCCAGGTTCATGGCCTTGAGGATGGCGTTCTTGCCGAGCTTCTGCTGGATTTTGAGGACGGCCTGTTGTTGTCGGCGTTCCCGTTGGAGTGCCTGAGCGGCGCGTTCTTCTTCGGGGAGCGTGAAGAGCTCGGGCTGTTTTGGGGGCGGGGCCTGTGCGGGGAAGACTCGTCCGGCGGCGATGGTGAGCCTCCTCACCAGGAGTCGCGGATTTGCGATTTTCCGGAAGAGTTCGCCGGCTGCCTGGGTGAGGATTTTGGAGGAGGAGATTCGTGTGGAGAATCGGAGGCTCCCGTGTGCGCCGGAGGGGACTTCGCGGCCGTATCGGTCCTGGTGGATGGCGCCGGTGTATTGGGGTCGATCGGGCTTGAGGGAGGCGGAGTCGTATCCGACCCAGAGGACCAGTTGGTCGGTGACGTAGCCGTGCTTCACCAGGCTCAGCGCCAACTGGTCGCCCATTTCGCGCACGACGAGTTCCGCGTGGTCGAAGTCGTAGGGTTCCTGGAGGACCTGTCCGGCGCCCAGGCTTTTGCCGGCGGGGCGGTAGCTTTTGATGTCGTGGAGGGTGCAGTCCTCCAGCCCCCAGGCGTGGTCGATGAGGAGTTCTGCGTTAATGCCGAAGAGCTTATAGAGCAGCTCCTGGTTTTGGGTGGACATCCTGGCGACGTCGCCGAGCGTGCGCATGCCGTGCTTCTTGAGTTTTTCGGCGGTGCCGGGTCCCACTCTCCAGAAGTCGGTGAGTGGCTGGTGTGTCCAGAGGGTTTGCCGGAAGTCGTGGACGGACATCTCGGCGATGCGGACCCCGTATTGGTCGGGCGGGATATGCTTTGCCACGATGTCCATTGCCACCTTGCAGAGGAAGAGATTCTCGCCGATGCCGGCGGTGGCGGTGATGCCGGTGGCCTCCAGGACCGCGTGGATCAGCTTTCGCGCCAGCTCCTGTGCGGTGAGGCGGTATTTCGCGAGGTAGTTCGTGGCGTCCAGGAAGACCTCGTCGATGGAATAGACATGGATGTCATCGGGGGCGATGTAGTGCAGATAGATATCGTAGATCTTCGAGCTGATCTCCATATATCGCCCCATGCGCGGCGTGGCCACCAGGAAATCCAGCTCCAACGACGGATCGCCCTCCAGCTCCCGCATGCTGGTGGAGCGCTTTCGGAAGCGGTGGTAGGGCGCACGGCGGAGTCGCTGGTCGTTGACCAGCGCCGCCTGCTGCTGGACCTCGAAGAGCCGCGGTCGTCCGGGGACCCCCCAGTGTTTCAGGGCGGGCGAGACCGCCAGGCAGATCGTCTTGTCGGTGCGGGAGAGATCGGCCACCACCAGGCAGGCGTCCAGCGGATCCAGCTGCCGGTCCACGCACTCCACCGAGGCGTAGAAGGACTTCAGGTCGATGGCGATGTAGCACTTCTCCGGCATGGAGGGTCGGTCGAAAGGTCGGGTGGGCGGCTTTTGCGTCTTTTTTTATAGCGGTGCGAGTCCCGCGTTTTGTGCGGCGGGGCAGACCTGTAGGAATGGGCAGCGTGTGCAGCACTGTGGATTTTGGGTGCAGGGGAAGGTCTCTTCCTCGGCGAGATTTTCCACGGGATCCCGGAGGCAGTTTCGCATTGCCTGTGCGCTATTGAGGATCTGTGTCTTGGCGTTCACCAGGCTTTCGGAGGAGATCTCGTAGGTGCTGATGCGTCCGGAGTCGTTCAGGAAGACCCCCTTGAGCTGCAGCCTCTCCAGCGGAAAATGGAGCGTGTCCAGGGCGTAGAGCGCGTAGCACGCCAGCTGCAGGCGAAGCTCCTCGCGGTGTTCCGTGCCCGTCTTCCAGTCCAGGATATGCAGCACGCCCTCGTTGTCCACATAGGAGAAATCCAGGGCGCACCAGACCTTCAGGGGGAGTGCGGGGGCGGTCTCCATGGCGGGGAGTTCGCCCACCACGAAGCTGTTGAGCACATCGATCTGCCCCCACTGGTTGGCCTCCAGGGGCAGGACCGTCTGGGGGACACCGCTGGAGAGGAAGCCATCCAGGGCGCTGAAGACCTTCTCCTTGAGGGCGTCGGTCTCCTCCCGGGGGATCGGTTCGCCCTCCCGGGCGTAGTAGTGTTCGAAGAGATTCACGTTGCGCTTGGGATCCTGCTGCCAGAGCCGGTCGCGGGACTGTTTCCAGCCGGCATTCAGCAAGGCGCGGGCGCGCTGCTGGAGCTCATCCAGGGTGGGCAGGATGCGTCTCTCGCGCATTTGCTGGAGGGCCTCCTGGATCACCTGGTGCACCACGCTGCCGCCCCAGAGCGGGAAGCTGGTCATTTGCTTGAGCGCGTAGAGGAGCCGGGTCTGTTCGGGGGCGTCGAAGGACCATCCGCCCCAGGCGCCGTAGTACTGGTAGTAGTATGCGCGGGGGCAGGTGCGGAAGAGTCGGTTCCGGGAGACGGACCAGGTCAGGTCGTTGGCGAGGGGCTTGCTTCTCATGAGGGATTGTCGTTATTGCGCCGTTGCGTTTTGCTGGAGCCTCTCCTGTGCCTGGAAGAGCTCGCTCAGTCCGCCCTTTGCCAGCGCGAGGAGCTGCTGGAGCTGTTCCTGGTCGAAGGTGGCCTCCTCGCCCGTGCCCTGGATCTCCACAAAGCGCCCCTGGTCGGTCATGACCACATTCATGTCCACCTGCGCCGCGGAGTCCTCCACGTAGCACAAATCCAAAAGCGGCGCGTCGTCCACCAGTCCCACGGAGACCGCGGCCACCCGCGCCTTGAGGGGCCATTCCGCGAGCCGGCCCTGCTTTTGGAGCCTCCGGCACGCCAATTCCAGGGCGGCGCAGGCGCCGGTGATGGAGGCGCAGCGGGTGCCGCCGTCGGCGTCGATGACATCGCAGTCGACATGGAGGGTGATTCCGGGGAGTTTTTCCAGATCGACCACGGCGCGCAGGGAGCGTCCCACCAGCCGTTGGATTTCGGCGGTGCGTCCGGAGACCTTTCCTTTGGTGGACTCCCGGTCGCCGCGGGTGCCGGTGGCGCTGGGGAGCATCTGGTATTCCGCGGTGATCCATCCGCCGGGGACCTCCTGTGCTTTCATCCAGGAGGGGACCTTCTCTTCCAGGGAGACCGCGCAGATCACGCGGGTGTTTCCGCAGACTGCCAGCACGGAGCCCAGCGGATGCCGTTGGAAGTCTGGGATGAGAGTGACGGGGCGGAGCTGGTCTGGGCGGCGGCCATCTTGGCGTGTCATAGAGGGGAAATCTCCTAGTTCGGCGGTATATTCTCCCGTTGCGTGACGCGCCCCCAGTGCAGGAGGCGCCCGTAGGCGGGAAGACGAGTCGGCGCCCCCCCGGTTTGGGAGGGGCGCCACGGTGGAAATCGTGTGGCGGTTAATATACCCCCTGCCTACCGTGCACCACCCGCCGCACCACCATTCTTTCCTGCCGGAAAACGCCCCCAAGAACGCCCCTCCTTCAAATGACTCCCCTGCGCATCCCATTGAGACTGCTGCTGGCGGCGACACTGCTGTTGTTGCCGCTGGCATTCTCCTGTGGACGCGGCGGCGGAGAGGACGGCACCGGCGAGGGCGGCGAGAGGCGCCGTCCGGTCTATGACTTGAAGAAGAGCGACGCGTTGTTGGAGGCGGGGGAGGCCCTTCGTTCGGGTGCGCAGGTCTGGGAGGAGCTCTCCCAGGGCGCGGACTTGAATCCGCAGGTATCGCGGATGCTCCGGGAGGAGGGCAGTCAGCGCGAGCTCTTTGCGCAGGCCAATCGACTCCTGCAGCAGCAGCGCTTCCATGATCTCTCCGCGCTGTTGGATGAAGCGGAGCGGCAGGGCAGGGCGACGCCCACGCTGCTGCAGCTCCGGCAGCTCCCCCAGGCACTCCAGGCACTCTCCCTCTTCTGCGCACGGCGACCCTACCAGAAGAGCGAGGACCTGTCGCAGTCGATGGTCTTTCTGGAACCCTGGAAGGCGGAGCTCTCCCGGATGGCGCCGAAGGCCTTCCCGCCCTTCTGGCAAAGTCAGGAGGCGCTGCTGGAGGAGCTCCGGCTACAGGAACACCAGGCGAAATGCGCCGCGTGGCTCCATGCGCTGGATTTCGCCCTGAATGCCCTGCCAGGCGAAGGACCCTCCATCGCCGAATGCCTCGCGGAATTGAATGCACTCTCCCAGGAACGCACGGTGCCGTTGATCGACGCCCTGAAGGCGCCCCTGGACCGACTCCTGGACGACGCATCGGAATGGTCCGCCGAGACGGAGGTCGCTTGCGCTCTGCGCTGGGACGAGCTCTCCCCTGCGCAGAAGGCATTATTGAAAGCGCGACTCTCCCGCGAGGAAAACCGTACCTTCTCCGGAAGAGTCCTCGCCGCACGACTCGACGGCGATCCCGTCGCATTCCTGGAATTGATTGCGCCCTGGCGGGAATTCCTGCAGGAGGACGCAACACAGTTCTCCCCGGGATTCCTGAAACACTACCGACAAGCACTCCCCGCTCCCCCCACAATGCACTTCTCCGGCGTCGCCGAGGCCGCCACACTCTTCTACGGATGGCTTCCGGCCGGCGCCGGCGCAGTTGGCAGGGAACCGTAGCCGTGGCGGCTAGTCTATGGGGCTGGCTTTGCGCCAAGTTACCCGTTTTGGCCTTTTGCTTTCTTTTCATACTCTGCAATCTCAACCCAAAGGAAGAACAAATTCCATGAAGAAGACCCTCTTCGCTCTTGCCGCCTCTCTGCTAGTCTGCGCCGGAGGCCTCCAGGCACAGGACGCCGCTGCCGTGCCCGCTGAGGCCGCCGCTCCCGCCGCCGCTGTTGCCGAGGCCGCCGGTGCTTTTGATACGGATGCCTATTTTGCTGGTCTGCCCGAGGAGGTCGCCAGCTACAACAAGGGCGTGTTGGTGACCAAGAAGGAGTTGTTGGAGGTGGTCCGTCCTGCCGTGGAGAATGCCAAGAAGAGTGGCGCCACGCTCACCGCCCAGCAGGTAGAGGGCTTCACCAAGCAGCTGGGCGCCACCATGGGCCAGCGTGCGCTCTTCCTGGCGTTGGCCAAGGAGGGTGGCATTTCCGGCGATGTGGACGCGGCCTCCAAGCAGGTGGACGAGACGGAGAAGGCGATGAATGCGCAGATGGGCGAGGACGCCTTCGCCAAGCAGCTGGAGCAGCTGGGCATGACCCGCGACGAGGTCGTGCAGAAGTTCGTGGAAGAGACCATCGTGGAGAAGTATCTCCAGGGGCTGGACGCGAAGCTCCCCGCTCCTGTGGTGACGGACGAGGAGATCCGGGCCTTCTATGACGAGAACCAGCAGGCATTCGAGCAGCCCGCGCTTTTCAGCGCCGCGCACATCCTGGTGCAGTTCCCCGCCAATCCCCCCAGTGACGAGCAGAAGGCGGAGTGCCTCGCCAAGCTCTGCGAGATCAAGGGCAAGCTGACCGCCGACGGCGCCAATTTTGGCGATCTGGCGAAGGAGTATTCCGACTGCCCCAGCAAGGAGCAGGGCGGCGACCTGGGGCGTTTCCCCGAGGGCAGCATGGTCCCCGAGTTCGAGGCCGCGCTGAAGAACCTCGCCGAGGGCGAGATCTCCGATCCCGTGGAGACGCAGTTCGGCTTTCACCTGATCAAGGCGGGCGCCAAGACCGCGGCCTCCATCGCGCCCTTCGAGGACGCCAAGGAGCAGATCAAGCAGTTCCTGGAGAATCAGCAGACCGGCAAGGCCGCCATGGAGCAGCTGAACCAGATTCGCACGGACGCCGGCCTGAAGATCAACCTGTAGGCACGACCCCTCTCGTGAATCCCTAGCACCCGCGGACGTCTGCCTCCCCTCCTAAGGGGGCAGGCGTTCGTTGCGTACGAATAGATCCCGCTTGCCCGCTCATGGACGACGCCACGGAAATTTCTGCGGAGGTCCTCAAGGAGGAGGATTGCCATTGGATGCGCCGTGCCCTGGAGGCCGCCCGCGAGGCGGCTTTGCGGGGCGAGGTGCCGGTGGGCGCCGTGGTGGTGGATGGCGCGGGAAACGAGCTTGCGCGTTCGGCGAATTGCGTGGAGGCGTGCAAGGACGGCACGGCGCACGCGGAGCTGCTGGCGTTGCAGGCGGCCAGCCGGTCGTTGGGGGAGTGGCGGCTGGCGGAGTGCACCCTCTATGTCACCAAGGAGCCCTGTCCCATGTGCGCCGGCGCCATGGTGAATTGCCGGCTGGGACGACTCGTCTTCGGCGCGCCGGATCCCCGCATGGGCGCCGCCGGCGGCGCACTGGATATCACCGGATTCGCCGGGACCCTCCATCGCACGCCCGTCACCGGCGGGGTCTTGGCAGACGAATGCGCGGGGGTCCTCCGGGAATTCTTCCGACGCCGCCGCGCCGGCGCAGACAAACGGAGCCCGCTGGCGGAGACGCCCTCACAGGAATAGCTACCCTTGCCAAAGTCCTCGAGGCCATTTTATTTTTCGCTCCGGTGGGTGGTGCTGTCGGTCTTGACCATCGCGCTGCTGGTGGGCGCCGTGACCCCCTTCGGACGACGCTTCGCCTCCGCGGTCTTCGGTCCCACGGTCTCCCTCTGCGGCGCATTCTTCCGCGTGGTGGGCGATGGCATCCGGTGGATTCAGCCGGGCGCGCTCTCGCGTCGCGACGCATTGCTGGAGTCGGAGCGGCTGGTGCAGGAGCTCCAGGCGCGGCTGGACTCCCAGGAGGACTTGCGGAAGGAGAACCAGGAGCTGCGGCGCCTGGCGTCCTTGCCGGCGCGTCAAGAGTGGCGCGCGGTGTTGGCGGAGGTGATTTCCCGGGATCCGGCGCGATGGTACGACTGCCTTTTGGTGAACCGCGGCGCCAAGGATGGGCTGGTGACTGGCGCGCTGGTGCTGGTGGACGGCTATGCCTTCGGACGCGTCATTCGCTGCTATGCGCATACCGCGGAGGTGGTCTCCGTGCTCTCCCGGGAATGCCGTTTTGGCGTGGGGTTGTCGGGCGGCGATGTGGCGGGAGTCCTCCAGGGCTGCGGCAAGGAACACCCCTTTGCCGACGGCACCCTGGGCTTCCAGGTGGAGTATCTCCCCAAGGAACTCACCGTCACCTCGGAACAGCTGGTGGTCACCAGCGGGCTGGGCGGGATGATGCCGCCGGGAATCCCCGTGGGACGCATCCTCCCCGATGCCCCCGACGGCGGGAGGGTCCACCACCCCGATATGGCGCGCTCCATGCTCCACTGCGCACCCCTGGCGCCCATGGGAACCATACACTTCGTGTGCATCATGGCACCCATTAACTAACGACCTGCCGAAACGCGAAATACCCCACCATGGGATGCCTCCTCTCCTCCATCGGAAGCCCCCTGCGATTCCTCCTGGTCGCAGTCCTCGCTTCCAGCGCACTCTGCGGCTGCAGGAAAAATGCGGCGAATGCGGCGACAACGGGCGACAGCGCGTCGTCGGTGGTCACGATCTGGACGAACTCCTCCGCCACCACGCCGCTGCTGCCGTTGTTGTCGGCATTGCCGGAGGAAGAGCGTTCGTTGCAGGGATGGAATACGACGGTCGCCTTCCAGAGTCTGCTGTTAGGCGGACAGGGCGAGTTCTGGGTAGGGCATCTGGAGGGCTTTGCGCGCGCCTATCGCCGTGGCGCGCCCCTGAAGCTCTTGGCGGTCACGGGCTGGCGAAAGTGGCAGCTGCTCTCGAAGCGCGAGATGCGCTTCCCCGAGGACTTCCGCGGAAAAGAGCTGCCCTTCGGGCCCGCTGACGGCGCGGGACGATATCTCCTGGAGGCGCTCCTGAAGGACGCCGGCGAGGACACGATCCGCATTGCGCCTCTGGATGTGAAGCCCCTCATGCTTCGGGCACTCCAGGGACAGGCCGAGTTCCTGATGCTCCCGGAGCCCTTCGCGACCTCCCTCTGCAAAAAGGAGCCCTCCTTCCACCGAATCACTTCGCTGGAGGAGATCTACGGCGCCATCCGACATCGCGCCCCCGAGGTCCCCTGGGCCGGCATCGCCGTGAATGACACCTGGGCGCAGGAGAATCCCCTGCGGGTACAGGAACTCCTGGAAAGGATGTCCCAGTGGAGCCCCGCCTCTCCCGAGGAGGTCTGCGCGCTCTGGACCCCGCAACAGGAGGCATTCTCCCATATCACACAGGCGGAACTCCGCGATTCCCTGGCACAAGACCCCGTTAAGTGCGTCCCCGCAAAGAAGATGATAGGCGAAATCCGCGAATTCCTGGGAATCGTTGCGCCAGAACTGCCTTTTGATGAGAATATCCTCTGGCAATAATATTCTAAGTACTTAGTAATTAGTGGGTAGTGGCTAGTTTATAAGGCGCCGCAGGCGCTATTCCGCCGCTGGTGCGGCGGTAAGTATCTAGCCATTAGTGGGTAGTGGCTAGTTTATAAGGCGCCGCAGGCGCTCTTCCGCCGCTGGTGCGGCGGTA